>DATJIP010000182.1:0-8954 GCA_035493235.1 Steroidobacteraceae bacterium
TTCTCACTGTCGATGCTGTCCGGGAGAATGAAGCGGCGGTAGAACCGCCCGGTGCCGCGCTCGAGCCGCATCGCGACCTCGCCTTCGTTGCGATTAGCCGGTTTCTCCGTGGCCCGTTCGCCGGCCAAGGCGAGCACGCCATCGGACAACGTGATTTCGACCTGGCTCGGCTCCACGCCCGGCAGATCTACGAACAAGGCGAATCGGTCGTCGTACTCGTGGATATCGACGGCCGGCACCCAGTTGGCCATTGCCCCGCTGGTCTCTGCCGCATCTCTGCTGGTGAACAGCCGATTGACCTCATCGCGGAGCTGATTCAAGGATGGCCATGTCCCATGCAAATTCCCTGACATAAGTTTCCACCTCCGAAGTAGAGAGCAAATGCCTTGAAAACCGCCACCTGGCGGCGACGGAAAACTAGGGACAGCCGGACGGTTTTCAAGGGCCACGCAACTCGGCCTTAGGGTGGGGCATTTCCGAGATGCGGTCCCAGCAAAGCTGCGAGTACGACGTGAGAGCAGAATCCAGTCAGCGTTCGCGCGCCGAGCGCGGCGAACGCCGGAAAACCGAGGCCGGTAGCGGGGCGCTGCGGTGCCGACGCAAGTTTCTGCGCTTCTTTCCCGACGGCTTCAGCGACGAGGACTACATCGAGACTGAGCGTGACTACAAATGGCAGTGCCATCTGCTTTGGCGCGAATCGCTCAACGAAGGAGAGTTCGGCGCACTGCTACGGGCTGGTCGACATGACGAGATAGCCGCACGCGCGCTACGAATCGAGCAGCGCTCTCGCTACAGCATGCTGTTCTCCTTCGAGAAGATGGCCCTACGCGACGCGGTGAGATCGTCCCACGGCGCGCAAACGTTCGCGGCAGCACTGTTCGCGTACCTGCACGGCAAGGGAGAGCTCGAGCCTCGCTTCGAGGCTTGGGTCGATGCTGTCGCGAGCTTGCCGCGCAAGCAGACCCGCGTGCTCACCTGGCCGGTGGTTACCGTGTTCGGCTTCATCGCGCAGCCTGACCGTCACATATTCGTGAAACCGAACACGCTACGTGCTGCTGCTCGCGCCTATGGCTTCGACTTCGAGTACCAGTCGCGTCCGAACTCGCGCACTTACAGAAGCGTGCTGGAGCTCGCTGCGCTGGTGAGCCGCGACCAGCGCGACCTCGGGCCGCGCGACATGATCGATGTCCAATCGTTTCTGTGGGTACAGGGCTCGGCCGAGTACGACTGAGTTCGCACGGAACCGGCAAGTCCCGCCGGCGTTGCGCAAATGCAGTACCCGAACGGAGAAGTATCGTGAACGCCGTGACCCGCCTGACTCCCAGCATCACGACCATGATCCGCATGGATCACACGCATGTCTTCGCGCTCTTTCACCGCTACAAGGCGGACACGCCGGATGGGCGGAAACGCGCCTTGCTGGCGAACGCCTGCCTTGCACTCGAGGTGCATGCGCAGCTCGAGGAAGAAATCTTTTATCCGGCATTGCGTCGGGTGATCAGCGACGACCAGGTCCTCAACAAGAGCGGGCCGGAGCACGACGAGATGCGGGAGCGATCCGCGCGCTGCGCGATCAGCTGGCGGCGGCGGATCACGTTTCAGTTGTGATCGACGATACTTTCCTGAAGCTGATGCGAGCCGTGATTCACGATCGTCCTCCGATATCGCATCGGCGCGCGCGATCGCCCGCTCGAGATCGGGGAGTCCCGACTGTTCGTCGATCGCAGTGAAGATCGTTGGAGCGGCATCCCGATGGCCTGCTCGCGCGGCAGGGCGAAGACTCTCTCTGCGCCCTTGCTCCACCAAGTTACCCGCCCGTCGCGGTCGAGCAGAAAGACCGTGTGCTCCAGTGCAGAGTCCAGGAGGAGGCGTAACAGTTCGTCGCAGTGGCGTGGAGCTTCGCTGCGATTGTTGGCAAAGTCGCCGGGATTCGAGTTCACCTGAGTACTCTCTATAGCGACCTGTCGTTCAACTGCTGACGCTTGCTAACTGGGCGCGCTGTTCCGGGAGTTGGAGACCGACGGTCTTAGGCAGTACGCGAAAACGCTCGAGCTCACAGCGTTGCACCGGTCTCAAGAGCAGAATGGCCCGCCAGGCGCAATGTAGCTGCTGCCCGGGTCAGTTCTCGCGTCTTCAAGGCGAGAATCTGTGCTCAACACATTGCCGCCTTGATCTGCTCAACCGACGGAATCGGGAGTCCCTTCCTCTGCCTGCCACGGACGAATCGAGCGAGGGTCTGACGAGCGACATTGGCAGGTGCGACGTGGGCGGGACACGCGACCGTTTGCAGCAAACCAATACCAAGGACCTCGATGTGTCCTGAGCCGGCATGTCGGAACCAGCCAGCGAAGGAGCGTCCATCGACCTCGTGAACGAAGGCAGTGAGGTCTGGAGTGGGCATCGCGTCTCCGAAGTAATCAGAATGTTCGCGAGGAGAACCGTGTTCCGCGTCTGCAGATTGTGTGGCCGCATTCGAGCGGAATCGCCCGATCGAGGCTAGCGGGTAGCTCGATGAGCAGACGCGTTCCGAGACGCTGGCGCGCCGGCCGACGCATGGCGACGAGTCCGATGTTTGGCATTGCCCGCTGCGCACGATCGTTGGTTGTCTCGAAGGACGGCGGGATCCGAGATGTGGCAAATGGACGCAGCGGGCCTCAGCGCACATATATATGAGTGTGAACTTCCGCGCATTGGATTCTGTAGACACGTTGTGGACACTCCGCGTGCAATAGCCTGCAAGCTAATGCGACGGAATTCGACATCCGACCAGCCTTCGGCACGAGCTTCGACCGAAAGGACTGTCGCAGAGCGGTCGGGCGACTGTCGCATTAGAGCCTTAAAACAAGGCTTTTCTTGTCGCGAACAGTCGCGCCTTGTCGCGCGACTGCGCGGATTTGCCTCACCGTAGGGCGGAGCGTGAGCTCGCGAGTCCCGTTCCTTGCAATCAGGGGTCGTGGGTTCGAGTCCCTCAGCCGGCACCACCAGTTCTCCCCTGGCCGAGTCAGAGTGTGAATGTCATCACCTCGCGCGATCCCGCGACCCACTATGTTCTGCGATGTTGCGACGAGACAGTTCACAGATGCAGATCCGATTCTTGCGGGGTGCGCGGCTTGTACGGTGCGGAGCAGCGCTGGCGGCACTGCTGCTGACCACTGCCGCCCACGCGAGCACTGAGTATCTGTCTCGTCCCGACGTGCGCTCCTTCATCGAGGCCATGCAAGCCGAGCACGGCTTGGATCCCGTCGAACTGGAGCGTGTTCTGGGTGACGCGCAGTACCAGCCTTCAGTCGTCCGCTTGATCGGACCCGACCCACTGCTGTTGCCACAGGGCATACCTTCGTATCCCGCGTACCGGAGCCGTTTCCTCACGGCCTCGCGCATTCGCGCCGGGACGCGATACTGGGAGATGTACGACACTTTTCTGCGGCGCGCGGAACAGGAATTCGGCGTGCCGCCGGAGGTCATCCTCGGCATTATCGGAGTCGAGACGGCCTACGGTCAGAACACCGGCTCGTTCCGGGTAGTCGACTCATTGACGACTATTGCATTCGATGGCCCGAGAAGGCAGGAGTACTTCCGCGACGAGTTGAAGGAGCTGCTGCTTCTCGCCAAGGAAATGAGCATCGATCCGCTCAAGCTCAAGGGTTCGTACGCCGGCGCGATGGGTCTGCCGCAGTTCATGCCTTCCAGCTATCGCCGGTATGCAGTGGACTTCGATGACGATGGAGTCGTCGATCTCGCTGGCAGCGCAGCCGATGCGATCGGCAGCGTCGCAAGTTATCTTCGTGCGTACGGCTGGGCTACTGGTGAGCTGCCAATGGTGTCCGTGCAGCTGCCTACGGGCAAGGAAGCGGAACTCGTCACGGGCTTGAAGCGGATCCACCAAGTGACGGACTTGCGAGAGCAGGGCGTGAAATTCTCCAGTAACGCGCTGCCACGGGGTATGTGCTCAGTCATCGAACTGCCCGTGCCGGGGAAGCGGTCGCTATATCTCGCGGGCTTCGCCAATTTCGCGGTCATCACGCAATACAACCGTTCGATCTTTTACGCCACGGCCGTACTCGATCTGGCAGATGCTGTTCGTGCTGCGCGCACGCAGCACTTTGCCGGCAGCGATGCTGCGGCTTCCGGTCCTTGAGCCTCGAGTAACCCTGCCCGTCGCGAGCGCGGCGTCGTGCCGCGCTCTGGCGAGAACGAGGCGACGGATCAATGACGACGACTGTAGCGGATCGCGCTGAGCCATCCACCCAGTAACAGCGACACCCCGCCCAACAAGCCGATCAGCGGCAGGAAGCCGGCGGTCGACGGCAATGCTGCCAACTGCTGCTCCGGTTCCTCGATCGGTAGGAATACGAACGTCTGCCCCGCATCGGCCGGCGGCAGCGCCATCTCCGGCGCGCGCACTTTGACGTACGCGTTGATTACCTGATTCGCGGCGAGGTCTTGCACGCGCGCGGGTTTCCCATCTACCAGCACTTTCAGATCGGGCTTGGGCCTGATCGAGAGCTGCTTTGAATAGCTGCCATCGGGCTGCTTGACGCGGAGCTGGACTCTTCCGCTGGGATCGACGCGATCGAGTCGAGCCGTGACGCGGGCATAATCTTCGCCGTTCTTCGAGACGATGTCCGAGCAGGCCTTGGCTATGTTCGGAAACCTGGCGAGCACGTCAGGATCGTATTGCGCGTTCTGGCACGTCACGGTTTGCGCCTGGCTGACCGCGATTGCTCCAATGGCGCCTATCACGCTCACTGCAGCTGCACGCAGAAGTCTGTTCATAGTCGTACTCCTCTTGTTCATGGTCTTACTCTCTCAATGTGTCCTGCGGTGGTCGGTGGCGCTGGCACGCGTCATTGGCTGTCCGTCGCCACACGGCTCGCGTCTTGCGAGAAGATCAGCTCGACTCGGCGATTGGCCTGCCGACCCGACGCTGTATCGTTGCTCGCGACCGGTGTGGTTTCACCTTTGCCTACCGAGCTGATCTGGGATGCTGACACTCCTCGCTCCAGGAGTGCGGATTCCACGGCCTGCGCGCGCCGCTGCGACAATGCCTGGTTGTTCGCGTCCGAGCCCATGCTGTCGGTATGGCCTTCGATGACAACGTGACTGCCGTGTGAGGAATTGAGCACGTGCGCCAAGCGGTCGACCGTCGTGTACGCGCCTGGCTTGAGCATGGCCTTGCCGGTATCGAACAGCACGTCGCCGAGCGTCACCACCATGCCGCGCTCGGTCTGTTTCGCCTGCAGATCCTTGAGCTCCTGTTGCACGCGCTCGGTTTCGCGAGTGCGCGCGTCGAGCAGAACCTGTTGACGTAGGGCAGTACCTTTCTCGATCTCCTCGCGTGCCTGCGCAGTGTCGATCTTCGTGTTGGCGATTTGGGCGTTCGCGGTTGCGACGCTCGCCTCGAACTTGATGTCCTCGACGTCCTTGCCCTTCGCGTGCAGCTCGTTGGCGCGATCGAGCGCTTTGCGTGCCTCCGAGATATTCGCTGCAGCCACGCCAGCCCGCGCCGAGGCCTCGACCTGCGGAACGATGGTCTTTGCCATATCGAGTTCCGGTATCTGCTCAGGGGTTGAGCTGCATGCCGCCGCCAGTGCGATCGCACTCGCGACTGCGATCGAAATACAGTTGCGCTTCATGGTAGCTACTCCGCGTCGTCTAACGGGGACGCTGCGTTTCCTGCCGCAGCTGGTCTATGCTCGCCTGCAACTCGGCGGCGGACTTGCGCACAGTCGCGTTTTGAGCTTTCGCCAACGCGAGATCCACATCGAGCTCGGCTTGTTGCGCATGACGTTGCGCCGGCTTGTCGTCACCGCCCTTGACGGCTGCCTTCGCCTGTTCCAGGTGATTGCTGGCCCGCTGCAGCTCGACAGCTCCGCCCTCGGAATTCCCTAGCGTCTGTTGAGCCTCTTGAAAGCGTGTGTCCGCGCGAGCGACAGCGTCCTTGGTGGCCTTCGACACCGAACAGGCGCTGAGCATCAGCAGCGTGGCGGCGCCGACGCAGAAGCGAGAGAGCAAGGATCGATGCAGCGTGTTCATCGGAGTCTCCATCTGAGCTCTTGCCATGCAATCTCGCGTTCACCTTTCCGGCCGTCAAAGCGCCTTGTACTTGAACTTCTGTCCGGCGATGGAGGCTTCGTACATCAAGCCGCCCTTCGCGACGGTGAACACGGCCATGCCCTTGTGAAACTCTCCGACTGTCGCGGCGTCCTGCTTGCCGCCGCTGGCGCCCGCGCTGGTACCGCCCGTTCCTGCGCTCGCGCCAGCCGCGGCCGTGATCGCCACGGCCTGCACGCTCGCGCCGAACTCGAAGTTGCCGGACGTGAACTCCTCGAGCGCGCGCTGGTCCGCGAAGAAGATGATCTGGCTGAACGCCTGGCCGCCCGCCTGTAGGCCGACGCTGACCTGGTTCATGGTCGTCTCGCCAATAGGCTTGCCCTTTGCATAGACGCGTCCGTTGCCGTGCGCGGCCCCCACGCCCAGCCCGCCCTTGCCGATGGTCGGAAACACGGCGTAGCCGTAGCTCTTCGCGAAGAAAGTGCCGCTTTGCCCCGCTTTCTTGAAGATCGCGATCGTGTCGTCGTACTCGTCCGCACGTGCCGTTAGCGAAGTCAGCAGCGCGAATACGGCGAGCAGCGTCGATGTAAAAATTGCAGCTTTCATCGCGGATCCTCGTACGGCGTACGCGAAGGCGCAAGGTTCCACGCAAAATACGCGGCTAGCAATTGGGAGTCGGGGCAGCAGGACCGCGAGCATCTCGCGTGTACCTAGCACGGATGCATTGCGGGCGCGGCAAATGCTACGTTGCTTCAGCAACGGTGGCAGTCTGCGTTATTCGGCGATGTGCCTTCTCAAGTCCTGTCTGAACGCTCTGGTAGCAGCAGGCTGCTTAACGTCGGCTGCTGCGCTGCCCGCCGAGCCGCAGCCGGCGACGCCGCTCGAGATCGAGGCGGTCCTGCAGGATCGCTCACCCGGTAAAGTTGCCTGGAAGGGCGACTTGTCCGAAATGCGTCAACGGCGACTCATCCGCGTGCTGGTACCCAACAGCCGGACCTTCTTCTTCTACGACGGACTGCAGCCGCGCGGCCTCGCTTACGAGTTCATGACCGAGTTCGTCAACAAGCTCAATGCTGGCAAGTCGACCAATGCCCGGCTCTACCTGATGTTCCTGCCCTCGGCGCGGGACCGGCTCATCCCGGATATCGTGAACGGCTATGGCGATGTCGCAATTGCAGGGCTTACCGTCACCGCATCGCGCGAGAAGGCAGTCGACTTCATCTCCTACGATCTCACCATGAACGAGGTCGTGGTGACGGGTGCGAATGCGCCTGCATTGGGCTCGGTGGAAGCGCTGGCTGGCCGCCAGGTTTTTGTGCGGCGCTCGAGCAGCTACTACGAGAGTCTCACGGCGCTCAATGCCCAGTTGCAGGCGGCAGGCAAGCCGCCGGTGCAGATCAAGCTTGCCGACGAGCGTCTGGAGGACGAGGACATCCTCGAGCTCGCGCATGCCGGTGTCGTGCCGATCACCGTGGTCGATGCGTACATCGCGAAGCTCTGGGCGCCAGTGCTGCCGAACATCCGCGTACATGACGATCTCATCGTGCGCAAGGACGCACACATGGGCCCCATCGTGCGCAAGGACAGCGTCGAGCTCAAGAAGGCGCTCGCCGCGTTCATGAAGACGCACGGACCCGGAACGACGTTTGGCAACGTCGTCATCCAACGCTACGCGCGCGACAACCGTTGGGTGCGCAATCCCGGCACGACCGAGGATCTGCGCCGCTTCAGGCAGGCGCTGCCGTCCTTCCAGAAATACGCAAAGCAGTACGAATTCGACTACCTGCTGATCGCGGCGCAGGCCTACCAGGAATCGCGGATCAATCAGAAGCTGAAGAGTCCTGCCGGCGCGGTTGGAGTCATGCAGATCAAGCCCACTACGGCAGCGGATCCGAACGTGCGCATCGCGAACGTCGATGCGATGGACTCCAACATCCATGCCGGCGTGAAGTATCTGCGGTTCGTGTCCGACCGCTACTTCGGCGACGCGAAGTTCGATGAGCTGAATCGGCACGTCTTCGCGTTCGCCGCTTACAACGCGGGGCCGGCTCGCATCCAGGATCTGCGCACGATTGCGGCCAAAGAGGGGCTGGACCCGAACGAATGGTTCAACAACGTCGAGATCGTCGCCGGCCGCAAGATCGGTCGCGAAACCGTCGACTACGTGCGCAACATTCTCAAGTACTGGGTGGCGTATCACCTCGCGTTGGACCCGGCCGAGGATGTGCAACGACCTGCGGCGTGAGTGCGTGAGCAAGTCGCTCACGTGCTGTGTATCGACGCTCCTGTTCGCGGTCGCGGCGTGCTTGGTGCTCGCTGCGTGCGCGGCACCACTCGTCCCATATTCGACGGACACCCCACCGCTGGTACTCGTGCCGGCTGTTCAAGCCAGCGTCATCGATGAGCGAGCCCGTTTCCGCGAAATCTACTGTGCCGTCCTCGAAGCGCGACCAGGATTGCCCGACTATCGGCACTGCGAGGATGCCTTGACGCGAGTCGGGGAGGAGCCGGCCGGGACCGGACAACCGGTCGACCTGGCTCCCTCGCGCCGGCGTCTCGTTGCAGCAGTCGTGCTGGGTCTCGGATTCGATTGCATCGAGGAGTGGCTGGAACCGACGGGAAGCGTCGCAGAGCACCTGCGCCGGTATGGATACGACCAGGTGCTGCTCAAGGTCGACGCTCTATCCAGCACAGCGAACAACGCGCGCCAGATCCGCGATGCCATCCTCACGATGCCGGTCGAGTCAGGCCCGGCGCGCCTGGTGTTGATCGGTTACTCGAAGGGAGCGCCCGACATCCTCGATGCGCTCGTGAGGTATCCGGAGATCCGCAATCGCGTCGCTGCCGTGGTCAGCGCGGCAGGCGCGGTCGGAGGCTCGCCCCTCGCCAACGACGCGGAG
>DATJIP010000183.1:0-11497 GCA_035493235.1 Steroidobacteraceae bacterium
GACCGGCGCCGACGAAGCTTTCCCAGCCCTTGCGCAGTCGCAGGCCTTCGATCGGTCGGCCGGCAGGATTGGGGCGATCGAGGATCCAGACGCTCTTGCCGCGTGCGGCGGCTTCTTCGAGCACGTAGAGCAGCGTGGTGAGGAAGGTGTAGATGCGGCAGCCGACGTCCTGCAGATCGACGAGCAGTACGTCGAACGTGTCCATCATCTTTGCGGTCGGGCGCCGCACTTCGCCGTACAGGCTGAAGACCGGAATGCCGTGAACCGGATCGTTGAACGTCGGCGACTCGACCATGTTGTCCTGTTTGTCGCCGCGCAGGCCGTGTTGCGGGCCGAAGGCGGCGGTCAGTGTCAGGTCGTCGAGACGCGCGAGCGCGTCGAGCGAATGCGTGAGGTCCGACGTGACCGAGGCAGGATGGGCGAGCAGTGCGAGTCGCTTGCCGTGCAGCGCACTGCGCAGCGCGGGCTCGCTGAGCAAGCGATCGATGCCGAACTTCACTCTTCGTCTCCTGCGCGCGGCAACTTCAAGACGAAACCGGCGTCGTTGTGGAAGTCCGGGTTGCCTGGCGCGTGATTGAGCGCCCAGTAGGAAATGACGCCGTGCTGATCTTCGAGCACGACTGCGAGCGCGAGTTGCAGGTCCGTTTGCGGCACGAGGCCGGAGCAATGCACGTCGACGTCTGCTTCCAATCGATCCTCGCGCCGCCGGCAGATGATCTTCGGCGCGTGCGGCGGCTCGATGGCGGTCATGCCGCGGCGGTAATCATCGAAGCGATACATCGCCCACTCGCTCGACGGCGAGAAATTCAGCTCGACGTAACTGCGTTCGCCGGCCGGCCGGATGAAAGCTTCGAAGCACGTGTGTTGCCACAATCCGTCGGTGTGCGCCGAGCGCCGCTGCGGCGGTAGCTGTAGCTGATCGATGTCGCCGACGATCTCGTAGTAGAGGATCAGCAGATCCTCACTGAGCCGGTCGACCCGTGCCGTGACCGCGCTGACGTAGTTACACGGTGTCGAGGGGTGGCACACAAGCGGCAACGGTTCCATTGCCGCATTCTAAGACGGTGCCGGGGGAAAGAAACGGCTCATAACTGAGCGGCGCACCACAGCCTGCGCAGATTTTGCCGCAGTGCTGAGTTATGAGCCGCTTTCTTCCCCCGGCACCGTCTCCCGTCTCACTGCCAGTGTGCTGTCTGCGCGACCTGCTCGCGGTAGGTGCCGCGGACGCGCCAGAGCAGGATCGCGGCGATGAAGCCGGAAGTGAGCACGACGATCAGCAGGCCCCAGCGGATCTGCATGGGATCGCGCAGGATGTAGTCGCTGATCATCGGCACGAGGTACGGGCCGAGGCCGAGCCCGACGAGATTCACGGTGAACAGGTACACCGCTGAGACCTGCGCGCGCATCTGGTTCGGTGTCACCTGGTTCACGGCCATCGGCCCCATCGCGACGTAGCCGTGGAACGGGAAGCCGGCGAGACACATCATCGCGAGACCGAGCGTGGCATTCGGCATGAAGGCGGGGAACGCGCTGGTGGCGACGACTGCTATCGCGGTGCCCAGGCACACCAGGATCGGCGCGTCGGTATGTCCCTTGCTCGTCAGGCGATCGCAGATGCGGCCCGCGACGAACACGCCGAGCGTGTTCATCGTCATCGTCGAGATGCCGAGCACCTGGCCTACCAGGCCTGGTTGAATGCCATAAGTGCGCGCCATGACTGTCGGCAGCCACGCGCCGACGGCGTAGCCGAGGCAAGCCATCATCGCCATGGCGAAGAAGTGGGCTCGATAGAAGACGCCGTTCTTGATCATGAACGACAGCACTTCGCCGAGCGGCAATCGATCGCGCACGGTGTTGTCGTCGCTCTTCATCAAGCCACGCCGCTTCGGCTCGCGCACGGTCAGCAGCAACAGCGGCAGCAACAGACCCGGCGCACCGGTGACGATGAAGACGAACTGCCACGCGCGGACTTCGCCGAACAGCGGCAACGTGAACGTCTTGCCAGCGCCCGACACCGCGACGACGACGAGTCCGCCGACCAGCAGGGCGATGCCGCTGCCGATCGGAATTCCCATGTTGTAGAAGCTGAACGCACGCCCGAGCTTCTGGCGCGGAAAGGCGTCGGTGATCATCGAATACGCGGCCGGCGACAGCGCAGCTTCGCCGACGCCGACGCCGATGCGTGCCAGGAACAGTTGCGAGAAGTTTTTCGCCAGGCCGCACAGCGCCGCCATCAGCGACCAGATCACCACACCGGCGGCGATGATCTTCTTGCGGCTCACGCGGTCCGCGAGCCGGCCTATCGGAATGCCGAAGAAGGTGTAGAAGATCGCGAAGGCGAAGCCTTGCAGCAGGCCGATCTGCGTGTCCGAGACCTGCAGGTCGCGCTTGATCGGCTCGACCAGCAGCGAAATGATCTGACGATCGATGAACGAGAAGATATAGAAGATCAGTAGCGTGACGACCAGGTACCAGCCCTGGCGCTCGGAGCGCTCGGCATCCGACTCGACGCTCGCGGCGAGCGCCGCGCTTTGTTGATTGTTCAAGCGAACCCCCTGCAACTCGTCGATATAGTTTTCGTGGGGCCGAAGGTAGCAGAGGGCAGGGAGCGGGGACTAGCGAAGTTTTGCGTTGGCCCGAATTGCAGAACTGTCAGGCTGAAGCCTGACCCACCAACAGATCACAGGCTCTCCTGTGGCTCAGGCTTTAGCCTGACTGCTCTTCGCTTCCAACGCTTCCCAGCGCGCAAATCTCTCGGCGAGCTGGCGCTCGAGCTCTTCGCCGAGTTGTCGGTCGGCCTTCATCTGCTCGCTACCTTGCTTGTGATAATCGCCGCTGCTCATCTTTGCCGTGAGCGCGTGTTGCTGCTGTTCCAGCGCCTCGATTTCTCCGGGCAATTGCGCCAGCTCGCGCGTTTCCTTGTAGCTCATCTTGGTCGGCGCCGCGCGGCGCGCATCGTCGTTGCGACTTTCCGCCTTCTGCTTCGCAGGCGCAGCCGCGACGGGACGGCGTTGCGCGAGCCAGTCGCTATAGCCGCCGACGTATTCCTGCCACTTCCCATTCCCTTCGGCCACCAGAGTCTGGGTCACGACGTTGTCGAGGAACGCACGATCGTGGCTCACGAGCAGCAGCGTTCCCGCATAACCCTGCAGCGTCGCTTCCAATAACTCCAGGGACTCGATGTCGAGGTCGTTCGTCGGTTCGTCCATTACAAGCACGTTCGCTGTGCGAGCGAACAGGCGCGCGAGCAGCAGGCGATTGCGCTCGCCGCCGGATAGCGCCTTCACCGGCGAATTCGCTCGCTGCGGAGCGAACAGGAAGTCGCCGAGGTAGGTCACGACGTGCTTGCGCTCGCGGCCGATCTCGATCCAGTCCGAGCCGGGGCTGATGGTCTCGACCACCGACTTCTCCGGGTCGAGCTGCTCGCGCATCTGATCGAAGTACGCGACCTGCACATTCGCGCCGAGGCGCACCGTGCCGACGTCGGGCTCGAGCTGCCCGAGGATCAGGCGCAGCAGCGTCGACTTGCCCGCGCCGTTCGGGCCGATGAAGCCGAGCCGGTCGCCGCGCTGCAGTCGCATCGACAGGCCTTTGACGATCGGTCGCTCCGCAAAGCTCTTGCCGACGTTCACCAGCTCCGCGACCAGTTTGCCCGAGCGCTCGCCGGCATCGAGCGTGAGTTTGAGATCGCCAAGCTGCTCGCGCCGCGCAGCGCGTTCGACGCGCAATGCTTCTAGCCTGCGCACGCGTCCTTCGTTGCGCGTGCGGCGCGCTTCGATGCCACGTCGGATCCACACTTCTTCCTGGGCCCAGAACTTGTCGAATTTGCGATTCGCGATCTCTTCGGCCGCGAGCTGCTCGCCCTTGCGCGTCTCGTACGCAGCGAAGTTGCCGGGGAAGCTCCGCAGCAGCCCGCGATCGAGCTCGGCGATGCGCGTGACGACGCGATCGAGAAAGGCGCGGTCATGTGTGATCACGATCGTCGTCTGCCCCTTGAGCAGCAATTCCTCCAGCGCGGTGATGCCGTCGATATCGAGATGATTGGTCGGCTCATCGAGCAGCAAGAGATCAGGCTGCAGTGACAAGGCAAGAGCGAGCGCCGCGCGCTTGCGCTCACCGCCGGACGCCGTTTGCGGACTGCGCTCCGCATCGACCTCGAGTCGATGCAGGAACTCCGACAGACGCGCTTCGACACGCCACCGCTCGCGCTCGTCCTGCAAGTGATCGATACGACCACGCGCAACCAGGCTCTCGCGCAGCGTCGCCGCTGGCGGCAGCTCCGGCTCCTGCTCGACGAGCACGATGTGCAATCCATCCTGTCGCGCCACTTCGCCGTCGTCGAGCGCGATCCCGCCGGCCAGCGCCTGCAGCAGTGAGGATTTGCCGGTGCCGTTGCGGCCAATCAAGCCGACGCGCTCGCCGGCATCGACCGACAGGTCGGCGCGATCGAGCAGCGGGTGCAGGCCGTAGGCGAGCTCGGCGTTACGCAGGGTGATCAGGGGCATGGGCGGCATGATGTCGTAGAATGACCGCCGTGAAAATTGGCAAGCCGCTGTTGTTGATCACCACGCCGATCGGGCTCGCGATCGGGTTGTACGAGGGCTGGCGCCTCGCGGGCGGGCTCGTGTTCGTGATGGCGACGTTTATAGCGTTTCTCGGGTTTGCGTTTCTGACGGTCGTCTTGACGATCAGACGGGAGAAGAGGCAGGAAGAGGAGAGGAAGAAGGAGAAGGAGCAGAAGGAGAAGGAGCAGAAGGAGTCAGGCTAAAGCCTGACCCACAAGAAGATCACAGGGCTCTCCCCTGTGGGTCAGGCTTCAGCCTGACACTCTCGGTTCGATCACGAGGCTCTGTATTGCGCGACCGAAGTAGCCGCGGCTGTCGCCGAGTTTCGCGAACGCGATCCCGGCGCCGTGGTCCCCGAGCCAGCTCTGCGCATCCAGCAGGATCCAGTCGCCGATCGGCAGACGCGCGAGGCTGATCGTCAGATCGCCGTTGATGAACGTCCAGTCCTTGAAGCTCAGCACCGTCGAGACTCCGTTGCAGAAGTCCGCGACCATCGCCGCACGTTGCAGCGGCGTCGGCGCCTGACCTGCGAACAGCGGTCGATTCACACGAAACCAGATTGCCGCGGGTCCCGGCGCACGAAACTGGCCTTTCACCACGCTCAGCGTCAGGCCGCGAATGAACGCATTCGGATTCTCGTTCGGTGCGTCCGCGACCTCGCCAGCCTCCGGTCCCGGCAAAGTCACCTTCTCTTCGATCGCCGTCGGCGGCAGCTCGAGCTCGGCGCAACGGATCTTGAGCACGGTCGCGCGCACGACCACGACGTCCTCGCGCAGCAGCGTGACGGCGCACAGTTGAATCTTGCGTCCTTCGCGCACGACTTCCGTGCGGATCTTGAGCGGCGCGATCGGCACTGGCCGTAGCAGATCGACCGTGATGCGCACGACTTGCATCGGCTCGCGCGTCGTCATGCGTTCCGCCGCCCACGAGATCAGCGCAGTCGGCGCGCCGCCGTGCTGCAGGTCGTTGCCCCAGGGGCCTGCGGTGTATTCGGTGGGAATCGCGAGGTCGTGTTCGACCCGATACAGGCAATTCATTGTTGCGCGAGAGTTCGCAGGGTCGCTGCGGTCGCCGGGTCCGCCGGGAAGAAAGATTCGAGCGCCAATTCTGACAGAGTTACGTCGACCGGAGTGCCGAAAACCGTGATCGTGCTGATGAAGCTGAGCACCCCGGCATCGGTTGCGAGCCGGAAGGGCACTGCGTATGCCACCGCGCTGCCCGCGGGTTCTGCAGTGTGAGCAGGAGCGGGATAAGCCGTCAGCTCTTTCAGCAGCTCGGCGAGCGTCGCGTCCGCAGACACCTCGACCTGTCGGCGCAAGCGGGCGAGCAAATGTGCCCGCCACTCACCGAGATTCACGATCCGCGGCGCCATGCCATCCGGATGCAACGTCATGCGCAGTACGTTGAGTGGTGCTGTGATGAGTGTCGGCGACACGCCTGACATGAAGTACCTCGCTGCATCGTTCGCTGCGACCAGCTGCCAGTGACGATCGACCGCGATGGCGGGATACGGCTGATGGCCCTTCAATACGAGATCGACTGCTTCGCGTGCAGGCTGCAGCTCCGGATCGCTCAGCGCGTGCTCCTTGAACATCGGCGCGAAGCCCGCGGCGACCAGCAGCGAATTGCGTTCCCGCAGCGGCACGTCGAGCAGCTCGGCGAGATGCAGCACCATCTCGCGGCTCGGCTGCGAGCGGCCGGTCTCCAGGAAGCTCAGGTGCTTCGAGGAGATCTCGGCCTCGACGGCGAAGTTGAGCTGGCTCATGCGCCGGCGCTGGCGCCATTCGCGCAGCAGGTGGCCGACGGGTCGGGTCGCGGTGAGGGTCAGGTTCATGGTCACGACGATAACGCAGGCGCGGCCGGCGGCTCCATTACCTCCCCGGTAATCGACTGCGCGCCGGCGCCGCGCCGATCATGGCCCCCGCTACCTAACCTGTAATGAGGATTCCGCCATGACCTCCATCCGTGCTTCTTCTTTCCTGCGCCGTGTGCTGATCGTCGATGCCCTGATCAGCGGCGCGTCCGGTGTCGCCATGTTCGCGCTCGCCGACGTGTTCGCCAGCCTGTTGCAGCTGCCGGTCGACCTGGTCCGTGAAGCCGGCATCATCCTGCTGCCGTTCGCGGCTTGCGTCGGATTCGTTGCCTCGCGCCAGGAGCCGGCGCGCCTCGCGGTGTGGGCGATCATCGCGATGAACATCCTGTGGGTCGTAGACAGCATCCTGCTGCTGTTCAGCGGGTGGGTTGCCCCCAACGTTCTCGGCTACGTCTTCGTCATCGCGCAGGCCGCGATGGTGCTCGTGCTCGCAGACCTCGAGTACATGGGCCTGAAGCGGTCGCCGGCCGTCGCGGCCTGAGCGATACTGGGCGCAGGTCACATCGCACCGGGGCGCCCATGACTGCATCGGCCTTGTTCGCTTTTCTGCACCACGCGGCAGCTTTCCTGCTGGTCGCAGTCGTGATGGTCGAGCTCGTCGTGATGCGCGGCGAGCTCACCCTTGCCTCGGCTCGTACGCTGCTGCGGATGGATTCGGTGTATGGGATGTGCGCGGTCATGTTGCTGATCGTCGGCTTCATACGCGTATTCCGCACCGAGAAGGGCGCCGACTACTATTTCCACAGCGGGCCGTTCCTCGTGAAGCTCGCGTTGTTCGTCATCGTCGGTCTGCTGTCGATCCTGCCGACCGTGCAGTTTCTCGGTTGGCGCAAGGCTTTAAAGGAAGGTCGGGTGCCCGCACTCGATGACGGCAAGCGGCGACAGATCCGCCTGTTCATTCACATCGAGATGACGCTGCTGTTCATCATCATGCTGTGCGCGGCGTTGATGGCGCGCGGCATCGGCTTCATCGGCTGAGTTTGCCGAATACATCGTTCCGCAGCTTCATGGCGAGGATCGCGAGGCACAGCACCGCGGTGATGGCGTTGGCCGCGACGATCACCCAGTCGTCGCGCAGATAGCCGTACAAACCCCAGAGCAGAACCCCGGTCGTGAAGATCAGGTACATACCCAGGGATAGCGAGTGGGTGTCCTTGTAAACGAGGACTTTGTGCGCCTGGGGCACGAAGGCGATCGTGGTGAGGGTCGCGGCCACGGCGCCGACGATTTCTGTGGGGGTCATGCTAACCTTCGGACATGAGAGTCGCGATTATTGCATTCATCGTGCTAGCCGGCAGCGTCGGCGCCGGCACGGCGCGTGCCGCCCCGCTCGGCATCTATGCCGGTGTGTCCTTCGCGATGTCTGAGAAGGACTCGACGCCCAGCGCCTTCGATGACGAGGCCCTGCTCGTCTACAACGCCTTCGGCTTCCAGCCGACGTCGTCCAGCACATCGCTCGATACCAAGGACTCGTCGTACGGCTTCGTAGTCGGCTGGCGGTGGACGGAGCACATCGCCCTGGAAGGCGGCTACATGGACCTCGGCACCGTCGCCTATAAGAACCGCAGCACCGGCCTGTTCGCCAATACGCCGCCGCCGGAAAACTGGGCCCAGAACATCGAGACCTCCACCAGCGGCATCGCACTCTCGGCGCTGGGCATTCTGCCGCTCAACTATCGCTGGGAAGTGTATGCGCGCGGCGGCGTGCTCATCGCGAACAGCGAGGAGAGCGCGTTCATCACCGACGGCGTCAATAGTCAGAAGCTGCGAGCTACCCAGAGCAGCTTCGATCTGTTCGCGGGCGTCGGCGTGGCCTTCAGCCTGGCCGAGATCTACAACATCCGCTTCGAGTATGGCCGCGTGTTCGACGCCGGCGACGATAAAGTGCTGGACGAGGCCGATGTCGACATGGCGACGCTGAACGTCACCGTTTCGTTTTGACGATCTCGACCGGGCGATGTGTGCCGACTTCGGCGCACAACTGTTCCGGATGACGTAGCTTCCAGATCGCGAGATCCGCGCGCAGCCCCGCGCGCAGCATGCCTCGATCCTCCCCGAGCCCAACTGCGCGTGCCGCATTGATCGTCACGCCGCGCAGCACTTCGGCCGCAGTCATGCGGAACAGCACGCAGGCCATGTTCATCGCGAGCAGGAGCGACGCGATCGGCGACGTGCCGGGGTTGCAGTCCGTCGAGACCGCCATCTGCACACCGAGCTCGCGCATCTTGTCGATCGGCGGCAGTTGTTTCTCGCGCAGATAGTAGAACGCGCCCGGCAACAGGCCCGCGATCACGCCCTTGCGGGCCATGAGCTGCAGCGAAGCCTCGGATGCGTATTCGAGATGATCGGCCGACAGCGCGCCGTGACGAGCCGCGAGCTCGCCGCCGCCGCCATCGCTCAATTGATCCGCATGCAGACGCAGCTTCAGGCCGAGTTTGCTCGCGCGCTCGAACACGCGCTCAGTCTGTTCGCGCGTGAAGGCGATCCGTTCGCAAAACACGTCCGCGGCGTCGGCGAGCTGCTCGGCTGCGACTGCAGGCAGCATGTCGTCGCACACGTGACGCACGTAGTCGTCCTGTCGCTGCGCGAACTCCGGCGGCAGCGCGTGCGCGCCGAGAAACGTCTTGATCACATCGATGCCGAGTTGTTCGCCGAGCCGCTTCGCGACGCGCAGCATCTTCAACTCGCTCGCGAGATCGAGTCCGTAACCGGACTTCACCTCGAGCGTCGTCACGCCTTCATTCACGAGCGCTTGTGCGCGAGGCAGCGACTGCGCGAGCAGTTCGTCTTCGCTGGCGGCTCGCGTGGCGCGCATCGTCGATACGATCCCACCACCCGCGCGCGCGACCTCCTCGTAGGTTGCGCCGCGCAATCGCGCTGCGAATTCGTTGCTGCGATCGCCGGCATACACGAGGTGCGTGTGGCATTCGATCAGGCCCGGCGTGATCCACAGACCGCGCGCATCGGTCTCGACAGCCGCCGACCAGGAAATCGCCTGCAACTGTTCGCGTGTGCCGAGCCAGGCGATGCGGCCATCCCGGATCGCGAGCGCCGCGTCGGGTACGTGACCGATGCCGCCGGCCTCGTCCATCGTCGCGAGGTCCGCACCGACCCAGACCCGATCCCAGGTAATGGGGACAGTCCCCATTTCTTCAGCCATGGTTCGATTGTCTCCGCTCACGGCAGAAATGGGGACCGTCCCCATTACCTGCATTCGTCTTTTCTTGGCTCATCTCTATACTGCCCCGCATGTCCTTCCAGTCCCGCTATCGCTTCACCGCCGCCTGGTTGCCCGATGGCTGGCGGCGCAACGTGGTGATCTCGGTCGACCCGGCGGGCGACATCGTGGACGTGTCGCCGGACGACGTCGTCACCACCGCGCGGCTGGTCAACGGCGCGGCGATACCCGGCATGCCGAATGTACACAGTCACGCCTTCCAACGCTCGATGGTGGGCCTGGCCGAGCGCCGCGGCACCCATGTTAGCGGTGGCGACAGCTTCTGGACCTGGCGGGAGACCATGTACGAGCACGCCAGCCGCATGTCGCCCGAATGCCTGAACGCAGTCGCGGCGCAATGCTATGTGGACATGCTCAAGGCCGGCTATACGGCCGTGTGCGAGTTTCACTACCTGCACAACCAGCCGGACGGCACGCCCTATGCGCAGCGGACCGCGATGTCCCAGGCGCTGATCGACGCCGCGACGACTGCGGGCATCGGGCTCACGTTGTTGCCGACGCTGTACCAGACGTCCGATTTCGGTGGCGCTGCGCCGACTGCTCGCCAGCGCCAATTCGTGCTGGCGACCAATCAGTATCTCGATCTCATCGATGACCTGTCGCGTGCGCAGTCCCCGCAGATCGAAATCGGCGTAGCGCTGCACAGCCTGCGCGCCGTGCCGCCGGACGCGATGAAAACAGTCCTCACCTCGCTGCCGTCGACCAAGTCGATTCACATTCACATCGCGGAGCAGGACCGCGAGGTTGCGGCAGCTCAGCAGCATCTGCACGCACGACCGATCGAGTGGCTGCTCGAGCACGCGCGCGTCGATCGTCGCTGGTGCCTCGTGCACGCGACGCACTCGACCCATGCCGAACTCAAAGCGGTCGCTGCGACGGGCGCAGTGGTTGGGTTGTGCCCGACGACCGAAGCAAATCTGGGCGACGGCGTCTTCGCGCTGCCCGCGTGGCTCGCGGCCGGCGGCACGTTTGCAATCGGCTCCGACAGTCACATCTCGCTGTCGCCGGCTGAAGAGCTGCGCTGGCTTGAGTACGAAGCGCGTCTGGCGACCAAGCATCGCAATGTGCTTGCGACGCGGGATGACACGTCGACGGGCGCGATGCTGTGGCGACATGCATGCACCGCAGGCACGCGTGCGACTGCGCGCAACATTGGCGCTATCGAAGCCGGTCGTCGCGCCGACGTCGTCGTGCTGGACACTAACTCGCCGCTGTTCGCGGGCCGCGATGAGGACACTTTGATCGACACTTTCATATTCAGCGGCACTGGCCACGAAGTGCGCGACGTCATGGTTGCGGGCCGCTGGCTGGTGCAGGAAGGACGGCATTCCGCGGAGACCGCGATCGCCGTCAACTACAAGCGCGCAATGAACAGGATCCTGGAGTGAGTCGACGATGAACGCTCGCACAAAACCCGCAGACGATCGCCGTCACGGTGCCCGCCCGGTGCGCGCCGCGCGTGGCACGCAGCGCTCGGCGAAGAGCTGGCTGACCGAAGCGCCGCTGCGCATGCTGATGAACAATCTCGACCCCGAAGTTGCAGAGAATCCCGACGAGCTGGTCGTGTACGGCGGTATCGGCCGCGCTGCGCGTAACTGGGAATGTTTCGATCGCATCGTCGAGACGCTGCGTGCCCTAAACGCCGACGAAACGTTGCTGATTCAATCCGGCAAGCCCGTGGGCGTGTTTCGCACGCACGAAGACGCGCCGCGCGTGCTGCTCGCGAATTCGAACCTGGTGCCGAAGTGGTCGACGTGGGAGCACTTCAACGAGCTGGATCGCAAAGGCCTGATGATGTTCGGCCAGATGACTGCCGGCTCG
>DATJIP010000184.1:0-2063 GCA_035493235.1 Steroidobacteraceae bacterium
ATCCTCGTTCGCTGGCCCGCGTGGGGACCGGACAGCACTTCAATGATCGGCGCATCGCGCGCGGTGTCTTCTTCGCGCGCCGCGGCACCTGCTCGCGTCGATGTCTTCGGCGCTGGGCGAACGACGGAAACGGTCGGTGGCATTTCCACGGCCACCGACGAATCGGCGTCCGCTTCCATCAACTCGCTCAACAGCTCGTCCACCGGAGCAGGAGTTTCTTCTTCTTCCGGCTCTGCCACGACTTCCTGCTGAGTAGCACTGGTTCGCGCTCGCTCGATCAATCCCTGCATCACATCGTGTGACGTATCCG
This sequence comes from Steroidobacteraceae bacterium, assembly GCA_035493235.1. GTDB lineage: Bacteria > Pseudomonadota > Gammaproteobacteria > Steroidobacterales > Steroidobacteraceae > Steroidobacter. The sequence continues at coordinate 311 of DATJIP010000184.1, forward strand.
CCGGCAATGGCTCTACCGTTTCGGCCTCGTTCTGCAGGTAAACGAGTTGCAGCCGGCCAATGTCGATCTTGTCGTGGTCGCGCAGGAAATGCTTGGTGATCTGCTGGCCGTTCACCAGCGTTCCGTTGGTGCTGCCGCAATCGTGCAGGAACGAATCGCCGGCAATCGTGATGATCTCGGCGTGATCCGCGGACACCGCCGGATACTGCAGGCACACATCGTTGTCCGGTCGTCGACCGATCGTGATGCGATCGCGATCGAGCGCGATGTCGCGCGTCGTGCCGTTCGGCAGATGGAGAACCAGTTTCGACATGTCAGCGAGCGACGCTGGGCGCCTTCTTGCCGAGATACCGTTGCTGCCACTTGCCCGTCGGCAGGAACGCGGCCGGCACGCGTGCGAGGATCACCGAGATGTTGTCGCGGCCGCCGTTCTGGTTGGCGAGATCGATCAATTGCGCCGCGGCCGCCTCGAGGGCGTCGCGCTGCTCGTCGACGATGCCGTGCAAGACGTCCGCGTCGACCATGTCGGTCAACCCGTCCGAGCACAGCAGGTACACGTCGTCCGCTTCGACGCGATACTCGGAGACGTCGGCCGGCACGATCGCCTCGATGCCGAGCGCACGCGTCACCAAGTTCTTGTTCAGCGAGAACTTCGCCTGGTCCGCGGTGATCTGGCCGCTGTCGATCTGCTCCTGCAGCAGCGAATGGTCGCGCGTGAGCTGCTCGAAGCGCTCGCCGCGCAAGCGATAGCAGCGCGAATCACCGATATGCGCGATCGACACGCGATTGCCGTGAAATACCGCGGCGACGATCGTCGTGCCCATGCCGGCGCATTCCGGCCGGTTCTGCGCCGCTTCGTAGATGCCCTTGTTTGCAGCCGCGATTTGCTGCTGGAGCAGCAGCGCCGCATGCGTCAGTCCCGAATGGACGTCGACCTTCGACAAGTCGCGCCCGGAGACGAGCTCGGGCAGAAGGCCTTCCTTGATGACGTTGACGGCGATACCGCTCGCCACCTCGCCTGCGTTGTAGCCGCCCATGCCGTCGGCCAGCACGGCGAGTCCGGCGCCGTCGACGAAGATCGCGTCCTCGTTGTGCGCTCGCACCATCCCCGGGTGCGAGAGATTCGCGACGTTCAGGGCGGGCAGGATGGGGGACACGGCGGTGCGTTGGGAGAGCATGCGGTGAGCCAGTTTAGCCGCAACTGTCGCCGCGGCGCGACAAAAGCACGGCGGACGGCACGTCCCCGGCGAGCGAGCGTCGCAAAAACCGCAATGACGGGTCTTGCCGCCGGCGGCGCGTCAACCGGGATCGCTATGTACGCGCCTTCTTTCATTCGGGAGAGCAAAAAGCGCACTTCGGGGTCAGAGCAGGAAGTCCCGTCCCGCCTTCGCCATGCGCGGCGCCGGGGGCGACTTCTTGCTCTGACCCCGAATCAGGCGTGCGCCTTGTCGCGCCGCCGCGCCTCCAACCATTTCGCAGGCGCAACGACCAGAGCAACGCCTGCAACGGGCGCCACCCACCCGAGCCATGGCGCATGAACGTGGACCCAGTCGACGATGGCCGAATCCTCGATGATCAGCTCGCCAGCGACATAGCCGAGGAGTCCGCCGCCCGCCACGATGAGGATCGGGAAGCGCTCGATCAGCCGCATGATGAGTTGGGCGCCGCCGATGACCAGCGGCACGCTCACGACCAGCCCGAACACCAGCAACAGCAGGCTGCCCTTCGCCGCCGCGGCTACGCCGAGCACGTT
>DATJIP010000185.1:0-13466 GCA_035493235.1 Steroidobacteraceae bacterium
CGCCGGCGTGCTCTGGTAGTGCCACACGTACTCGCCGGTATCGGGCTTGAGCGCGAGGATCGACGACAGGAACAGGTTGTCGCCTTCGGCGTTGGAGCGGATGCGATGGTTCCAGGGGCTGCCGTTGCCGACGCCGAGATAGAGAATGTCGAGTTGCGGATCGTAGGCCATGCCGTCCCAGACAGTGCCGCCGCCGCCGTACTTCCACCATTGGCCGTGCCAGGTCTTGGCAGCGCGCTCCAGCAACGGATTCTCGAAGCCGTCCGCCGGGTTGCCGGGCACGGTGTAGAAGCGCCAGAGCATCTTGCCGGTGATCGCGTCGTACGCAGACACGTAGCCGCGCACGCCCATTTCGGCGCCGCCGTTGCCGATGATCACTTTGCCCTTGATGACGCGCGGCGCGCCCGTGATCGTGTAGCGCTTCTTCGGATCGGTGGTCTGCACCGACCACAACGGCTTGCCGCTGTGCATGTCGAGTGCGATGAGCCGCCCGTCGAGCGTGCCGACGAAAACGCTGCGGCCCCAGGCGGCGACACCGCGATTGACCACGTCGCAGCACGCGTCGATCGCCTTGTCGCCCGCGACCTGCGGGTCGAAACGCCACTTCTCTTTGCCGGTGCGCGCGTCGAGCGCGAACACTTTGCTCCAGGCCGAAGTCACGTACATCGTCCCGTCCACGACCAGCGGCGTCGCCTCCTGGCCGCGCTTGGTGTCGAGATCGAAGTACCACGCGAGCTTCAGGTCCTTGACGTTGCTCTGGTCGATCTTCGCGAGCGGGCTGAAGCGCTGTTCATCGTAGGTGCGGCCATGAGTCAGCCAGTCCGCGTCGTCTTCGCCGGCGGCCTTGATGCGCTTGTCGTCGACCGGCGCGGCGGCGACGATCGCGGCGCTGACGAGCAACGCACCCCAGAACAGCGCGCGGCTGAGCGCGCGAGCGCGCACGCTCGCCAGCGAGCGGAATGAACTCATGTGAAGCTCCCCTTGGACCGGCTAAGCAATCGCGGTTGTTCTTTACTGTGATCGCCGCGCGAGTATGCCGGCGGCGGGCCGCGTCGTCGATGAATGCACCACGCGACAGGCCTCACACGCACGAAAAACCGACAATTCTCTACAGAGAACCCCTGAACGCCGGTTGTCTCGGGCGCTGTAGGAATTTTTTCTGGCGTTCGACTGCGACAGTGTCTGACCGTGCAGACATTTTGCGCGCGTGCAAAAGCTTCTGTTAACTGCGCGCGCCTCACAACGCAAGCAGTCCGTCGCATCGACAAGCCTCATGCATGCGATGGCCGACCAGGAACGAGTCAGGCGGTACGGAATTTTCGGTGTGCGGGTGCGAGCTGCGTCGCGTGCGACGCCGCGTAGTAATGACTCTAATGGGGACCCGCATGCCCTTCTCGACCACGAATGCGCGCGCGCGTTTTGCGCGCGTGCCGACAATCGCCTTCGCTCTTTCGCTGTTCGCCGTATTGCTCGCGCCGCTCAGCGCTTTCGCCGCCGCGCCGAAGATCAGTGGCACGCCGACCACTGCCGTTGCGACGGGCACGTACTACTACTTCAAGCCGGCGGCGAGCGACGCCGACGGCGACACTCTCACGTTCTCGATCCAGAACAAGCCGAGCTGGCTGGCGTTCTCTACTACGACCGGCAAGCTCTCGAATACGGCGACCAAGGCGTCCGTCGGCACGTATTCGAACATCGTCATCAAGGTGAGCGACGGCGCGTTGACCGCCGCGCTGCCCGCATTCTCGATCAAGGTGAGCGCGTCGGGCACGACGAACAAGCCGCCGGTGATTTCCGGCACGCCAACCACTGCTGTGACAGCGGGCACGTACTATTACTTCAAGCCGGTGGCGAGCGACCCCGAGGGCAAGACACTCGCGTTCAGCATCACCAACAAGCCGAGCTGGCTGGCGTTTTCTACTACGACCGGCAAGCTCTCGAATACGGCGACCAAGGCGTCCGTCGGCACGTATTCGAACATCGTCATCAAGGTGAGCGACGGCGCGTTGACCGCCGCGCTGCCCGCATTCTCGATCACCGTGAGCGGCTCGGGCACGACCAACCAGCCGCCGACGATCTCCGGCACGCCGCCGACCTCGGTGAAGGCTGGCAGCACCTACGCGTTCACGCCGACGGCGAAGGACCCCGAGGGCAAGACGCTCGCGTTCAGCATCACCAACAAACCCGCCTGGGCGACGTTCAGCACGACGACCGGCAAGCTGTCCGGTACGCCGAGCAGCGCGCAGACCGGCACGTATTCGAACATCGGGATCAAGGTGAGCGACGGCAGCCTGTCGGCTTCGCTGCCGGCGTTCGCGATCGTGGTGTCGACGACGACGACCACTGGCTCCGCGACGCTGAGCTGGACGCCGCCGACGCAGAACACGGACGGCTCGACGCTGAGCAACCTCGCGGGCTACCGGATCCTCTACGGCACCAGTGCCGGCTCGCTGAACAAGACCATCCAGGTCGCGAATGCCGGCACGATGCGCTACGTCGTAGAGAACCTTGCGACCGGAACTTGGTACTTCAGTGTACGGGCTTACTCGAGCACCGGCGCGGAGAGCACCGCGTCGAACACTGCGAGCAAGGCCATACCCTGAACCGGCGGTGGCGGCGCAGGTCGGGGCTCGAGCCGCGCAAGTGCGGGGAAAGCTTCGGTCTGCGCCGTTTGAACGATCAGAACCGGGCTTCGATGCCGAAGCCCATGAAGTTCACGCCGCCCTTGGTTTCGGCGAAGACGCCGAAGACGCTGGAGCGGTGCCAGACGATGAAGCCGACCGACATGTCCTCGATGCCACCGCTGAACAGCGGCGCGAGCGAGTCGAACTGGCGCAGCGGCAGGTCGACGGTCCACTCCAGGTAGTTCATCAGCTTCTCGGAATGGATGTCCGGGCCCTTCTTGGCGAAGTCCCGCTGCTCGCTCTCCGGAATGCGATCGACGTAGCTCAGACCCTCGCCGAGCCCGAGCGCGATGTGCTTCTGCGTCCACGGCACCCGCATCAGGTAGTTCGCCTTCACGAAGCCGGTGAGGCCCAGCGCGTCGGGCTGGTAGCCCTGCTCATTGAACCACTGCACGCCGACGTGCCAGGTCATCGGAAACGGCAGGCCGAACAGCGTGTCGCTCAGGTCGTGGCCATAGGTGGCGCCGATCAGGTAGTTGTTCTCGGGCGATTGGATGTAGTCGCCGACGACGACGGTCACGAAGTCGGTCTCGGAGGACTTGGACCAGTGCAGGCGCAGGCGATTTTTTCCCTCCTGCTCGGTGGCGTCCTGCGCGTGGGCGACTCCGGTGCCCAGCAGGGCTGACACGGCAAACGGCAAAACGAACTGCTTCATGAGTCTCATGGAGGGGGTAAGCGTATGGCCGCGAAGCATAACTTGCGTGGACCTGACGCTCACTACGGCGGAACCTTAAGCCGGTCAGGCCCCGCTATCTGTGGCCTCGAGTACCGGATTTCCAGCCGGCGGCAACCTCTGTCAGCATCCCTGCCCATGAAAATTCCCGTCCTGGGCGTTCTGACCGCGTTCATGCTGGCCGCGACGGCGCAGGCCGCGCCGCAAGCCCCCGAGTTCACGCACTCCAGCCAGACTGAATGGCTGAACTCCAAACCGTTGCGGCTGGACCAGCTGCGCGGCAAGGTCGTGCTGGTCGAGTTCTGGGCGTTCGAGTGCATCAACTGCCGCAACACTCAGCCGTGGCTGCATGCTATCCAGCAGCGCTACGCCGACAAGGACCTCGTGATCATCAGCGTGCACACGCCGGAGTTGCCCGAAGAGCGCTCGATCGCCAACGTGCGCGCCGCCGTCGCCGAGCAGAAGATCACCAACCCGGTGATGGTCGACGGCGACTACTCTTATTGGAAGGCGCTGGACAACGAGTACTGGCCGGCGTTCTATGTGATCGACAAGCATGGCCGCATCGCCGCCACCGCGATCGGCGAAATGCACGTCGGCCAGGCGCGCGCCGCAGAACTGGAGCGAGCGATCGAGCAAGAGATCGCGGCTGACGCTTCTTGACGTCGCCGCCGCGACGGTTGCGGTAAACCAAGCGCACACATTCGCGAGTCCGGCAAAAGTCACGCCTTTTGACGGACGCTGTCGAAAGGGCCTCGGCCGCTTTCGACCAGAAAACAAGAGAGGTGTGCGTCGCCCATGCTCGCTTTTGCGTCCACGATCATTCTCGCGGCTGCCGCGGCAGCCAGCGCCGATCACCCCGGCAAAGCCGTCTACGAACAATACTGCGCGGCGTGCCACAACATGCCGGCGACGCGCGCGCCTGCGCTCTCGGCACTCCAGCAGATGAGCGCGCAAACGCTGCGTTTCACGCTCACCGAAGGAATCATGCGGCAGCAGGGATCTGCCGTACCGCGCGAGCAGTTCGAGCAACTCATCGGTTATCTCGCCGCGGCCGATACCGCCGGCGACTGGGTCGCAGCCATGATGTGCAAGCCCGACCAGCGCTCCGTCGATCTCAATCAGCCGATCGCGATGTCGATGTACGGCACCGACCCGCGCAACAGCCGTCGCTTGACCGCGCAACAAGCAGGACTCAGCAGCAAGGATCTCGGCAACCTCGAGCTCGCGTGGGCGATCGCATTTCCGAAAACCGCGGGACTGCGCAGCTCCGCCGCGATCATCGGCACGACGATGTTCTATTCGCCGACGCCGACCGGCAAAGTCCTCGCGCTCGACACGCGCAGCGCGTGCGTGAAGTGGGCCTACGACGCCGGCGTGCCGCTGCGTTCGTCGCTGTCGTATGGCGAGCTCGGCGGGACCGGCCAGATGGCGCTGGTCTTCGGCGACGCGCGCGGCAACGTCCACACTGTCGATGCGAAAACCGGAACGCAGATCTGGAAAGCCGAAGCGCGTCACGACACCTTTGGCGGCATCACCGGCGCGCCGGTGCTCGTCGGCAACCGCATCATCGTGCCGATCTCCTCTTCCGGCGTCGGCCGCGGCGCCGATCCGAAATACGAATGCTGCGAAGGTCACGGCGCAGTCGTCGCGCTCGACGCGACCGACGGTCACAAGCTGTGGACCGCACACACGATGGAAGACGCGAAGTACACCGGCAAAGTCAGCTCCACGGGCGTGAAGCAGCGCGGCCCGTCCGGCGCGCCGATCTGGTCGACGCCGTCGGTCGACATCAAACGCGGGCTCGTCTACTCCGGCACCGGCCAGGCAACTTCGCTGCCTGCAACCAACACGAGCGACGCCGTGCTCGCACTCGATCTCGCGACGGGCGAGTTGAAGTGGAGCTTCCAGGCGCTGGCGCGCGACGTGTGGCATCTCGGCTGTCAGTTCGATCAGTCGAAGTCCAACCCGAACTGCCCGAGCCCCGACGACAGCGTGCTGAAGGATTACGACTTCGGCGCCGGCGTCGTGATCGGCAAGCGTCGCAATGGCCACGACATCCTGATCGCGGGCCAGAAGTCCGGCGATCTCTGGGGCCTCGATCCCGACGCGCAAGGCAAAGTGCTGTGGCGGCACACGTTCGGCATGGGCACGCCGCTCGGCGGCATTCACTGGGGACTGGCGATCGACGACGAGCGCGTCTTCGCGCCGATCAACGATCCCGCGCTGCCGGTCGCTGGCTATGTGCCGCAACCCGCGATGAACGCAGTCGCGATCGAAACCGGCAAGGTCCTGTGGAGTAAACCCGTGCAGCCGGATTGCGCGAATGGACGTCAGGAGCGCTTTGCGCTGTGTGGCGAGCGTTACGGCCTCTCCGCTTCGCCGCTAGTCATCGACAAGTCCGTCGTCGCGGGCGCCGTCGATGGCCGTCTCTATATCTACGCCGCCGCGAGCGGCGATATCGTCTGGCAATACGACACGCTGCGTGACTTCCCGACGCTGAACGGCGTTGAAGGCAAGGGCGGCAGCATCGAGAGCCATTCGGTTTTCGCCGGCGCAGGTATGCTGTTCGTCGGCTCGGGCTACGGCCAGTTCAGCCAGGCGCCGGGCAACGTACTGCTCGCATTCCGCCCGAAGGGGAAGTAATGCCTCGTCCGCCTCGCATCTTCGCCGCGGTCGTCCTGCTCGTGGCGATCGCGTATCTCTACGGCGGCATACCTCTCGCCGCTGTCGGCGGCTCTCTCTACTACGCGCTGGCGGGTGTCGCGCTGCTGGCATCCGGGATTCTTCTCTGGCGCGGCAACAAGCTCGGCTCGCATATTTTCGGCGCGCTGCTCGCAGTGACGCTGGCGTGGTCGCTGTATGAAGTCGGCACCGATCTGTGGGCGCTCGCGCCGAGATTGTGGTTGCTGGCGCTGCTCGGTGCGTGGTTGCTGACGCCATTCGCGCGTCGCGGACTCTATCCGCCGCAGCAGACACCGAAGTTGCTTGGCAGCTCGCGAAGCCAGTCGATTGCCGCCGCGAGCGCGCTGGCTGTCGTTGCGATCTTCATCGTCGGCTCACGCAACACCGCTCATGAACTGACCGCGCGCAATGTCGCGAAAGAAAAAGCAGCGCCGGAGAATGTGTCAGGCGAATGGCACAACTACGGCAACACGCCGCATGGCACGCGCTACTCGCGACTCGATCAGATCAACGCATCGAACGTCAGTGGCCTGAAGGAGATCTGGCACTACCGCACGGGCCGCACCGGCCAGTTCAAAGCGACGCCGCTGCAGATCGGCGATCTGCTGTACGTGTGCACGGCGATGAACGTCGTCGTCGCGCTCGATGCCGAAACCGGCGCGAAGCGCTGGGAATTCGATCCGCAGATGAAGATTGCGCCCGTCGGCTTCAACGGTACGTGTCGCGGCGTGAGTTATTACCACGCGCCGGACGGTTACAACGGTGACTGTCCGTCGCGCATCATCATGGGCACGACGGACGCGCATCTGCTGGCATTGGATGCAACGACCGGTGCGCGCTGCCAGAACTTCGGTGTCAACGGCGAAGTCGACCTGATGAAAGGCATCGGCGCAGCGAAGCCGAACATCTATCTGGTCACGACGCCGCCGCTGATCGCACGCAATCTCGCAGTCGTCGGCACGCGCGTCGCGGACAACTTCGAAGTCGGCGAGCCGTCGGGCGTGATCCGCGCCTACGACGCTATCACCGGCAAATTCACCTGGGCGTGGGACATGGGTCGGCCCGGTATCAACACCGAGCCTGGCGAAGGCGAGCAGTACACGCGCGGCACGCCGAACGTGTGGACGCTGATGAGCTACGACGACGCGCTCGGCCTAGTCTACGCACCGACCGGCAACAGCACGCCTGATTTCTTCGGCGCGCATCGCTCGGATGCGTCCGAAAAATATGCGAGCTCGGTCGTCGCCCTCGATGTCACTGACGGCTCCGTGCGCTGGAGTTTCCAGACCGTGCACCACGACGTGTGGGACTACGATGTTCCGTCGCAGCCGACACTCGTCGACCTGCCGCAACCCGATGGCAGCAGCGTGCCTGCGCTGGTGCAGCCGACGAAACGCGGCGAGCTGTTCCTGCTCGATCGACGCACCGGCACGCCGCTCGCCGATGTCGAAGAGCAACCCGTACCGCAGGACCCCGTGCAATACGAGTGGCTCTCGAAGACGCAGCCGTTCTCGACCGGCATGCCGCGCTTCCGACCCGACGTCAGCGAAGCCGACATGTGGGGCCTCACGCCATTCGACCAGATGTGGTGCCGCCGCGAGTTCCGCAAGATGCGTTACGAGGGTCACTTCACGCCGCCGTCGGTGGAAGGCACGTTCGTGTTTCCCGGTAACGCCGGCGGCTTCAACTGGGGCGGCGTTGCGGTCGACGAAGACAATCAGCTGCTGGTCGCGACGCCGCTGATCATGGGCAGCCGCCTCGCGCTGATTCCGCGCGCGCAGGTGCCGAAGGACGTGAAGCGCTACTTGCAGCTCGGCACGCCCTACGCCGCCGACATCAAGATGTTCATGTCGCCGCTGCAAGTGCCGTGCATGCGGCCGCCGTACGGACGCATCGCTGTCGTCGACCTGCAGACACGACAGGTGCTCTGGAACAAGCGTCTCGGCACGACCAACGAAAGCGGCCCGTGGGGCCACAAGATCGGTTTGCGCCTGCCGATGGGCGTGCCGCTCGCTGCGGGCTCGATCGTCACGCATGGCGGCTTGATCTTCTTCGGCGGCGGCATGGACCGCTACTTCCGTGCGTTCGATCTGAAGACGGGCGACGAGCTGTGGCGCGACTACCTGCCCTCACCTGCACAAGCGACGCCGATGAGTTATCTCTCGCCAAAGACCAAACGTCAGATCGTCGTGCTGACCGTTCCGGGGGCGTCGCGCTTCGGCATGGCGGAGTCGGACGACAAGTCGCCGCCGGATCCGCTCGGCGGCCACATCATTGCCTACGCTCTCAGCGAAACAACGAAATAGATCGCCTTACTGCGGCGGCTTGGGCTGCTGCGTGGTCGTCACGCCGGCCAGCAGATCGTCACGCACGGTATCGCGCCGCTCGCCTTCCGATTTCTCGAGGCCGCGCTTCTGCGAGCAGTCGGGGAGATTGGCCGTCGTACCGACACCGCGCGATGCTGGCGGCACCACGCTCTGTGTACCTGTTCGCGCGCGAGTTGCGCTGTCTGTGTCACGCGCGCGGCTGGCAGAGTTCGGCTGGTTCGGCATGATTGTTTGCTGCGGCATGGAGCCCGAAGACGGCCGAGACGTGCTGGGCTGATTCACTGGCGTCTGCGCGCCAGGCGTCGTCGACGGCTGATTCACTGGCGTCCGCGTTCCCGGCGTCAAAGTGCCCGCGTTATTCGCAGGCGGCGCAGCCTGGTTTTGCGCACTGCTCGTGGGCCGCGCCCCACCTTGCGGCGTGCCCTGGGCCGCTGCCAATCCGCCCCACGCCAACGCGACACTTACGACCAGCAGCAGATTTTGCCTACGCATGCAGACCTCCGTTTCGCTTCCTCACTGAAGCGAAACGGTCGGCGTTCGCAGCTGTTCCGCTAGCCTTCGCTAGCCTTCCGTGGCTGCCAGATCAGCGCCTACGCGCCGAGCGACACTCGAAAGGAATAGTCGGGCCGCGTAGCCGTGAGCAGTCCACTCGATTGGGACTCACCGCAGTAGTCGGCTGCGGCGGCGGCGACGTATCCGCTGGAAACGGCGATTGCGGCAGCAGCGGTGGCGACGTATCCGCCGGTGCCGGCGACTGCGGCAACGGCGGCGGCGACGTGTCCGCCGGAATCACCGGCTGATTGGTACTCTGCGCAGCTGCCGCTGCACTCCACGCCAACGCGAGACCGACCACCCACAGATTTTGCGTACGCATGCAGGCCACCGTTTCGCAGTCCTACTGCGGTGAGACGGCGGGCCTGCACAGCCGTTCCGTTAACTTTTGGCCTTGCCCAGGAACTCCTCTTCCACCGCCTGTTCCAACAGATCGAACGGCAATGGTCCCTGCGCCACGATGAAGTCGTGATAGCGATGTCGGTCGAAGCGACCGGCCAGCGCGAGCTCGAGGCGCGTGCGCAGTGCGTTCAATCGCGAATAGCCGTAGAAGTAAGAGGTCGCCTGGCCCGGTGCCTGGAACGTGTAGCGATCGACCTCCTGTTTCGCCATCGGCTCGGACAGCATGACTTCCTCCATCAGGAAGCGCTTGGCGGCATCCGGCTCGATCAATCCCAGATTCAGCATCGGATCGAGGAAGGCGCGCGCTTCGCGCATCATCCGCATCTGCAACGCGCCTAGCTGACCTTCCGGCGGCAGATACTGTTTCAGTTCTGCCTCGGCGTACAGCGCCCAGCCTTCGACGTTGGCGCTGTTCAACGCGAACACTACCCGCGCCGTCGACACTCCATGCTCGAGCATGCTCGCGAACTGCAACTCGTGGCCCGGTCGCGCCTCGTGCGCGGTGAGAGTCCAGGCGATCGCGTCGTAATTGAAATCGTCCATGACCGAGCCCGGCGCAGCATTCGGATTGCTCGTCGGCAGTACGAACTCTGCAGGCTCCCCGGTGTTGCCGATCAGACGCGGCGGATCGATGTGCGGCGCCGGCGTAGCTGCCGATTCAGCCGCGGTTGCCAGCCGGATCACCGCTTTGCGATTCGGCAGCGTTATGAAGTTTTCGCGGCGGATGATCGCCTCTATCTGCTCCAGTCGCCCGGTGTATAACGCGAGCAGCTGGTCATCCGGAATACGCTGCTTCTTCAACTCGCGGATGACGTCGCGATAGCCGGTCTTGCTCCACTTGCGTTCCTCGGCGATGCGCCGCGCGAGCGGCTCGATCTCGCTGCGCGTCTGCTGATAGCTAGCCAGTGCGCGCGCCATGATCTCGTGCGGATCCATCTCCACGCCAAAGCGCTGCAGAGAATCGGCATACAACTGCGCGGGCAATTGGTTCGTCTTGCGTGCCCGGGGCAGCACTGTCGCCGTCGCCCACTTGCTGTAGTCGTCGAACTGCGCGCGCAGTGACTTCAAGTCCTTTTGCCAGCCCTTCAGCCCGCTCCCCTCGAGCAGCTGCTGGATGCCGTCGAGATAGCGCGGCTGGTTATCGAGATACTGCTGTGCCTCGACGATCCACGGACCGATCAACTGCGCGTTGCCCGCCTGCTCCTCGTAGCGCGCCCGTGCGAGCACGGTGATCGGCTCGTAACCTTTCTCCGCGCCGGCGTAGCGATGCAGACGCGCCAGCGCCGCCTTCTGCCGTGACTTCGGGATGCGCGGGTCGAGCAGATCCTGAAAGCCGCGGAACACCGCCTGGCCCACGTCGAAGAACGGCAGCGTGAGTTGCCGATTCAACTCCGCGCTGTGCTTCTGGTCGCTCGCGGCGCCGATGAGGATGTCGAGATCGCGGCGGACCAGCGGATCCGTCGTGCTGCCGCGCAACTGCTCCAGCTTGACGATCGCCGCGCCGAGGTCCGCTTCCTGACGCTCGGAGAACCGCGGCTTGAGATCGACGATCTCACTGTCGTGGCCTTCGACGCCGAACGATGCCGCTCCTTCGGCGTTGTAGCGCGCCATGACGTCGAGCAGGATTTGCGCGTGGCGATTGCTCTCTTCGACCCAGCTCGGCTCCGCCGCGAATGCAGCGGGAGCGACGAGCGCAGTGATCAATACCGCAGCTCGAAACATATCTGCGCCTTCCTCTTAGGTGGTATGTGACAAATCGGCAAATGGTGCGATGCTGAAAATATATCGAACGGTGTGGCGTCCGGCCGGTTTTCGTCGTTGGAAATCAGGGGGCTGAGGCTACACGGTCGAGCGGTCTAATTCAGGCGGGCAGTCAAACGTCGCAGCCAAAAGCCTGGAGGGCGCTATGGGTAATCACACACCAGGACCGTGGATCATTGGCACCGACCCGAGATATCCCTCGGAGCCCTGCGTCGACGCAGTGGTGGACGGAGTGGTGTGGCACATCGCGCTCTGTCACATGGGCCTCGGCCCCGACGATACCTCCGCTGAAGCAAACGCCCGCCTGATCGCCTGCGCTCCCGAGTTATATGCGGCCCTGAAGGAAGCCCTGCCCGCCCTGCGCGGCCAGCAGCTCGAACAGGCGCTCGCCGCAATCGAAAAGGCCGATGGCGAGCGCCCGCTCACGCGACGCAATGGTAGCGTCCACAACCACAGCTAACGAAGACGCGCGCGCAATCGAGCAATCCTGGCGTCAGTCAGTCCGATCTCGCGGAGGTAGCCTGCGGCGCCTCCGTATTGCGCGAGATACGCAAGCATGTTGTGAACGCCCTCTTCCGGGCAACGCAGCGCCTCGAAGATCTCCGCTCGTTCGAGATTGGAATACCGCAGCAGATACGCGTCGGTGAGACGCGTCGTGCTCGCCGCGTAGTCGGCAGCGATTGCATCCGGCTCGACGTCGGCGAGCGCGAGCAACAGTGCCGCGATCAAGCCCGTTCGATCCTTGCCCGCGACACAGTGAAACAGCAGCGGCTCGGTCGCAGCGTCGGCGATGACGTCGAGCACATCCTTGAGCTGCGGACGCGTGTGCTCCAGCACCGCGATCTTCCACGTCTCCTTGGTGCACGCACCGCAGAGCGCTGCCCATTCCATCTCGTCGTCCGCAAGGAGTGAGATGTGGTGATAGCGCACGCCATGCGCATCGCCGGCCGCGACCGGATGCGCTCTCGCGGCAACTTCGCCAGGCCAGCGCAGATCGATCACGGTGCGTACACCGTAGTCAGCGAGTGCCTGCACGCCTGCGTCGGTGAGCTGCACGAGATCGTCGGCGCGCAGTAACGAATGCGAGCGCGTCTTCGCGCCGTCGCGGGTCGGATGCCCGCCGAGCTCGCGCACGTTCAACAGACCGGGAATTTGCAACGAGCTCACTGGCCCCGGCCGCGCCGCTGCACGTAGTCGTCGAATTGCCGCTGCCGCGCGGGATCGAGCGGATAACGGCGCAACAAGGTGCGCGCGCCATCCATGTCGTTGCGCGACATGTTCATCGCGGCCATCAGCACTGCCTGCGAGCGACGCTCGGGCGTCTGGATCTGGTTGATGATCTGCTGCACGTCATCGACCGAGTTGCCGCCGCGCTGGACCAGTACCGTCAGCGCCTGCTCCTTCGCGGGACCATCGTCGAGCGACGTTACCCACTTGCGTGCGGCTGGCGGATCGTATTGCGCCCAAGTGCCGGCGACGTCAATGATCGACCGCTCCCGCAAATCATCGTTCGTGACCCGGCTCGCCAGGCGTGCGGCGAGCGCGGGCGAATGCTCGGCAAGCGGCGGCAACAGACCACGCAGCAATTTGTCGCGCTCTTGATCGTCGGCGGCGTCTTCGACAAGTTGTACTGCAGCCTCAGGATTTCGCGAAGCCACGGCGCGCGCGAATTGCGTCGCGGTCTGGGCTCCTTCGTTGCCGTAGCGTCGCACCCACTGGCGACCTTTCTCGACGTCGGACGAGGCATAGCCGAGTGCCACAGCAGTGATCCAGTTGGCGCGCGCCTCCTTCGGAATGCGATCGACGAGCTGCGCGGCCGCTTCGGCGTTGCGGCTCGACATTGCCCAACCGAGCCCGTTCGCCGCTTCGAGCTGCAGGGACTTCTCATCGATGTCGTTGAGCCAGTCGAGCGCTTGCGCCGGCGTCAGCGCAGCAACGCTGCGAGCGACTTCGCCGAGAACCTCAGAGCGCATGCCACCTGCGGGTAACTTCATCAAATGCGTCATCGCCAGCGATGGGTTGGTTTGCGCGATCGCAGCCAGCACCTTGCCCATCGCTTGCGCACGCTGCGCGGGACTCTCCGCCGACTGCGCGATCTGCAGCGCCTGATCGGGATCGTACTTCGCCATCTGGCCGAGCATCGACGACCACAGATAGCGCTCCGGAGAGCCGGCCAGCCGCAGTCCCCACGCGAGCGCTTCGCTCGGCTTCTGCGCGACGTAGGCCTCCGCGACCCGATAGGCATAGCGGCCCTGATCCTGACGCGACAGCCCTTCGACCCAGCGCGCCGCTTCGCTCGGATTGTGTCGCGACCACTGCGTGGCAATCAGCTCGGTGAGCTGCCCCGACACGATCGGTCCCTGGCTTTCCGCGAGCTTGATC
>DATJIP010000186.1:0-26200 GCA_035493235.1 Steroidobacteraceae bacterium
CTCGATTGCGAACGCCGCGCAGACGCAGACCGTACGCCACATTCTCGAAAATC
The DNA here is from genome assembly GCA_035493235.1 of Steroidobacteraceae bacterium. Classification (GTDB taxonomy): domain Bacteria; phylum Pseudomonadota; class Gammaproteobacteria; order Steroidobacterales; family Steroidobacteraceae; genus Steroidobacter. Next base: position 54 of record DATJIP010000186.1, read on the forward strand.
GACTTGGGAAACGGATTCGGTTTCTGGAACACCATGCCGATGCGCATGCGCACTTCGATCGGATCGATGCCCGCGCCGACCAGATTGAAATTGTCCGGGTGCAGCGTGATGCTCCCCTCGTAACGCGTGTCCGGCTGCAAATCGTGCATGCGGTTGAAGCAACGCAGGAACGTGCTCTTGCCGCAGCCCGATGGGCCGATGAGCGCGGTCACCTGGCGCTCGGCGATCTGAATCGTCAGATTCTTCAGCGCGCGATGCTGGCCGTAGTAGAAGCTCAGATTGTCGACCGCTGCCTTGACGTTCAGCGTGCGCGTCTTGCGCGTATCGTCGACAGCGATGGTGACACGCGGCGTCGCCGAGCCGGCCTGACCGGCCCCGGTATGCGTATTGCGTGCTTCGTCGTTTGCCACGGTTGCTTCCATCAGAGGATCACCAGTTGATTTTCTTGCGAAACCGGTAACGAATCCAGATCGCAAGCCCGTTCATGATCAAGGTCATGCCGAGCAGGATCGCGCCGGCGGCGGCCGCGTTCGCCTGAAACGCCTGATCCGGCCGCGAGACCCAGTTGAACATCTGGATCGGCATCGCGGTAAACGGATCTTTCAGCCAGGCAAACGAGATGAACGGAAATTCGCTTTGAATCGGCGATTGCGGCAAGAACGCAATGAAGCTCAGCGCGCCGATCGTGATGATCGGTGCGGTCTCGCCGATCGCGCGCGACAGGCCGAGGATCATGCCGGTGAGGATGCCGCCGGTCGAATACGGCAACACGTGGTCCTTGGTCACTTCCCAGCGGGTCGCACCGAGACCATACGCCGCCTCGCGGATCGCATTCGGCACGGCGCGAATCGCTTCGCGCGTCGCCACGATCACGATCGGCAGGATCAACAGCGCCAGCGTCAAACCCGCCGCAGCTATGCTCTGACCGAGATTGAACTGGTAGACGAACAGACCGAGCGCCAGCAAGCCGTAGACGATCGAGGGCACGCCGGCGAGATTCGTCACGTTGATCTCGATGACCGCGGTGAACCAGTTCTTCGGCGCGTACTCTTCGAGATAGATCGCCGCCGCAACGCCGACCGGCACCGCACAGGAAGCGGTCACGAGCATGATCAGTGATGTGCCGACCCAGGCCGCAAGAATGCCGGCGCGCTCCGCTTTGCGCGACGCGAAGTTCGTGAAGAAGTCGAGATTGAAGCGCGGCGCGCCGTCGCGGATGAGGTCGATGAACAGGATGGCGAGAACGGCCAGGCACGCGAGCATGACGATGAGCCCGACCAGCACGAAGACCTTGTCGAGCACCTTGCGACGTTGCACGCCGCGCCGCAGCCGCTCGCCGCTCAGATAGGCTGCTGCTCCGCTGGCGCTCATCAGTAGGCCTCCCGGAACTTGCGTGTCAGCGAGAAGCCGATGATGTTGAAGATCAGCGTGATGAACATCAGCACCAGGCCGGCGGCGAAGATGCTCTGATAACCAATGCTGCCGTGGGGCAGATCGCCCAGGCTCACCTGAACGATGTATGCGGTGATCGTGGCGGCGGGTTGGCGCGGATCGAAAGTGAAGTTCGGCTGCATGCCGGCGGCAATCGCGACGACCATCGTTTCGCCAACGGCGCGCGAGATGCCGAGAATGAACGCGGCGGCCAGGCCGGAGAACGCTCCAGGCACCACTACTCGCAACGCTGTCTGCAGCCGCGTCGCACCCATCGCGTAGGAGCCTTCACGCATGTAGCGCGGCACCGCGCGCATCGCGTCCTCGCTCACCGAGCTCACGTACGGCACGATCATCAGGCCGATCACGAGACCGGCGCCCAGCATGTTGAAACCCGGCAGGTCAGGCATGAACCACTGCAGCACCGGCGTGACCATCGTCAGCGCGAAGTATCCATACACCACTGTCGGCACGGCGCCGAGCAGTTCGAGAATCGGCTTTACGCTCTCACGGACGTGGTGCGGAGCGAATTCGCTCAGGTAGATCGCGATGGTCGTGCCGAGCGGAACAGCGACCAGCAGTGCGACCATGGTGGTCGTCACGGTCCCTGCCACCAGCGGCAGGATGCCGTAGTGCGCGTCCGCGAACAGCGGCGTCCACATCGTGTCGGTCAGGAACTCGACGATCGAGACGTGCGCAAAGAAGGTGCTCGATTCGTACAGCAGGATCGCCACGATCGCGAGCGTGGTGAACACTGCAACCAGCCCGGCCGCCAGCAGCAGTGCCTCGATCAGGCGGTCGCGCACTTTGCGATAGCGCAGACCGCTGGCTGAAACAAGTTTGGCGGGAGAGCTCATTTCATTTTTTCATGGTTCGCGGCGCTCATCGCGCTGCGCACTTTAAAGGCTGGCGGCAGGCCCGTCGACCGCTATCGCGGGCAGCCGGTCGACTGACTTGCCGCCGGCTGCTACGACCAGCCAGAAAGGGGGATTCTGGCTGGCCGCTAGCAGCGGGCGGCGATTACTGACTTGGTCAGAGCTTGCCTTCGCGCGCCAACAGGTTGTCGATGGTCACGCCGACCTCCGGCACGCCGCCGAAGACGGTGCCGAGCTTACCGGCGGTGAAGTGCTGCAGCGCCAGCTTGTACGCCTGCTCCGGCAGCGGCACGTAGCCGACTTCCTGCACGAGCTTGGCGCCGTCGCTCAGGAAGAACTGGATGAATTCCTTCACTTCGGCTCGCTGCGCGGCGGTATCGCGCACGTAGATGAACAGCGGGCGCGAGAGCGGATTGTACGAACCGTCGTTCACCGCCTCGATGCTCGGGCCGACGCCGGTGCCTTTCGGATTGATGATCGGCACGGCGCGCATCTTGTCCTTGTGACCGACGTAGTACGCGAAGCCGAAGTAGCCGAGCGCGTTCTTGTTGTTCTCCACGCCCTGCACCAGCACGTTGTCGTCTTCGCTCGCGGTGTAATCGCCGCGGCTCGCCTTCGCCTTGCCGTTCACGGCCTCGGTGAAGTAGTCGAACGTGCCGGAGTCGGCGCCAGGGCCGAACAACATCAGCGGCTGGTTCGGCCACTCGGAGCGGATCTGATTCCAGGTCTTGACGCGACCCTGTGCACTCGGCTCCCACATCTTCTTGAGGTCGGCGACGGTCAGCGACTTGACCCAGGTGTTCTGCGGATTCACGACCACGGTGAGCGCGTCGAAAGCGATCGGCAGCTCGAGGTACTTGATGCCCGCCGCTTTGCAGGTCTCCATCTCTTCCTTGAGGATCGGACGGGAAGCGTCGGAAATGTCGGTCTCACCACGGCAGAAGCGCTTGAAGCCGCCGCCCGTGCCGGCGATGCCGACCGTGACGCGCACTTTGCCGCGCTTGCTGATCTGGAATTCTTCGGCGACCGCCTCGGCGATCGGGAACACGGTGCTCGAGCCATCGAGCTTGATGACGCTCTGCGCGGCGGCGATCTGTGGCGTGACTGCTGCAGCAAGACCGCTCAGCACCACTGTCGCGCCCAACTTGTGCCACAACTTCATGGATTTGACCTCTTGTAGGATGAGGATAGGAAGCGCCGATTCGGCACGCGCTTCCACCTGCGCGGCAGTGTGACCAGCTTCGATGACAGTCGTATTACACGGACCGTCCCCACTTGCCTAATCAGCAAGCTGCGTATGAATGTTCCTGTCATACGCGCGTAACAACAGCAGCTTGCCGCGGTCAGAGGTCTTCGCTATAAGACCGCGCCCGCACCCGCCTTTGGCCGACCCGGAGCCCGACTTTGTCGACCGACGCTGACGCCACACTCACCCTTGCCCAGGAACTCATCCGCCGTCCTTCGGTCAGCCCCGAGGATCACGGCTGCCTGCAGGTCATCGGCCAGCGCCTAGAGGCGGTCGGCTTCCGCGTCGAGCGCATGCCGTTCGGCCCGGTCGAGAATCTCTGGGCACGACATGGCAACGCGCGGCCGGTGCTGTGTTTTGCCGGTCATACAGATGTCGTACCCACGGGTCCGCGCGAGGAGTGGCAAACCGACCCGTTCGAGCCGATGGTTCGCGACGGTCTGCTGTACGGTCGCGGCGCCGCGGACATGAAGAGCGGTCTCGCCGCGATGGTCACTGCCAGCGAGCGTTTCGTCGCAGCGCATCCCAATCACGGCGGCTCGTTGGCATTCCTGCTGACCAGCGACGAAGAAGGGCCGTCGGTCGATGGGACGCGCCGTGTAGTCGAAACGCTGGAAGCCCGCGGGGAGAAGATCGACTGGTGCGTGGTCGGCGAGCCCAGCAGTACCGACGCGCTCGGCGACATGGTCAAGATCGGCCGCCGCGGCTCATTGTCGGGCAAGCTCACGGTGCACGGCATTCAGGGTCACATCGCCTACCCGCATCTCGCAGACAATCCGGTGCACGCGCTCGCGCCGGCGCTCGCTGAGCTGGCGAGCCGCGTCTGGGACAAGGGCAACGATTTCTTTCAGCCGACGAGCTTCCAGGTCTCGAACATCAATGCCGGCACCGGCGCACCGAACGTGATCCCCGGCGAGCTGCGAGCACGCTTCAACATTCGTTTCTCGACGGAACAGACCGTCGAGAAACTGCAGCAGACGGTCACTGAGATCCTCAACCGCCACAAGGTGAACTACACGCTCGAGTGGTTCGTGTCCGGCCTGCCGTTCTTCACGCCGCCGGGCGACCTGTCGGCTGCAGTCGAGCGCGTCGTCAAAGCGAACACCGGGCTCAAGCCGGAGTTGTCGACGACCGGCGGTACATCCGACGGCCGCTTCATCGCGCCGACTGGCGCACAGGTCGTGGAGCTCGGCGTAATCAACGCGACCATTCACAAGGTGAACGAGCACGTGCGCGTCGCGGACATGGACGCGCTGTCCAAAATCTACGAGCAGGTGATGAAGGCGTTGCTGTCAGGCTAAGGCCTGACGCCCATCAGGCCGACTTTTTGTAGTTCACGAGCAGCGCCCAAGTACCGAGCACCGCGAGCGAGATCGCGACCCACCACGGCATCGACAAGCCGAGCAACCTCCAGTCGACAGTTCCGCACTCGCCGGATCCCGTCAGCACCTTCGAGATCACATCCGTGACCGGCATGATCTCCATCAGGTAGTTAAGGTCCGCGCCGCACGCCGCGACCGTGCCAGGCGGCTGCGCCTGGATCCACACGTGACGCGCCGAGATCAGCATGCCGCCCAGCGCGGCGAGCGTAATCAGTGCGCCGTACACGCGCGCACCGGTGCCGCGCGGGTTATGGATCGCGGCGATCAAGAACAGGATGCCCGTCACGATGGTGGCGATGCGCTGGAAAATGCACAGCGGGCACGGCTGCAGCCCGAGAACATATTGCGCGTAGAGCGCATACCCCATGAGACCCGCGCAGGCGAGAAACCCGAGCGCGTTGCCGGATCGGCGGCTGATCGCTGACAGCATGCGGACTATCGACCAGCCGCTTCTGTCTGAGTTCCCTGGCCCTGATTTCTTTGCGAACGGGACTGCAGATGCTTCTCGACCTCGTCGATCGAGAGGTGGCGGATGTCCTTGCCGTGAACCATGTAGACGACGTACTCGCACACATTCTTCGCGTGATCGCCGATGCGCTCCAGCGCGCGCGCGACCCATAGCACGTCGAGCGCACGGCGAATCGTGCGCGGGTCTTCCATCATGAACGTGATGCACTGGCGCTGGATCGCTTCGTATTCCTCGTCAACGAGCCGATCCTTCTTCGCGATCGAGACTGCGCCTTCGGGATCGAGGCGCGCGAACGCATCCAGCGATTCATGCACCATGTCGGCGACCAGCCGGCCGAGGTGCTTGATCTCGCGATAACGATCCGCCGGCCGCTCGACTGCGGCGAGGCGTGAGCCGATGTAACCGATCTTCTCCGCTTCGTCGCCGATGCGCTCGAGATCGGTGATCGTCTTGATCACCGCTACGATCAGGCGCAGGTCGGAAGCGGCAGGGGCACGGGTCGCGAGAATGCGGCTGCAGTCGTCGTCGATCGCGACTTCCATCGCGTTGACTTTCTGGTCGCCGCGGGCGACCTGCTCGCCGAGCCGGCTGTCGCCCTGAACCAGCGCCGTAACTGCCTGCTTGAGCTGCTCCTCGACGAACCCACCCATCTGCAACACGCTGGTGCGCACCCGTTCCAGCTCTTCGTTGTAGCGGCTGAGAATGTGATGTGAAAGGTCCGACTTTTCCATGATGGGCTCGCGTGACTCAGTGGGGGCTGTATACCCGCAGCCCCCACTGTCTGCAAGACGAGACCTCAGAACTTCACGTTGAAGTCGAGCTGCAGGCGGTTGTAGTCGACTTCGGTCTGGCCCGCACCGTTGGCCCGCTCGACATTGCGCTGGTTGATGAAGTAGGTCGCGTTGAGCACCCAATTCCGCACCGGCGCGAAGCCAGCGCGCACCACGTAGCCCTCGTTGTCCGCGAAGCCGCCGGCGAAGTCCGAGTCGATCAGCTGCGCGAACAGCGCATCCTTCTCGACCTTCTGGTACATCGCGCCGAACTCCCAGGTCTTCGGATTGCTTGCCTTGCCGAGCAGGAAGCCCGCGGAGATGGCGGTGTCCTGATCGTTGGCGACCGTGTTGGCGGGCGGATTCACAAAGCCGCTCGGGCTCTGGTTCTGCGCAGCCTCGGCCCAGATCTGGAACGGCATGGTGCCAAGCATCGTGTCGAACTGCGCCAGCACATCGAACACTTCGTAGTCGTTGAGCAGCGCGAGCGTCGCACCCGTGCCAGTGGTCGTGTTGTTGTTGGCGTTCGCGTTGAAGAACGGAGCCGCCGCCCCTTGCCTGCCCTGCGCCGAGCTCAGGTCGTAGTAGTGAGCGGCCAGCGTCAGCGTCGAGCTGCTGATCGGTAGTTTCACGCCGATCTGCGCGCCGTGCATCATCGGGTCGGAAGTAACAGTGTTCTCGGCGCCGGAGACCTCTTGCAGCCAGAAGTTGTACGCGCTGCCGAACCAGATGCCGCGCGAGAACGTGAACGCCACACCTTCCGGCGTGATGTCGTTGTCCCAGAACAGGTTCTGCGCGCCTTTGACGAACGGCTGCTTCATCTTGCCGCCGATCAAATTACCCCAGCTGGCGAACTTCCAATCGAAGTAAGCGAGATCGATCTCGATCGGCTTCTTGCTGAACACATTTGTCAGCGACTGATTGCCCGAGCGCGGATCGCCGCCTTCGGCCGACGTCAAACCGAGGCCGACCGTGAGGTTGTCGGTCGCCTTGGCAGTCACTGCCAAGCGCGCGCGAATGCGGTCGCGATAGCGGTCGGCAGTGGTCACACCAGCGGGAGGCGCAGCGTTGAGCGTGTCGTCGCTGATCGCTTCGTAGCGATACCGCACGTCGCCCGTGACGGTAACCTTCGAGGCCCAGTCCGTACCCTTCACCTTGTCCGCGTCAGCTGATTGCTGCGCGTTTTCCTTGCGCAGACCCTTCGTCTCCGACCGCAGATACTCGCTCTGCGCCTGCAGCTGGTCGCCTTGCGTCTTCAGCTGCTGATTCTCGGTCTTCAGCGCCTGGTTCTCCGCCTCGAGTTTGTCGACGCGCTGCATGAGTCCCTGAAGCTGTTCGCGGATCTCCGCCAGGTCGTTCGGGCTGGCAGCCTGCGCGGCGGCGGGCAACTGTGCCAGGGCGGCGGCCACGGCGGCCGCGATCATCAGGTTCTTCACGGTAAGGTCTCCGTTTGTTCGGTTATCAGTCGTGACGCTTAGCGGCGCGCGCGCAAGTGTTTCGCGGGCGCTCAATTTGTCGGACAGACGTTATACGGAGGACTTGTTACAGAGAGATTGCAGCGCGCAATGCTGTTTGGGAACGGAAATGTGACGCTTGAATGACGCTGGTCGAACGAAGTCGAACGCGCGGTGAGAGCGTGATCAGGCTTTAGCCTGACTCACTCGATATTCCGCCGGCGGTTCCATCAGCCGGCTGCGCGGGAAATGACAAGTGAAAGTGCTGCCGCGTCCTTCGACACTGTCGATCGTCAACGTGCCCTCATGCCGCTGCAATGCATGGCGCACGATCGCGAGCCCCAGCCCCGAGCCGCCGAGATCGCGCGAGCGGCCGGAATCGACGCGATAGAAGCGCTCAGTCAGGCGCGGAATATGTTCAGGCGCGATGCCCACGCCCGTGTCGCGCACGGCGATGTGCCCACCGTCGCTGTCCGTCCACCAGTGCAGCTCGATTTCGCCTTGCGGCGGCGTGTACTTCACGGCATTGGAGAGCAGGTTCGAGACGATCGAATGCACTTCGTTCTCGACGCCCTTGAGCCACTCCGTGCTGTCCGACTTCAGGCGCACCTCGTGCGGCCGGTGCTCGAGCGCAAGCGTCTCCTTGCGCAGCAGCGCCAGCATGCCCGGGATATCGATCGGTTCTTCGTCGAGCGGCCGCTCACCGGATTCGAGCTTCGACAACTCGAGCAGATCGCGGATGATCGTGCTCATGCGCTCCGACTGACGCCGCATCTCCAGGATCGGCGCGCTCCAGGTCGGGTCGAGCTTCTGGTCGTCCGCAAGCGCGTCTAGATAACCGGTGATCACCGTGAGCGGCGAGCGCAGCTCGTGTGACGCATTGGCGACGAAATCGCGGCGCATCGATTGCAGCTGCTGCTCGCGGCTGACATCGCGCACCATCAAAAGCTGACGTTCGGCCATGCCAGTGCGCACCACGTGGAAGGAGAACCAGCGATTGATATCGCTGGTGTCCTGAACCATCACGCCTTCGCCGGGCGAGTCGCTGTGCAGGTATTCGATGAAGTCCGGATGCCGCACCAGGTTCTCGATGCGGATGCCGAAATCGCGCTTGCGTCGCAGGCCGAGCCACTCGGCCGCGCGGTGATTGAACCAGAGGATCTCGTGTTCCGGACCGAGCAGCACCGCGCCTTCGGGCATGGCGGTCGTCAGCCGGCGGAACTCGCGCAATAGCGCGGTGACGCGCGCGCGATGGAACTGCTTGCGGCGATAAATGCGGCTGACGATTGCCACCACCTCGCCCCACAGCGCGCTGAAATCGGGGGGCGTCTCGATGCGACGGCGGCGCAGCCAGCGCTCCAGCCGCACCAGGTTCCAGACCTGGATTGCGGCGTAGATGCCGAAGGTGACTGCAAACGCCAGCGCGACGTAGCCGGTTGCGAACCCCAGGACGAGCGCCGCGAGCAACGTCAGGCCGAGGCGAGAAATCATCTGCCAGGCCGCCGGGGTCATGGGGCCAGGAAGTTTCAAGCGCTACTCCGCCCGCGTGGAGAACCGGTATCCCGAGCCGCGGACTGTCTGAATGAATCGATCGTAGGCGAACGCCTCGAGCGCTTTGCGCAATCGCCGAATGTGCACGTCGACGGTGCGCTCCTCGACATAAACGTTGCCGCCCCACACGCGATCCAACAACTGCGCCCGACTGTACACCCGCTCCGCGTGGGTCATGAAGAAAGACAGCAACCTATACTCCGTCGGTCCGAGCTGCACGGTGCGGTCCCCGACCATGACGCGATGGCCCGCTGCATCGAGCACGAGGCCGTCGGCTTCGATCAGCTCCTCGCCGCCACCGTGATTCGAGCGCCGCAGAACGGCGTTGATGCGGGCGAGCAATTCCCGCGGCGAGAACGGCTTGGTGACGTAGTCGTCCGCCCCACCCTCGAGGCCCATGACTTTGTCCTGCTCTTCGGCGCGCGCCGTCAACATGATGATCGGCACTTCCTGGGTTTCCTTGTCGCGCTTCAGCGCCCGGGTGAGCTCCAGGCCGCTCATGTCCGGCAACATCCAGTCGATCAGCACGAGGTCAGGACGGCGGTCCGCGACGCTGGCACGGGCGGCGCCGGCGTCGGGCGCTTCGCGCACATCGAAGCCGCTGCGGCGCAGCCCGAATGCAATCATTTCACGGATCGGCCGCTCGTCTTCGACGATCAGAATCTGCTTGGCGGTCATCGTGACAGCAATTTAACAACTTGGAGAGCTACTTCATTACAGCAACGGATTATTACAGCCGCATGAAGTCACCCTGCAACTAGTACTGACGATGTTACGGCGGCTTGACGGTGGCGACCTGGTCCCGCAAATACACGGGCTGCGCCCGCTCCGGTGGCTGTCCCCGGCCCGCACGCAGCTCCTCGACTGCCAACCGTGCAACATCGCGTGCATGCGGACGGGCAGTGGCGTGAACTGCAACCGGCGTCCGTCCGGTAAGGAGCTGGGGATAGGCGGCAAAGCCGGTTCCGGCAAACACCGTCGCGTCACCCGGATCGACTGCCTCCGGTCGATCGACACGCTCGACCGACGTCGGCGCCATCAGCCCGCTCGATGTCGCCTCGAACCGAGCCCAATAGACTTCATTCATGCGCGCATCCATGCAGACCAGGACTAGCGCACCCGGGGTCGCGAACTGCTGCGCGACCGCTGACAGGTCCGAGATACCGACGGTCACAAGTTGTGCGCCGTAGGCAAGTCCCTGCGCCACCCCCACCGCAATTCGTACGCCAGTGAAGGCGCCGGGGCCGCGGCCGTAGGCCAGACCGTCAAGTTGTCGCAACGTGAGCCCGGCTTCCGCGAGGACTGCATCGACCATCGGTAGCACGAGGTCGGCGTGACCGCGCTGGGTTTCGGTTGCTCGCTCGATCATGCGATCGTCGATGAGCAGCGCGACAGAACAAGTCTCGGTCGCCGTGTCGATCGCGAGCAACTTCATGGCACCGCCCGCCGCGGCGGCAGCGGCGCCGCGATTCCCACCGTCGCGAGCTTGGCGAACAGGAACTCCTCGACTTCATGGAGCCGCTCGGTCCGCGGCATCGGCGGCAGACTGTCGAGGAAGATCCGTCCGTACGCGCGCGTACGCAGTCGCTGGTCGCACAACACGACGACGCCGAAGTCGGTCGGATCGCGCATCAAACGCCCGACGCCCTGCTTCAGCGTGATCACTGCCTGAGGAATCTGCTCTTCGAAGAAGGGACTGCCGCCGCGCCGCTCGATCGCATCCAGCCGCGCCTTCAGCACCGGATCGTCCGGCGCTGCAAACGGCAGCTTGTCGATGACGACGACCGAGAGGGCTGCGCCTTTGACGTCGACGCCTTCCCAGAAGCTGCTGGTTCCCAACAGCACCGCGTTGCCGTACTCGCGGAACTTCGACAACAACGCCTCGCGCGGCGCGTCGCCCTGAACCAGAACCGGGAACGGCAACGTCGGACCCAGTCGCCGCAACAGAATCTCTGCACCGTCACGCAGCGCGCGATGACTCGTGAACAACAGGAATGCGCGGCCGCCCGCTGCGTGCAGCACCGGCAGCGCCGCGTCTATGACCTGCTCCGTGTGTCGCGGCGACGAAGGCGTATCCAATCCGCGCGGCAAGTACAGAAGCGTCTGACGCTCGTAACTGAACGGACTGCCGAAGCGCACCGTCGTGGCTTCGTTCATGCCGAGCCGGCTCATGAAGTGATTGAAGCTATCGCCGACCGCGAGCGTCGCCGACGTGCAAATCCATGCGCTCGCGTGCGACTCGACCAGAGCACCCAGCTGCTCGGCGACGTCAACCGGAACGTAATGCAGCGACATGCCATGCAGGGTCGATTGCGCCCAACGCACGCTCGCCTCCTCGCCTTCGTCCGCCGCCACCAGCATTCGCAGCCGCGCGGCCAGCTCTGCGCCACGCCGACGCAAAGCTGCGAGCCCTGCATGATCCTTGGCTGCTTCGGTCAGCGACGACACGAATTCGTCGAGCAGTGATTGCAACCGGTCGATCGACTCGATCACCGAAGCCGGCCAGTCTTTGAATTCAGTGCGCTCGCGCGGCCCGCGTAACGCGTCTTGCAGATCGTAGAGATGACGCTCCAGTGTCTGCGCGAATGTCGCCGGCAACTCCTGGCGCGCGCCCGACAGCAGCAACTCCGCCGCGACATCGCGCGACAGCGCCTGCAGCTGACGGCTCGAGACTGCAAAGCCGAGAAAGTTCGCCGCAATCTCCGGCAACTGATGGGCTTCGTCGATGACGATCGCGTCGGCGCCCGGCAGCAGATCGCCGAAGCCCTCATCCTTGAGCACCAGGTCTGCCATCAGCAGGTGATGATTCACCACCACGACATCCGCGGCCTGCGCTTCGCGCCGCGCCTGCACGACGTGGCAACGATCGAACACCGGACAATCCGGACCGAGACAGTTGTCGCGCGTCGACGTGACCCACGGCCACACAGGATCCGAGTCGCTGAGCTGCGCCAGCTCGGCGATATCACCGTGTCGCGTCGTGCGCGACCACTCGCGCACTTTCGCGAGCCCGCGCGCAACTTCCTTGCGCAAGCCGCGCGCGACAGCTTGTTGCTCGGCGAGCTCGAGTCGGTGCAGACATAGATAGTTCGCTCGTCCTTTCAGCAGCGCGACGCGAACCGGTCGACCGATCGCGCGCGCGACTGTTGGCAGGTCGCGATGGAACAACTGGTCCTGAAGATTGCGCGTGCCGGTCGAGACGATGACGCGTCGGCCGGAAAGCAGCGCCGGCACGAGATACGCGAACGTCTTTCCTGTTCCCGTGCCCGCCTCCACGATCAAGCGGCCGTGCGAGCGCAACGCGATTGCGACCTGCTCCGCCATCGCGATCTGCTCCTCGCGCGTCGCGAAGCCGGGGATCGCCGTCGCCAGCGGTCCTTCCATCCCGAACAGGTCTTCGTAGTCGTGCATCAGCGGAAGGTCGCGCGAAACCGCGCCAGCGCAATCGCGCCGGGCGCGAGCGGATTACGCAGTTGCCAGCGGATGTGCGTGTATTGGGAGGCATGCGCGAGCTGCGTCGAGCCTTCGACCGAGATCATCAGCACCTCAGGAGGCCCGAAGGTCTTCCCACCGTCCACCGAGAACGACACCGCGGCGCCCGGGCCGGAGGCCGAGTCAGCCAGATATGTCGTGTTGGCCGGAACGGGCTGCACGACAGCGACGTTGCGCAGAGGCACGGTCGACTGATTGGTGATGCGCAAGGTGTAGTAGACCACTTGGCCCTGTTCGAGCATTCGCGCGGGCGCATAGCGATAGACCTCGTGGCCCGGGGTCGTACTGACGTTCTCGCGCACCTCGGCGACCAGCTCGGTGGCAATGTCCGACTGCTCGTCTGCGCGGGCCGCCGGCTGCGAGAATGCCGTCAGAACAATGGCCAGAGTGCAGCAGAAATTCCGCAAATTCCGAGGCTTATGCGGAATTCCTCTTGAAATTCCACTGGGCAGCACTATTGCACCGTGCAGCGGCAGGCGCAATGACTAGGCAAGGCCGACCGGTATAATCCCGCGCCTGTTTTTCCCTGCATCCACACCTGGAGCATGCCGTCTAAATGAGCACGTCGAATGCGACGCTTCAAAGTTGGGTCGAGCAAGTCGCGCGATTGACCAAGCCTGATTCGATTCACTGGTGCACCGGGTCGGACGCCGAAAACTCGACACTGATCGAAGCGATGCTTCGCAGCGGCGATCTTATCAAGCTCAACCAGACCACCCACCCGAATTGTTACCTGCACCGCTCCAGTCCTTCCGACGTCGCCCGCGTCGAGCACCTGACTTTCGTTTGCACGCGCAACCGCGACGATGCCGGCCCGAACAATCACTGGATGGATCCCGCCGAAGCGCACGCCAAGGTCGATGCGCTGTTCGACGGCGCGATGCGCGGCCGCACGATGTACGTCATCCCGTACTGCATGGGCCCGATCGACTCGCCGTTCTCACGTTGCGGCATCGAGATCACCGACAGCGCCTACGTCGTGGTCAACATGCGCATCATGACGCGCATGGGTACGCCGGCCCTGCGCCGGATCGAGCGTGACGGCACGTTCGTGAAGGGCCTGCACTCGATCGGCGACCTGAGCCCCGACCGCCGCTTCATCATGCACTTTCCGGAAGAGCTCACGATCAAGAGCGTCGGCTCCGGCTACGGCGGCAACGCGCTGCTCGGCAAGAAGTGTCACGCCCTGCGTATCGCGAGCTGGCAGGCGCGCGATGAGGGCTGGCTCGCGGAGCACATGCTGCTGATGGGCTTACAGAGCCCGTCAGGCCGCACGCATTACATCGCCGCAGCGTTTCCTTCTGCGTGCGGCAAGACCAACCTCGCGATGCTGGTACCTCCGGCCTCGATGCCGGGCTGGAAGATCTGGACGCTGGGCGATGACATCAGCTGGCTGCACCCGGGCCCGGATGGACAGCTGCGCGCCATCAATCCCGAATCCGGTTACTTCGGCGTCGTGCCCGGCACGAATCGCAAGACCAATCTCAACGCGTTCGAGATGATCCAGCACGACACGATCTTCACCAACGTCGCGGTCACTGCCGACGATCAGCCGTGGTGGGAAGGCCTGGACAGCGGCACGCCGGTCAAGGACTGGCAGGGCAAGCCGTACACTCCGGGCAGCGGCCACGCTGCGCATCCGAACTCCCGCTTCACTGTCTCCGCGAAGCAGAACCCGATCTACTCGAAGCTCGCGGACGCGCCGGAAGGCGTGCCGATCTCAGCGATCCTGTTCGGCGGCCGCCGCCGCGAAGTCGCGCCGCTGGTTTACGAAGCGCGCAGCTGGTCGCATGGGGTGCTGGTCGGCGCCGGCATGGCGTCCGAGACGACGGCCGCAGCAGTCGGTCAGATGGGCGTCGTGCGTCGCGACTCGATGGCGATGAAGCCGTTCTGCGGCTACAACTTCGGCGACTACTGGAAGCACTGGCTGTCGTTCGAAGGCCGCGCGAGCAAACTGCCGCGCATTTTCCACGTCAACTGGTTCCGCCAGGACAAGAACGGCCGCTTCATGTGGCCAGGCTACGGCGAGAACCTGCGCGTGCTGCGCTGGATTACCGACCGTTGCGAGGGCCGCGTCGAAGCGCAGGACACGCCAATCGGCTTCGTGCCGCGCAAGCAGGACCTGGATGTCACGGGTCTGAATCTCGACGCCGCTACGGTGGACACGCTGCTTTCCGTGGACGCGGTGGCGTGGCGCCACGAGCTCGAATCTATCGGCAAGTACCTGGATGAATTCCGCGAGCGCGTGCCGGCGAAATTGCGGGAAGAGCTGCGGGACGTTCAGAAGAGATTGGGCTGAGACTACTCTTCGCAGACGTATTTCACGGTCAGCGCCGAGCCCGACTCCGGCACCCGGCCGAAGCCGATCAAGCCCTCGCCTTTCAGCTGCATGCTGTCGCGGCGGACGAACGCTTCCTCACCTTCTTTCGTGGTGACGAACGTGCCGTTGGTGCTCTGGTCGATCAGCAGGAACTTGTTCCGGTTGAACTCGATGCGGGCGTGCAGCCGGGAAATCAGATTCCCTTTGACGACGATGTCGTTCTCCTCGGCGCGGCCGATCGAGATGTTCGTGCGCCCGTCGTCGACGACGATCTCCTCGCCTTGAAAGCTCACGCGCAGGCGGCGCACGCGCTGCTTCTCGCGGGACGCGGCATTGCCGAGAGCGAACGCCGGCAGCATGCTGGTGGCGTCTTCCTTCTGCCACAGCACCTCGAACAGCTCGTCCTCGCTGGTCTTGCCCTTGAGTGTGGCGACGTCGATCTGGCGGACCGCCGACTGCCATTCGGGCGCAAGCCGCTCGACCATCGCACTGGTGATCATGATCTGGCCTGCTTTCGCCTGGCTGGTCATGCGATTGGCGGTATGCACGGCGGCGCCGAAGATGTCGCGGTTCTCCAGCACGACCGGGCCGAAATGCCCGCCGATGCGGATTGCGATCGGCTGCCCTTCGACCTTCAGCTCCGAATGGATGCGGATGTCGTGCTGCATGCGGCTGCCCGCATTCAGCGCATCGTTCGCCGTGGGGAACGTCGCCATGATCTCGTCGCCGATGGTCTTGATCACCGTTCCGTGGTTCTGCTCGGTCGCGGCCCGCATGATTTCCACGCAGGTCAGGACCATGTCCCGGGCGCGCAGGTCGCCCATGACCTCGTAGATGCGCGTACTGCCCACCACATCGGCGAACAAGATGGCGAGTTCTATGTCTTTTCCCATGACCTCTGGCTGTCTCTGACCGCCGCGAGTGGGCAGGCGGTGCGTAGGCGTTGGCATTATACATACAACGCGACATAACCTTGTCGCGCCGGGACCGCCCCGGAAGTTAAGGAGTTTCCGATGGCGATTGTGGTTCGCTGTGCAAAGGTGTCGACATTGGCCTTGTGTGCAGTACTGGCGCCGGCGCTCGCCGGCGGCGCGGACTGGAGCGACCAGCAACTCGCCACAGCGGGCGCGTTGCGCGATCGGGCGCTGTCCGGCACTTCCGCATACGAGCACGTCACCTCGCTGGTTACGGAAGTCGGGCCGCGTTCCGCGGGCTCGAGCGGCGACGCCGCGGCCGTACGCTGGGCGCTCAACAAGCTCGGCAGTCTTGGCTTCTCGAACGTTCGCTCGCAGGACGTGCTGGTGCCGCGCTGGGTCCGCGGTCACGCCGAGGTCACGCTCGCCGGGCCCGTCCCGCAGCCGCTGGTCGCGGCCGCGCTCGGCGGTAGCGTCGGGACCTCCGAGGACGGCGTCGAGGCGCAGGTCCTCGAAGTCGCTTCGCTGGATGCGCTCAATGCGCTGCCGGCCGCGACGGTCGGCGGCAAGATCGTGTTCATCAATCAGCGCATGGAGCGCACTCGCGATGGCGCGGGCTACGGCGCGACGGTGAAGATTCGCACCGAGGGGCCGAGCGCCGCCGGCCATCTCGGCGCCGTCGCTGTGCTGATTCGCTCGGTAGGCACCTCGGGCGCGCGTCACGCGCACACCGGCACCACGCGTTATCGCGTCGATGCGCCACGCATCCCGGCGCTCGCATTGTCGAATCCCGATGCCGATCAGCTCGCACGCTGGCTCAAACCCGGCAAGCCGGTGCGCCTACGCGTGAAGTCGACAGCACGGGAATTGCCGGCGACGTGGTCCGCGAACGTGATCGGCGAGATTCCCGGCTCCGAACGCGCGAATGAGATCGTGCTGCTCGGCGCGCATCTCGATTCGTGGGATCTCGGACAAGGCGCGATCGACGATGGCGCTGGCGTTGCAATCGTCATGGAGGCAGCGCGGCTGATCGGCAGATTGGAGCGCAAGCCGGCGCGCACCGTGCGCGTCGTATTGTTCGCGAACGAGGAATTCGGCTTGTCCGGCGCGAACGAATACGCGCGGCTCATCGGCGACGAGGCTGCGCGCCACGTAGTGGCCATGGAAGCTGACATAGGAGCCGGCGCGGTGTGGCGAGTCCAGTCGAAAGTCGCGCCGGCGTCAGTTGCGGCGGTCGATGCTATTCGCGAGGCATTGAAGCCGCTCGCGCTGGAAGCCGGTGACAACGAAGCGCACGGCGGCTCGGACATCGGCCCACTGCGCGCGCTGGGCGTGCCGATCCTCGATCTGTCGCAGGACGCGACGAACTATTTCGACGTGCATCACACCGTGGACGACACACTCGCGCAGATCGACGGCAAGACGCTGAACCAGGTCGTCGCGGCGTACGCAGTGGCCGCGTACCTGGCGGCGAGCAAGAACGGCGACTTCGGCAGATTGAGCCCGGAGGAGAAAGAGCAGCGTTAGCGCAAGGGACTCTTGCGATAGCCGTAGAGCGCGTAGACGACGAGCCCTGCCACGGTCCAGCAGGCGAACATGATCTTGGTGCGCGAGGACAAGGAAAAGAACAGGAAAGCGCAGCTGCCCAACGCCAGCGGTCCGAGGAGCCAGATCGCCGGCGTACGAAACGGCCGCGGCCGGTCCGGATCCCGGCGCCGCAGAATGATCACGCCGAGCGCAACGGTCATGAAAGCGAACAGCGTGCCGGTGTTGCTCACGTCGGCCAGCACTCCGACAGGCAGGACGCTCGCAAGCGCTGTCACGCCAAGGCCGGTGATCAGCGTCACGACGTACGGCGTGTTGAACCGCGGGTGCAGCCGAGTCAACGACTCGTTGAAGGGCAGCAACCGATCGCGGGCCATCGAGAAGAAGATGCGCGTCTGGCCGAAGAGCATCATCAGCACGACGGCCGGCATCGCCAGGAAAGCTGCGAGCCCGATGAACTGCGAAGCCGTTCGCCAGCCTAGCTGGCTGATAACGTGTGCCAGCGGTTCCGGACTGCAAGCGAATGCCTGCGCGTTCGTCGGCAGCTCGCACGCCGCGGCAAGCCCGGGGCTACCCGGCTCGAACGCGAGGCCGGTCGACGCATCGACCACGGGCTGCGCGCCGACTGCGCCCACCGCTCCGCCGGACACCAGCAGGTAGAACAGAGTGCAGACGAGCAAGCTGCCGATCACGCCGATCGGCATGTTGCGCTGTGGATTGCGTGTCTCTTCCGCTGCGGTCGAGACTGCATCGAAGCCGATATAGGCGAAGAAGATCGAAGCCGCAGCGCCGGCGATGCCCATGCCGGAGATCTCGCCGAGAAACCCATTCGGCGAGAACGGATGAAAATTCTCCATCTGCATCACCGGCAGACTCAGGGCGATGAACAGCACCAGCGCCACGACCTTGATGGTCGCCAGCACCGCGTTGACGGTCGCGCTTGTGCGCGTGCCGATGATGAGCAGAGCGGTCATCAACAATCCGATGACTACCGCCGGGACGTTGATCAGGCCGCCGACGAACGGACCGCGCGTGTATGCATCGGGAACATCGATGCCGAACGACCGCTCCAGCAAGCCGACGAAATAGTTCGACCAGCCCACCGACACCGCGCTCGCCGCGACGGCGTACTCGAGAATCAACCCCCAGCCCACCAGCCAGGCAACGAGCTCGCCGAGCACGACATATGAATACGTGTACGCGGAGCCCGAGACCGGCACCATCGACGCGAGCTCTGCATAACACAGCGCGGTGAACGCGCAGGTGAAAGCGGCGAGCACGAACGCCACCATCATGCCCGGCCCGGCCTTCTGCGCAGCCTCTGCCGACAGGACGAAGATGCCCGTGCCGATGACCGTGCCCACACCCAGCATGATCAGCTGGAACGCGCCGAGCGTGCGTGCCAGCGGTTTGCGCTCGGAGGCGGCGAACACGTCCGCCAGCGGCTTGATGCGCCAGTTCATCGACGTCCCGGCATCACCACTCGGGCGTCGGTCCGGCGAGCTGCATGAAATGACTACCGTCGTTCTCCGGCAGTACGTTCATCAGCCCGAGATGCCGCGTGTGCGCCAGCACCACGATCATCGCGCACATCGCCAGAGCGAGCATCGCCGCGAACTTGCGCGGCAGCCGTCGCGGTGCTTCGAGCTTCATCAGCACCGTCGCCGCCGCCCGATCTGCCGCCTCCAGCAGCCCGAGCTGGTCGAGCTCCGCAGCGACGAACTGCGGCGACACGCGCTGCAGATATTCCATCAGCACGGTTCCCGATACGGCATCGGGACTCCAGCTTGGCGGTTCTTTGACCATGTCTCGTTCCTTCATCAGTGCCGCCGCGCGCCGCCGGCTGACGCGACCTCGGCCTCGTAGAATTTCTTCGCTGCGCGATGCAGCCGCTTCTTGCCGTTCTCGACGACACGCACGGGGAGATTCAGCTCGTGGGCGATTTCCAGGTTGGACATGCCGTCATAGATCGCGAGCACGAGGATCCTCGCCAGCGTCGCGTCGATCCGAGCCACGCTCGCGATCAAGCGCTCGATTTCCTGCTCCTGCTCCACGCTCAGCGCTGTGTGCGCCTGCAGGCTCTCGTCGGCAAACCGTTCGAGGACGTCCGCAGAATCGTCCTCTGCCTGCGGCAACTGGGCCGCGATCTTCACGAGCCGCGAGGCCATCGAGCGGCAGAGCGTGCTGGCCCGCGAGCGCACGACGCCGAAGATGAAATTCTCGAACGGGCAGGCCACCGGATCCCAGAGGCGCGTGCCATCCAGAGCAAGATCGATGGCTCCGGTCACGATTTCGTAAGCGTGATGGTCGAGACTGCTTCCGCGCAGCAGTCGCGCCGCATACAGCACGAGGCGCCGAGTCAGATCCTGGAATTGCGGGCGTGTGAGGCCGGAAACGTAGATACGAACCCTCTCAGCGCTGGCGCGCTGCCTGTCGGATTCGTCTCGGATGTCGCCCATGCACTTTATTATGCTGAGCCGCAGACCCGGTTTTGCCGCGCTGGTGGCGAAATTTTTACGCCGCGGCGCGCACGATCCGCAGGGCGTCGATAAGCAACTCGGCGCGAGCATCCGGCGCCGCCGCACCTTCAGAGATGAACCTGCGCCACGAGCGCACGCGTGGCAGGCCGGCGTACAAGCCTTGCACGTGACGGACCATCGAGCGCAGACGATGCCCTTCCGTCAGTCGATCCTGCACGTACGGGACGTAGCGCTCGATGATTTCTTCGCGCGACGGCAACGACCATTGCTGATCCACGACGGCCCGATGTAACAGCGCGAGCAGGTAAGGATTCGAGTACGCCTCGCGGCCGATCATCACGCCATCGAACACGCGCAGATGTTCGAGCGCGTCTTCGAGAGTCCGTAGACCGCCATTCACCACGAACGTGAGCGCGGGAAAATCCGCACGCAGCTGTCGCACGACGTCGTACTGCAGCGGCGGGATCTCGCGATTCTCTTTCGGACTCAGGCCGTTCAGCACCGCCTGGCGCGCATGCACGACGAATACCTGGCAGCCGCTCCGCGCGACCGAGTCGATGAAGCGCACGAGGAATTCGTAAGTGTCCGTCGCAGTGTGCGGCATCGGTTCGATACCGATGCGACACTTGACGGTCACCGGAATCTCGACCGCCCCGCGCATCGCGCCGACGCACTCCGCAACGAGCAACGGCTCGCCCATCAGACACGCGCCGAACCGGCCGCTCTGCACGCGGTCGCTCGGGCAGCCGCAATTGAGATTTATCTCGTCGTAGCCGAACTCCGCACCCACGCGCGCCGCCTTGGCGAGCTCGTCCGGATTGCTGCCGCCGAGCTGGAGCGCCACCGGATGCTCCGCGGGATGAAATTCGAGCAGACGACTCGCGTCGCCGCGCACGATGGCAGCCGCGGTGATCATCTCGGTGTACAGCAGCGCGCTCGGACTCAGCAGCCGCAGGAAATAGCGGCAATGCCGATCCGTGTAGTCCATCATGGGGGCAACGCTGACGCGGCGATCGAGTTTCAGGTCGTCTTCGGGCACGCGCGAATTATATGAGGTGCATGCCGATGCTGCTGCTCGAAGCTTTGATTCTCTGGCCGAAACGG
Source organism: Steroidobacteraceae bacterium (assembly GCA_035493235.1). Classification (GTDB taxonomy): domain Bacteria; phylum Pseudomonadota; class Gammaproteobacteria; order Steroidobacterales; family Steroidobacteraceae; genus Steroidobacter. The sequence goes on from DATJIP010000186.1 coordinate 21,087, forward strand.
CTCGCGGGTCATTTTGAGTGGGCCGGCCCGCTGCTCGCTCGCATAGTCGTGGGCTACCCCTTCATGCTGACCGGCTGGGCGAAGCTGCAGAACCTGCCGAGAATCACCGAGGCATTCGCTGACTGGGGAATCCCGTTCCCGCACGTCATGACGCCGTTCGTTTCCGGCGTGGAATGCTTCGGCGGACTGTTTCTGATGCTGGGACTACTGACGCGCATCAGCGGCGGCGCCCTGGCCGTCGTCATGATCGTGGCCATCGCAGCCGCCAAATGGAGCGACGTGGATTCGCTGGAGACGCTGCTGGGGTTCGAGGAAGCCACCTACTTTGCGGTGTTCACCTGGCTCGCGATCTGCGGCGCCGGCAAAGCGTCGATCGATCATCTGCTGGAACGTCGCGGTAGCTGACCGGATCCTTGCACCGACCACTGATACTTCGCGCGTAGTGCGTGTGTTAGCACGGCTGCATGGATGCGGAGCCCATTGCCATGCACACATCTCGTTCGCGGACCCAACTCGGATTCACCACCCTTCTGGCCATCGTTGCGGCGCTGGGATGGTCCACGCCGACCTACACCGCCGAGGCCCAGCGGCCCCGCATCGGTCTGGTGCTGGCCGGCGGCGGCGCCAAAGGCGGCGCACACGTGGGTGTCCTCAAGGTCCTCGAACAGTTGCATATCCCGGTGGACTGCATCGCCGGCACGAGCATGGGCGCCCTGGTCGGCGGCGGTTATGCATCGGGAATTCCCGCAGCCGATCTCGAGAAGTTCGTCACGCAGATCGACTGGAAACGAGTGGTCGGCAACCAGGGCCGGCGGGAGCTCGAGCCGATCGAGCAGAAGCGCAACGGCGCGACCTACAGCAATGACTTCGAGTTCGGGATCTCGCGGGACGGCGTGTCGACGCCGAGCGGCCTGGTCAACACCAGCAACATCGAAGACCTGCTGCGCGGCTACGTCGCGAGCGCGCGGCTGAAGACGGATTTCGACGAGCTGCCCATTCCGTTTCGCGCAGTGGCGACCGATATGGTGTCGGGCAAGATGCTGGTGCTGGATCAGGGCGACCTGGCGACGGCCTTGCGCGCCAGCATGGCGATTCCGGGAGCGTTCTCCCCGGTCGAGCTCGACGGCAAGGTACTCTCGGACGGCGGCCTGGTCCGCAACATTCCCATCGACGTCGCGCGCGATCTCTGTGCGGACGTCGTGATCGTCGTCAATCTGGTGGAGCCGGCAGCGGACCCGCGCAAGCTGCGCAGCGCGGCGCAGCTCCTCAACCGCACCATGGACGTGATGATCGAAGCCAACGAGACCCTGCAGCTGCAGACGTTGCGGCCCGGCGACGTTCGCATCGACGTCGAGATGGGATCGATCGGCACTGCGGACTTCGAGCGTGTGCCGGAGACCATTCCCCTGGGCGAGGCAGCGGCGCACGCGCAAGCGGACAAGCTCGTGCAGCTGGCGCTGCCGGAAGCGCAATACGTCGCGTGGCGTCAGTCCGTCACGGCGTCGCAGGAAATCGCTACGCGCCTGGCTGACGTGCGTTTCGATGGCCTGCAGCACGTCAATCCCGAATATCTCGTGAAGACCGGCGAGGTGCATGCCGGCGATACAATCGACACCGCAGCGATCAGCCGGGAAGCGCAGCGCATGTCGGCGCTGCAGGATTTCGATTCGGTCGGCTACCGTCTCGACGGCGACCGCGACTCGCCCACGCTGACCTGGCTGCCGCGCGAGAAGAGCTGGGGACCGAACTACCTGCGCATGGATTTCGGCATGTATGCGTCCGAGGATGGCGACCTGACTTTTGCGCTCTACGGCCGACACGCTCGCACCTGGGTCAACTCGCTTGGCGCCGAGTGGCGCAACGAAGTGCAGCTGGGCGGTAAGATGCTGTTCTCCACCAGCTTCTTCCAGCCGCTCGACGCCGAGCATCGCTTCTTCGTCGAGCCGCAGGCGATGTACTCCCGCTCGCTCGAAGATCTGTTCTTCAAAGACGAGCGCATCGCACGCTACTCCTTCAGCGACCTGGGCGGCTCGCTGGACTTCGGCGTCAACCTCGGGCGCTATGCCCAGGCGCGCGTCGGCTACGCATACACGCAGCGCAAGGTCGGCGTGGAAGTCGGCTCACCGCTGATGCCGGAGAGCGACAGAGTTGACGCGGGCATCGTGGCCTCCGCCGAATACGACACCCGCGACACTGCATTCAGCCCGACGCGAGGCATGGCCGGTGCAGTCGAGTACATGCACAGCGACGACTCGCTCGGCGGCGAAGGCTCCTGGGAGCGCGCCGAGCTTGGTCTCGGCCTCGCCGTACCGTTTCGCGGCGATGTGCTCTGGGTGACGCTGGCCGGCGGCTCCGACCTCGGCAGCGAGCTGCCGCGCGATCGTAACTTCGCGCTCGGCGGACCCGGCAGCTTCCCAGGTCTCGAAGTGGGTGAGCTGCGCGTGACCGATTACTGGAACATCGGCACGAGCTACCTCTGGAAAATGCAGGACCTCTCCACCATCCGCAACCGCGCGCTCTACCTCGGTGTGCGGGTTGCGGCCGGTGAGATCACCAATGTCCTCGGCGAGAACGGACGCTCGGACATTTATGGCGGCTCAATCTTCATGACCGGACGCACGATCGTCGGCCCGCTCACGCTCGGCATCGGCGCAACCTCGAGTAACTCCTGGAGTCTCTGGGTGAGCGTCGGCCGGCCGGTCGGCAGCGGCACGATTCTCGAACGCGGTATCTTCCGCTGAGTTAGCTCTTACCCGCCGGCTTGTATTTGAACTTCTGCCCGCCGACCGCGGCCTGGTACATCAATCCGCCCTTGGCTACGGTGAAGACAGCCATGCCCTTGTGATACTGGCCGACAGTCTTCGAGTCTTTCTTGCCGGTGCCGGCGCCCGCGCCTGCGCCAGTCGATCCTGCGCTGGCAGTTGCTGACGCGGTGATCGCAACGGCCTGCACGGTCGCATCGAATTCGAAATTGCCGCCCGTGAATTCATCGAACGCGCGCTTGTCCTCGAGGAAGATGATCTGGCTGAACGCCTGTCCGCCCGCCTGCAGGCCGACGCTGACCTGCGTCATGCTCACGTCGCCGACGTACTTACCTTTCTCGAAGACGTGTCCACTGCCGTGAGCTGCTCCGACTCCGAGGCCGCCTTTGCCGATCGTCGGAAATACGGCGTAGCCGTGGCTCTTCGCGAAAAACGCGGCGCTCTCGCCCGCCTTCTTGAACACTGCAATCGTATCGTCGTATTCGTCCGCGCCTGCCGTCATGGCGAACAGCGACAGCACCGCAGCAAGCATCAGCACCGATATCCGGGATTTCATGCTGGACCCCTTGTTATGTACGTGGTGCGCACTATGTGGAAATCGCCGCACGCTCCGCGTTAGTAGAAGGGGTAACGAGAGTCGCTACATCGATTGCGGCAGCGCGCTTACTGCGCGCGCCAGCGATGCTCGAAGCGCTCCAGCTCATCGGCCGATAGATCGGAGATGCACGACACGACCAGACCGTCCTCGACCCAGCGCCTGAGATTGAAACCCTCATCGCGCTGCGGTCGGGGCAGGTCGCCGAGCTCGGCGCGCTCGGGCCACAGGTAGACCGATACGATATGTCGGCCGGCTCGATAGACGAGCACCGCGACCGTGCGGCCGCCGATCACATCGATGCGCCCGCCTTGGAGTGGAAAGCCGTCGCCGGCAAGTTCTTTGACCGGCGGCGCGAAATCCACCTTGCCGGCGAACCACGGTCGCACGGTGTGATGATCGCTCGACTCGACGTCGATGAGATGCGACTCGAGCTGCAGCGAGCGCACGTGGCTCGCGAGCAGTTGCGCCTCGACATCCGGCGTTCGCGGCGTGAACAGCACGATCGCCAGCACGACGCTCGCAGCGAGCGCGGTCGCCCACCCTAGCAACGGAGCCCGACTGGCCGCGCGCACCAACGGGCGCGACTGATGTGTCGGCGCTGGCGCTTGTGCTTGCAGCGTCTTTTCGAGAAGGCTGCGCAGCTCCTGCGGCACCGAGTATCTCGGCGCGTCACGCAGCAACGCCCGCGAACGTTCGAGCTGTTCGCTGACGAGCTGGCATTGCGCGCAGGTCGCAACGTGCTCGACCAGCGCGGCCGCCCGGCTCGCTTCCAGCTCGCCATCGAAGTCAGCCTGGACGAGCAGTGTCTGTTCGCACTCGAGCTGATCGTTCATCCGGCCTCCGTCGTGCGTGCGGCTTGGACCAGGAGCTTGCGGCCGCGCCACAGCCTGGACATTACGGTGCCGATCGGCGCACCGACGACGCGCGCGATTTCCTTGTAGCTCAGCTCTTCGATCTCACGCAGGATCAGGCACTCGCGCAGCTCGACCGGCAAGCCGCCGAGCAGATCGTGCAGCAAGCGTTGATCTTCCTGGCGCATCAGTACTGTCTCCGGCCCATCGTGAGCGACCTCCACCGCAACTGATGCCGAATTCGCATCGCCCACTGTCTCCTCGCCGCCGCGCTTCAGACGCGTCATCGCGACGTTGCGCACGATCTGCAACAGCCAGGCCCGTGCGTTCTCGCCGCGAAACCCGTGGTAGTACCGCAGGGCGCGCAGCATCGCGTCCTGGACGACGTCGTCGGCCAGTGCCCGGTCGCGGACCAGCCACCGGGCCAGGTTATAGGCCGATTCCAGGTGGGCCGCGGCCAGCTCGCGGAAGTCGGGCAGGAGGGAGGAATCCATCGGCATCGAGTGTAGACCGCGCCGCCCGCGAATTTATTCCCTGACCCTGCAGCGGCGAATAATTCGCCGCCGGTCCCGGTCTCCGCCTCATCAACGACGAGGAGACCTGTGATGAGCGAGACAGATGATCGGAACGATGGCACCTTGAATCGCCGCAGCCTGCTGAAGTGCGCGGCCTGGGCTGGCGCCGGCGTGGTCTGGGTGATGCAAGGCGGCGTGCTCAAGGCCGTCGACCTGATCGGCAAGGCCGAGGCCGCCGTGCCGAAGGACGCACTGAGCTTCGTGCAGATCAGCGACAGCCACATCGGGTTCAATAAGGATCCGAATCCCGAGCCTCACGTGACGTTGCAGGCGGCGATCGAGCAGATCCGCTCGATGCCTCAGGCGCCGGCGTTCGTCGTGCATACCG
>DATJIP010000187.1:0-15884 GCA_035493235.1 Steroidobacteraceae bacterium
CGGCGTCACGAGCGGATGCGTGAGTTGTCATGACGGAGCGCGCGCGACGGGTAAAAGCGCGAGCCATATCCTGTCGACGAACAGCTGCGAATCCTGCCACGGCACAGCCACGTGGAAGCCGGCGCTGCGCGTGGACCACGCACAGGTGTCCGGTAGTTGCGCCTCCTGCCACAACGGCACCACGGCGACTGGCAAGAGCGCGACTCATATTCAATCGAGCAGCAGCTGCCAGTCCTGCCATTCGACTACGACCTGGTCGCCGGCGACCAAGGTCGATCACACGCAGGTCGTCGGCAGTTGCTTCTCGTGCCACAACGGCACGACCGCCACCGGCAAGAACGCCGGACACATTGCCAGCGACAACACCTGCGAGAATTGCCACAACCCCAGCGCCTGGAAGCCGGCCAAGTTCGATCACACGGGCATCACGACGAATTGCGCGAGCTGTCACAACGGCACGCAGGCCACGGGCAAGAACGCCACGCACATTACGAGCAGCAGCCGTTGCGAGTCGTGCCACGCTGTCGCCGCATGGAAGCCGGCAACCAGAGTGGATCACACGCAGGTGAGCGGCACCTGCGCCTCCTGCCACAACGGCACTATCGCCACCGGCAAAGGCACGAACCATATTCCGACGACCCAGTCGTGCGATACGTGCCATACGACGAGCGCGTGGACCCCGGCGACGTTCAGCCACACCGGAATCACGACCGGCTGCGCGAGCTGTCACGATGGCATTCGCGCGAACGGCAAGAACGCCACGCACGTATCGACGACGACGAGGTGCGAGTCGTGCCATGCCACGAGCGCATGGAAGCCTGCCACACGCGTCGACCACACACAGGTCCTCGGCTCGTGCGCGTCGTGTCACAACGGCACCACCGCGACGGGCAAGCCGCCGAATCACGTCGCAACGACCGCGGACTGCAGCAGCTGCCACAGCACGACCGCGTGGACGCCCGCGACCGGCTTCGACCATGCAGGCATCACGAACAACTGCGCGAGCTGTCACAACGGCACGACGGCCACCGGCAAGAATGCCGCGCACATTTCCAGCACGAGCAGCTGCGAGAAGTGCCATGGCACCAGCGCCTGGAAACCTGCGGCACGAGTGGATCACACGCAGGTCGTCGGCGCGTGCTTCTCTTGCCATAACGGCACGATCGCAACCGGCAAGAACAGCGGTCACATCGCCAGCGACACCAGTTGCGACAACTGCCACACGACGACGGCGTGGACGCCGAACACGTTCCAGCACCTCGCGGGAGGCGGTTACCCCGGCAATCACAGAGTCACGCTCACCTGCCTGAGCTGCCACACGGCCAACACGGATGCCGCGAGCTGGCGTTCGCCCGCATACAAGCCGGCTTGCGCGGGCTGTCATTCGAACCGCTATAAGTCGGACCCGCACACCAAGTACGGCAATGTGAAATATACCGTGAGCGAGCTGCGCAACTGCTCCGGCGCATGTCACATCTACACGGACTCGACGTTGACGACGATCAGTCGCTCGCGTCCGGGACCCCAGCACCGGATCACCTCCAGCAGCTTCAACTGATGAGAGTGCTTGCTGCAGCCCTGACGATCGGACTGTCGCTGATCTGTCTCATCGGCACGGCCCGCGCGCAAGTCGCGGGACGCCTGATCGATGCCGTTGACGCGAACGAGCGTGGCAATCACATCGACATCAGCATCATCTTCGGCTGCGGCCTGCAGTACATCAGTCACACGCCCGCCAGCGAAGGCGACACGCTGCGACTGCGGTTCGCGCCACTGCCGGACTGCGGCAGCCTCGTCGGCACACTGAGCTCGCCGCCGCTCGATGGCATCACCGCAATCCGCTCGATCGAGGCCGAGCAACTGGTCCTGAACCAGGTGGATGTGACCGTGCATTTCGCCGCAGCGGAACGCTACGTCCTCGCGCCCACAGCGGACAGCCACGGGGTGCGTATCAGGCTGCTGCGTCCGGAATCCAGTGGCACACGCGTAATGATCTTCGAGCACGGCGCGCCGCCGGCAGGTTACGCGATCAATCTCGCAGCTTCGCAGCAGCCGTTCGACGACGCAGCGATCCAGGAAGCTACGCGGGTCACGGGAAACCCGGCCTACCTCTCCGAATCCCGCCTCGGCGACCAGACGTGGTATCGCCTGCGCATCGGACCGTTCGAGACGGAGTCGAGCGCGCGCAAGGTGCTGCTGGCGGTGCGCGATGCATACCCGAAGGCGTGGCTCGCAATCGGCGACGATGAGAAGCTCAACACCAGCGACACTGTCGGCGTCACGCCCGTAGCACCCACCAGGCCGGGCCCAGTCACCACCCTGACGCCGCAGGACATCGAGGCGACCTTCCGCAAGGCCAAGACTGCGTTCAACCACAAGGACTATGCAACCGCGATGCCGCTGCTGACGCGCCTTCTCGAGCAGCCGGAACATCCGCGGCGCGCCGAGGCGCAAGAGCTGCTGGGGCTGGCTCGCGAGCGTAGCCGGCAGATCGCGCACGCCAAGGCCGAGTACGACGAGTATCTGCGTCGCTATCCCGACGGTCCCGCCGCCGATCGCGTACGCGAGCGACTGCGTGCTCTGCGACTGGCCGCGCGCAGATCGATCGGTGCCGGCGCCGCGGATGAAGATGAGCATGCCTGGAAGATCTACGGCGGCGCGGCGCAGACCTATCGCCGCGACACCTTCCAGGTCGACAACAGTGTCCAGTCGCTGGACATCACGAGCCAGAACGCACTGATCTCCGACGTCGACCTGGTCGCGCGACACCGCGGCGAGCGCTTCAATTTCTCCTCGCGGCTGAGCGCCGGCTACATCAAGGACATGCTGGCCGACGGCCCCGGCGACCAGACACGCGTCAACTATGCGTTCGCCGAGCTCGGCGATCGCGAGCGCGACTGGTCGGTGCGGCTCGGCCGCCAGGCGCGTAATACCGGCGGCCTGTTCGGGACCTTCGACGGACTCTCCGCGGGCACGCAGCTGCTACCTCGCATGCGCCTCGATGTCGCGTACGGCTATCCCGTCGACACCTCGCGCCAGGGCTTCGATACGCAACGCCAGTTCGCGGGCCTGTCGCTCGACTTCGGCACGTTCCGCGAAGCATGGGACATCGCGGTGTACGGACTCACGCAGCAGATCGACGGCGAGAGCGACCGCCTGGCGTTCGGTACCGAGGTGCACTACTTCCAGCCGGGCCGCACCGTCGTCGCGCTCGCCGACTACGACGTCAATTTCAAGGAGCTGAACAACGCGTTGTTGCTGGCGACCTTCGCCCTGCCGGCGCGCTTCACGATCACCGCCAACATCAATCAGCTGAAGAGTCCCAGCCTCAGCCTGCGCAACGCGCTCATCGGCCAGTCCGTCACTTTCGACGAGCTGTTGCTGCTGATGTCGCGCAGAGAGATCGAGCAGCTCGCGCTCGATCGCACGGCCGACGCGAAGCTCTACAGCGTGTCGCTGTCGCGACCGTTCGGCGAGCGCTGGCAGTGGTCGCTCGACTATTCGAGCTTCAGCATCGGCGGCACGCCCGCCTCGGGCGGCGTGGATGAGCTGCCGGACGGCGGCACGGACAATGGCATTTCGCTCGAAGGCATAGCCTCGAGTCTGTTCGGCGGCAACGACCTCACGGCAATCCTCCTGCGTCACCAGACCGGCGCCACGGTGGACATCGATTCGGTCGGAGTCACCAGCCGGTTCCCGCTGTGGGGAATGTGGCGCATCGGCCCGGGCGTGCGCGTCGATGAGCGCCGCACTCATAGCGATGGCTCGACCGAGATGCTCTACGTGCCGACCCTGCGGGTCGACCTGCTGCGGGGCCGTTTCCTGGTCGAATGCGAGCTCGGCGCCGAGCTCGGCCGGCGCGCGCTGGAGCAGTCACGCGAGGACACGACGCGGTACTATTTCAGCCTCGGATACCGCCTGAATTTCTGAGGCCGTAGTGCTGTCAATGACACTCACCGGGCGACGCGCTGGCGCCGTGCTGGCTGTCCTTTCCGCAGCGCTGCTCGCGTGGACTGCCGGCGTGCGCGCGGCCGACCCGGTGCGTCAATATGTTGACGAGATCACCGCCGCCACGATCACCGTGGCCGTCGAGCCGCTGATCTTCGCGCGCGAGCGTACCGATCTCGCGGCCAACTCACGCGACTACGTGACCCTTACGGCAATCGAAATCAACGTGCAGGGTAAGCGCAGCTATTTCTGGTCGGCCTATATCTGGTCGACCATCGATCGACGCGACCGGCAGCCGCTGGTTGCACCAGGCGACGAGCTCGTACTCGTCGCGGATGGCCGCCCCATCCCCCTGCGCAGCGACGCCCAGACCCTGCGGGATCTCGGCCTGGGAGAATCCCCGACGCGAGCGCCGACGCGCACCGCTGTGCCGGCGCTGTTCGCTGCCAATCTCGAATCGATCGGCTATGTGGCCCGCGCCGGCGAACTGCGAATCGAACTGATTCACGCCGGCAATAACGACGCGTTCGTGCTCTGGAAAGATGGACGCGCGGCGCTACGCGCGTTCAGCGAAGCAGCCGGCGGCGGCTAGATCGCCGCCCTGGCCCGGCGCCCGTCGCCACCGGCCCCTGATGAATCGTGCGATTGAAATTTCTTCAGTCGTACGTCGAACGGGGGATGCTCTTCGCGACCTCGGACATCCTCATCGATCAGGCGTCGGCCAGGACCTCGTGGCACCAGGATTCGCGCTCGCCCGGCGCGCGCGGCGAGCCCGCGCCTGCGCGGCACAGCGGAAGCATTCGCGTCCTGGTCGTCGACGAGAAAGGCATCATGCGCGACGGACTGTGTGCGCTGCTGGCCGTGATGCCCGGTATCGAAATAGTCGGCAGCGTCGCGGCCGGCGCCGACGCGTCGCGCGCCGTCGCGAGCCTGCATCCGACGCTCATCGTGGTCGACATTCCGCCGCTGCCGCTCAAGGGGCCAAAACTGATTGCAGCGCTCAAAACGCAGGCGCCCGAGGCGCACGTCGTAGTGCTGAGCTTTCATCGGGAAACGCGTCTCATAGAGTCAGCACTGCAGGCCGGTGCCGCGGGCTATGTGCTGAAGAGCGACCGTCGCGACGACCTGTTCGAAGCTGTACTGAGCGTCGCAGCCGGCAGGCGGTTCCTGAGTCCTTCCATCCGCGGGCGCGTACTTCGCAGCGACGGGCGAGCGCCCGCCGCCGAGCGCACGCCGATACCATCAACCGTCGACCTCACCGATCGCGAACGTCAGGTGATTCGCCTGATTGCTGCCGGGCGCCGCACGCGCGAGATCGCGCAAGCCCTGTCGCTCAGCCACAAGACCATCGAGAAGCATCGCGCCAGCCTCATGCGCAAGCTCGGACTGCGCAATGCATCCGCCGTCGCGGCATACGCGATCGCGCATGGACTCGCGGAGGAATGAGTACGCGCTAGACGTAGTCACGCTTTTGGCCGCAACGGCGGTCGCTTACTGCGCGACCTTCACGGAGGACTGCCAAGGCGTCCTGAGCAGTCGCACCTAAGTCCGTCGCCAATGTGTCGCGAAACACAGTGCGGGCGCGCGCGAGCATCGATTGCGCGGCGATTTGGCCGACGCCCAGCAACTCGCCGATCTCCTCGACACTGCGCCCTTCGATGTACTTCCATTCCAGTACATCGCCGTAGCGGCCGGGCAGGCGATCGAGGACCGACCACACCTTCTGCCGTGTCTCCTCACTGTCATGGCTCTGCGCTGGGTCGTCTGTTGCGGGCGCTTCCACGGTTTCGAGCGCCGCACGCAGCTCACGGCTATCGTCGAATAACATGATGTTCTCGGCGTGACGCCGGTTCGCGCGCACGTAATCGACGATCTGCCGCCGGCAGATCTGGCACAGCCAGCTGAACAGTGCAGCCTCTGCGCGATAGCCCGCTAGATTCCGCACTGCTTTGGTCAGCGTCGACTGCACGACTTCTTTCGCCGCTTCCACTTCGCCACTCAGGCGCGGCATGGCAAAGCGATAAAGACGCGGGAAGTAGGCTGCGAAGAAGCTGCGAAACGCAGCCTCCTTGCCCGCCAGCATGGCGACAACCAGTTCACTGTCGCTCGCGTCCATTACCTGGCACCCCAACTTCGATTCAAGTGACTCTGCGGAGAACTTTTCTCGGCTGCATCAGGGGAAGCCCGGCTTCGACCGTGACTGATACTCAAATGCGCGGCCCAGCGCGTGGAACTCCTGGCTAGCTCAGGGAAGCTGCGCAGCGCGCCACCGCACTCGCGCGCCTATAACGACGGCATCACTCACGGCGGCAGGAACGGAGCGCGAAATGAACATTCGACTGGCCACGGCGACAATCGTGATAGCGATGGGCACAACGCAGACGGTCTTGGCACAGGATGCTGATGAATGGATCGTGCGTGGCGGCTTTCATTCCATGGAGCCGAAATCAAGCGCTCAGCAGCTCGTCGTCGACAGCACGATCGGCCTGACTTTCGCAGTGACCCGCATGCTCGCGCCGAAATGGGGTGTGGAACTTTTCGCGGCACTGCCCTTCCTGCACGAAATCACATTGCAGGGTGCCGGTCCCGTCGGGGAGATCGGTCTTCTGCCGCCCACGCTCAGCGCGCAGTACCACTTCAATCCCAATCGCCACGTGCGGCCTTACATTGGCGCGGGACTCAACTACACAGTCTTCTCCAAGGAACGCACATACGGCGCGTGGCAGGGAATGAAACTCGAGCTGGATTCCTCGTTTGGCCCCGCCGCCCAACTCGGCATCGACATCGACGTCATTCCAGGCTGGTTCATCAATCTGGACGCGCGCTGGTTCGACATTGACACCAACGCCAAGCTCGGGGGCACTAATGTCGGCGCAATCGAGATCGATCCGTACGCGTTCGGTGTGACAGTCGGTCACCGCTTCCAGTGATCGGTCCGCGCGGAGCCCTGAGTTTGCGAGACCCGGGAAGCGCATTCGCGAGACTCTCAGTGGCTTGATGGCGCCACTCGCCTGCGGATTCAGAAAGGCAACAACTCTGCAAAGTTGGGCGTCTTGATGACGAGAGCGTCGCACGGCAGCTTCTCGAGCACGTCCTCTGCCGTACTCCCAATGAACGCGCGCTTCAGGCCACTGCGCGAAATCGCACCGAGCACCATGATATCCGCCTTGATTGCCTCCGCTTCGCGGGGCAGCACCTCGGCCGTTCCACCGGTCGACATATGGATGTTCTGGATGCGCACGTTGTAGTCGGATACGAGCGCCGCGATGACCCGCCGCTTGGACTCTTCCTCGCGAGCCAATTCCTCGGCCGAGACTGCCATCCCCATCGGCGGCATGGATGCCGCCGCAGCGAGGATCGCTGCCGGGATATATGCATGCAGCGCATGCAGCTCGCCATGGAGCTTCCTCGCAAACGCGGCAGCGTGCTCCAGGATGCAATGATCCAGCATTGCCGGCTTGTCGTTGGCGTGTCCCGGGTCGATCGCGGCGACGACTCTCGGTGAGCTCGCCCACGATCCCGGCTTCACCAGCAACAATGGCACCGGACAACCGCGAATCAGTTCCCAGTCCGTATTGGTGAGGAACGTGCGATGGGCGAGCGTGTGATGATGCGTATCCTTGACTACCAGCTCAGCGCTGGTCCGTTTCACCCGGTCGAGCAACGCCACATCAAGTGGATCTGCACTATCTGTTTCAGTCGCAACATCGACCCCCCGCTGGCGCAACGGAGCCGCTAGGACCTCGAGCATCCCCTTGAGATCCACTGCGAACGGCTCGTTCGGGTGCTTGCGGGCGTGCGCCGTAAGCCGCGCTTCGCGCGAAGCCTTGGTTTCGCAAGCAAACAACTCGAGCCTGGCGTTGAAGCTCTCGGCCAACAGTGCGCCCTTCGCCACGGCAGGATGTTCCTTCGCAGTCGGGTCGACGATCACGAGGATGTTGCATATGCGGTTCATGTCGGCTTCACCTTCTTCAGTTGCGTAGCGTACCGTCGCTATTCAGCTTCGCTCGATCGCGCGTCGGTCCACGCAGCCGCGACAGATAGTCGGCGACCGCGGTCATCTCGTCGGTATCCAGGCTGTCGAGAAAGCGCGCCAGATCGGTGTCTACGTTCAGGCGATGCGACGCGCCGATGCCGCGCATGGCGCGCACCAGATAGGAGTAGTGCTGATCACGCAGGGACGGTATGAATCCGTCGTCGTCACCGCGCGCATCGTCTTCGTGGCAGGACGCGCATTGCTCCTGGAAGATGCCTTCGCCCAGTTCGACTCCGCCGCCGTCTCCGGTCTGTGGTACGCGCACTGCAGGCAGAGCGCTGAGATAGCCTGCGAGATCAGCCCAAGCCTGGGAATCACCGACTGCGTTACGCGACACGGTCTTGTGCATGTCGCCGCTGTCGCGCTCCAGCTCACTGAAATCCGCGAGTTGCTTGATGAGATAGGCTTGGCGCTGTCCGGCAAGTGCGGGCACGACATTGGTTGGATCGCCGAGCGCCTCGCGCCGGTGGCACCCGACGCAATGAACTGAGTAGAGGCCCGCACCTCGCTTGATGTTGGCTTCCAGCTGAAGCGCCGCCCGCACCTGCTCGTCTACACGTGTCGGAGATGCCGCCGCGCTGCCTATCGGCAGCAGGAGCAGAACGAACAGGATCAATCGTAAGAAAGAGGACACGGCCGCAGTCTTGGTCCCAGCGGGGTTTTGAGCCATCTGGGGATCCGCGTAACATCCTCGCGGAACCACCGAACCACGGATAGGGCGCGGCAGATTGCGGCCGAGTTGCTGCCAGGGTTTCCCTGAACGGCTGCGTAGCGCAGCGATTGATTTCTGCGGCGCGCGCGTCCTACTAACCGCGCAATTCTGAGCCCGCCATGCAAAAACCTGCGATACCTGTCGTTACCGTCCGCCGACTGCTGCTTGCGATCGTCCTCGCCTGCTTTGCCCTGACCGCCATCGCCGCCGATTCCGGCGACGCACTCGACCTGGAACGACTGCGCGGCAAGGTGGTTCTGCTCGACTTCTGGGCCTCCTGGTGCGAGCCCTGCCGCCATTCGTTTCCGTGGCTGAACGAAATGCAGACCAAATATGCCGATCGCGGTCTGGTGATCATCGGAGTGAATGTCGACCGCGAGCACGCGGACGCCGAGCGTTTCTTGCGAGAGATTCCCGCTACGTTCCGCATCGTCTACGACCCCGCCGGCGCGCTCGCGTCCCGTTACGACGTGCCCGGTATGCCATCCTCGTACGTCCTCGACGCGAAGGGCGATGTCGTCGGACGCCACATCGGTTTTCGAAACGCCTTGCGCGCGGAACGCGAGGCAGAGCTGCAAAAACTCCTGGAGAAGACTCAGTGAAGAAGATCCCGCTTTGCCTGGTGCTGCTCGGGCTGGCCGGTTGCGCCCAGGTTCAACCCTGGGAGCGCGACGTCCTCGCGCGCCCCGAGATGTCGCTCGACAACGCGCCGCTCGACGCGGCCATCGACGATCACATCTATTTCAGCAAGGAAGCTTCGAGCGGCGGCCGCGGCTTCGGCGGAGGCGGCTGCGGCTGCAACTGACATACATATGAAGGACAACGACAGCTTCAATGCAACGCTGGCTGCAGCTACCTGCGCGCTGCTCGGCTCGGCAGTCGCCGCGCCGGTCGCTGCGCAAGACGCAGGCAGCGATTGGTCTTTCGACTCGGCGCTCCTGTACTACGGCGAGAGCGATGGTCGCGTCAGCGACTTCAGCGCCGCAGTCTCCGCACTGCGCGACCTCGGCGACGAGCGCAAGTTCTCGGCCACCGTCACTGCCGACACATTGACCGGTGCATCGGCCAGCGGCGCAATCGCTCTCGATCGTCCGCAAACGTTCACGAGTCCTTCGGGACGCGCCGTGTACACGACACCCGCCGGCGCTGTGCCGCTCGACGACACGTTCCACGACGCGCGCTTTGCGCTCAACGCGAGCTGGACGCAGCCGCTGGCGCGTCTGTACACCGTGTCAGCGGGCGTTGGCTTCTCCACCGAGTACGACTACACGCACATCGGCGCGAATCTCTCGCTCGCGCGCGACTTCAACAAGCGCAACACGACCGTGAACGCCGGAGTTGCCTGGTCGCAGGACGATGTCAAACCCGTTGGCGGCCTGCCGATTCCGCTGTCGCAGATGCTCGACGTCGACAACAACAGCAACAAGCTCGGCGGCAGCGAAAGCAAAGACGTGCTGGACCTGCTGCTCGGCTTCACGCAGGTGCTGAATCGAACCACCGTCCTGCGAGTCAATTATTCGTACAGCGACTCGAGCGGCTACCTCAACGATCCGTACAAGCTGCTGAGCGTCGTCGATCCGCTGACCGGTGACACTCTCGCGCGCGTGCCGATCGGTCAGGGCCCCAACGGCGTGTACCTTTTCGAGAGCCGTCCCGATGCGCGCACGAAACAGAGCCTCTACGCAGAAGTGAAGCACTCGTTCGGCGACCCGGTCATGTACTTCTCCTATCGCTACATGACCGACGATTGGGGCATCGACTCGCACACCGGCGAGGTGCGCTTGCGCTGGCCGCTGGGCGAGGGCTACATCGAACCGCAGCTGCGTTACTACAAGCAGAGCGCTGCTGATTTCTATCGAGCGAGCCTCGTCAGCGGCAGCGCGCTGCCCCGCTACGCATCCGCCGACTTCCGCCTCGGCGACTTCGACGCGACCACCGTTGGCATCAAGTACGGCCACGGGACTCCGAACGGCAACGAGTGGAGCATCCGCGCGGAGTACTACCAGCAGACCGGCTCGGTACCGAGCGAGCAGATCATCGGCAACCAGGCCAATCGCGCGCTGTACCCGGACCTCAGCGCCGTCATCGTGCAGTTCGGGTATCGCTTCCGCCCATGAACGCTTCCTGTGCCGCCACGTTGACGCGCGACGCCGACCATTGGGTCGGTCGCTTCGTCGCCATGGCGAGCCCGTGCGAGGTTCTGATCGATCACGCTCCAGCATCCGTTGCGCAGCAGGTTCTGGACGCGGTTGCCGCCGAAGCCTGGCGTATCGAGCGCAAGTTCAGCCGCTACCGCGCTGACAGCGTCGTGCACCAGATCAACATCAGCACCGGCGCCCCAATTACTGTCGACGAAGAGTGCGCCAACCTGCTCGACTTCGCCGCGACACTCACGCGTCTTTCCGACGGCGCATTCGACATCACTTCTGGCGTGCTGCGCAAAGCATGGACGTTCGACGGCGGTGACGGGGTGCCCTCGCAAGAGCAGATTGACACGCTGCTGGGCTCGGTCGGCTGGCATAAGGTCGACTGGCGCCGACCGGTGCTGAAGCTGCAGGCAGGAATGCAGATCGATCTTGGCGGGATCGGCAAAGAGTACGCCGTGGATGCTGCAGCCAGTCGCGTCGAAGCGATCGCGCCCGGCTTGAGCTGCTTGATCAACTTCGGCGGCGACGTGGCCGTGCGCAACACGCG
Organism: Steroidobacteraceae bacterium; assembly: GCA_035493235.1. GTDB lineage: Bacteria > Pseudomonadota > Gammaproteobacteria > Steroidobacterales > Steroidobacteraceae > Steroidobacter. Next base: position 11,391 of record DATJIP010000187.1, read on the forward strand.
GCAAGACGGCCAGTCCTGGCGTGTCGGAATTGAAAGCTGCGACCGCGCCGGCACGCCCGTGCGTATCGTGCAACTGGCGCGGGGCGCGCTCGCGACGAGCGGAGACTCGCGCCGCTTCGTGTTCCGCGGTGGCCACCGCTATTCACACATCCTCGATGCGCGCACGGGTTGGCCAGTGCGCAAGGCTCCGCACTCCATCACAGTCGCAGCCGACACCTGCACGCAGGCAGGCACGCTCACGACGCTGGCGATGCTTCAAGGCGAGAATGCTGAGCCCCTGCTGCAGGCGAGCGGCATGCAGTACTGGCTGCAGTAACACCAACCTGGACGTATTGCGAAGAGGCTGCTATGCGGCGCGTGGGCCCGCACTGAGCTCAGAGATTGCCTCGACCAATGCGGCGGTGTCGACCGGCTTACTCAGGAAGCGACAGGAAGCTACCGGCACCCGAATCGACCGCAGCACGGACGGCAAGTCGCCGCTCAACACCACACCCGGAACGTCATAGCCGACGCGCGCTCGCAGTCGCAGCAGCATGTCGAGGCCCGTATTCTTTTCATCGAGATGGTAATCGGCGATGACAATGTCCCCGGGGCTCAGGCTCTGCAGCAAGTCTTCGGCCTCGGCAAGCGTAGCCGCGCTGCGTGTCTCGTGGCCTTCGAGCTTCAGGTACAACTCGGTCGCAAGTCGCACGCCATCGTTATCCTCGACCAGGATCAAGCGGGCCTTGCGCGCGTGTGGGTCGAGAACGTGCACTGGAGCAGGCTCGGCCTTGGTTGCGGCTCGTGTCACCGCGTAGCGGCCGGGGATATGCAGGACCACCTGCGTTCCGTCGCCGACCTTCGAGAAAATCTTCACTGAAAATCCGAGCAGGCGCGCGACCTCCTTGACGATCGCCAGACCCAGACCCACGCCCATGCGTTTGCTGCCATGGGTGTCGACCTGGTAATACTCATCGAAGATTCGCTCCAGCTTGTCTGCAGGGATGCCGATGCCCGAGTCCTCGACAGCAATCGTGATGCCGTTCGCATCGTGCGAGCACTTCACTCGCACCCAGCCGCGATCCGTGTACTTGAACGCATTGCCCAGGAGGTTCTGCAGCAGCTGCTGCAAGAGAGTTCGATCTGTCGACACCACGAAGGGCGGCAGCTCGACGCGCAGCTCGACATTGCGCGAAGCGGCCACCGACGAAAATTCGGAGCGCAGCTCCTCGAAGACCTCTGACAGGGGCACGTCGACATTGACGGGTTGAATTGCGCCGGATTCCAGGCGACTGATGTCCAGCAGCGCGTTGAGCAGGCGCGACATGTTCTCGATCGCCAGACTCTCCTGATACAGCAACTCCCGAGCCTCCACTTGCGGGACGATCTTCATCAGCGCTGCATTGAGCAGCCTGACCGTCTGCATCGGTTGGCGCAGATCGTGACTCGCCGTGGCAAGGAAGCGGCTCTTGGCACGATTGGCGCGCTCGGCCTCCTGCTGGGCGGCAACGAGCTCGTCATTGATGATCCTGCGCTCGGTCGTGTCGCGAATCGCTGCCGCGACGAACAGCTTGCCGCCGATGCGAAATGGCGCCAGACGGATACCTGCGGGAAATTCGCTGCCGTCCGCGCGCACGGCAAAGAGGTCGGCGATACGGGCGCCCATTTCACGATTGTTGGGATTGCGGGCGTAGCTCGCAGTGTGCTTGCCGTGATGAGTCCGCAAACGCTCGGGGATCAACGTGTCGAGCGGCTTGCCGATGAGATCCTCTGGCCGGTGGCCGAAGAGTTCCGTCACCGTCTCATTGGCGAAACGGATGCGATCGCCGTCGTCGACGACGATCAGCGCGTCGGGTGAGAAGTGGAGCAAATGCTCCGTGATCTGACGAAGCTCTTCCATCGTGAAGTCGACCTGCCGCGGGGGAGCTGCCCTCTGCTCATCGAGGCTGCGTGTCATCTGAAGCGCAGGGGGGGCCGGAAGTATGCGCCAGGGCGGCCGTTACCGATAGCTGTGATCTCGGTCCTTTGCACGTGGGCAATAGGTGAACGGCATTGCTTCTAGTCAGTTGCGCAACGCGCACACGTCACCGCATGCAACGTGCGCAAGCGCACAGACTCGATGTCTGCCCCACATGTCTTGCAGATTCCATAGAGCCCCTGGTCGAGTCGTTGCAGAGCCTCGTCGATCGCCGCCAACTCATCCTGGGTGGCAGTGTCGATCACCTGCAACGTCTCGTCGTTCTGCAGCTGAATGGCACGATCACTCCAATCGCCTACCAATGGATCATTGCTGCGCTGGAGGTCTCTGGCCACCCGGCCGTGGCGGTCTTCCAGAGCATTGCGCCTGGCAGTGAGCAGCTGCTTGATCTGGCTGACATCCTGTTGTGGGGCTGACATGGTGCCTCTGTTCTGGTGGGGAAAGCCCAGGCTGTAAGATCGCCGAGACCGAGCCGGGCTGTCTCTAAGGGACGGGCACGGGTCGCTCAGTGGAATTCGCGGGTGTCAAAGGTCACCCGCTTAGCGCACGCTGTCCCATGAGGATGAGGAACCTTCGAGTGCCAGCTTCCACAGAGTCGTCCGGTCAGACAAAAGAACACACAGCGTTGTTGCTGGAGCGACTGCTTCAGATCGCACGAATGTCCGCCTTGGAGGAAATGGCCAGTGGCATCGCTCACGAGCTCAATCAACCCATCGGAGCCATAGCTACCTTTGCGCAAGCCGCTCAGCGGATGCTGAATCGGCCGGATCCGCTGGTGCAGCCAACCGCCGAAGTCCTGCACCACATCAGTCAAGAAGCCCTCAATGCCGGTGAAGGCATTCGTCGCATTCGCCGGCTGTTCAATGGTCACGCGCAGGGGTACACAGACTGCGACATCGTCGAGGTCGTCACGGAGCTCATGCCTGTGCTCGATCTGTTAGCCCAGCGCACGGATGCCAAACTGGCACTCGCCACGCACGGTGTGCTTCCGCAGGTAGCGATGGACCGACTGCGCATTCAGCACGTGATGTTCACCCTGGTGCAGAATGCTCTTGAAGCACCGACGTCTCAGGGTGAGCCAGCGAGCGTAGCAATCGAGGTGACCGGTGACCGTTACGGCATCTTGGTGACCGTCAAGGACCAGGGTGCCGGTGTTCCGGACTCTGCCAAAGATCAGCTGTTCCATCCGTTCTTCACGACCAAGGAACACGGCACGGGGCTCGGCTTGGCCTCCAGTAGAGCGATCATAGAGGCCCACGAAGGATCTATCGGTTTCGAGAATGCAGCGGCCGGTGGCACCTGCTTCTGGCTGCGTTTGCCGGCAGCTGTCAAGCAAGAGGGGCTTTGAATGATGAGCGCGACTACAACGAAAGAGCCGAAACGCAAGGCAGTGGTTTACATCGTCGATGATGACGATGGCATGCGCCGCGCGCTCAGCGTATTGATGACGACAGTCGGCTATCAGCCAGCTGCCTTCGCCGGCCCGAGAGAATTTATCGCGAAGCACGATCCCAGCCAGCCGAGCTGCCTGGTGCTCGATGTGCGCATGCCGGAGATGAGCGGGCTGGAGCTGCAACAGCATCTCAATCGCAGCGGCTCCATGTTGCCGGTCATCCTGATCAGCGGCCACGGCGACATTCCGATGGCAGTGCAGGCGATGAAAGACGGCGCCTTCGATTTCTTGCAGAAGCCTTTTCGCGATCAGGAATTGCTCGACCGGATCAATGGCGCGCTGAAGCTGGATGCGGAGAACCGCGCGAGCACGGATCGTCTGGCCGACCTCAAGCAACGCTCCGACTCTCTGACGCCGCGCGAGCGCGAGGTCATGGCCTCGGTCGTCGATGGCAAGGCGAACAAGGTCATCGCAATCGATCTCGGTCTGAGCGAGCGCACCGTCGAGATCCATCGCGCGAACGTGATGGAGAAAATGGGTGCGCGCTCCGTGGCCCATTTGGTGAAGATGCATCTGATGCTGGGCGACGCCTGAAATCGCAGGCAACATCGCACGACTTGATCGAGCGCTAGCGTCGATCTGAGATAAGCAGCTCGCCGCGGTCCCCGTTCTTTATGCCAGCTGCATTGGCTTCATCCGTGTCGAGGTGCACCTCGAGCCGGAAATCCGGCGCGATCCGCACGGTCACGTCGCCAAACACCAGATCGCGGTCCTTGCTGTCGACCTTCACCTGAACGGTCTGCCCGTCCTGCACGCCCCACCGTTCGGCATCCTGCGGACTCATGTGCACATGCCGGCGAGCACTGATCACCCCGCTCGAAAGCGAGACGCGCCCCGCCGGTCCTTCGATGCCGATGCCCGGCGTGCCGGCGAGATCACCTGAAATTCGCACCGGCGCTTCGATCCCGAGCGTGAGCTCGTCAGTTCTAGACAGCTCGATCTGATCATGCGATCGGGGCGGTCCCATGACACGCACGTTCTGGATTCGCCCCGCGGGTCCGACTAGCGTGACTATTTCCTGGGCCGCGAACTGCCCGGTTTGCGACAACCACGTGCGTGGCCGCAGCTGGTAGCCCGGCCCGAA
>DATJIP010000188.1:0-5160 GCA_035493235.1 Steroidobacteraceae bacterium
GCCCGCGGTGACCCTGCCATCAGGGCGAACAGGACGTAATAGGACGCGACAATGATCACCAGGGTCGGATAGAACGCCTGATCGCGGGCAAGGCCCGTTACCCGCCCGAAGCACACAACGATGAACGCAAGAGCGATTCCGACTGCGTAAGCCATGGAGCCTCCGGAGAAAGCCGTGCACCGACCGGAGTAGACTCTCGCGTCGGTATGGGGCGGAGTGTGGAATAAGCAGCGGACATCGGCTTGAACGCAGGGGCTGATGTCGTGGTCCCATCCCAAGATGTCGTAGGTTGGCCAGCGCGGAACGCACCGTAATTCGATGGCAGAGCCGGTCAGCATCGCTCAATACTTCCCGTGGGATGGCGGGGCAATCTTCGTGGGGACAGCGGGGACGTTTCCGGTACACGCCCATCAGGCGATCCAGATCTGCTTCCTCTTCGAGGGACGCATCCGGCTGCGTGCGAACAATGAAGATCCGTGGCTCGAGTACGACCTCGCAGTAGTGCCGTCTCAGCAGCCTCACGCCATGGATGGCTCACGCACGCGCTACGGCGCGACGATCTTTGTCGAGCCGGAGACACGCGAAGGGCGGGTGCTGACGGAGCGTTGCCATGGTCACGGCATCACGGAACTAGACCGGGCTCCCATCGGGGAAGTTCTGCCGATGCTGCGCGCTGCGGCACTGGAGCAGCGCGGCCGACCGGCGATCGCCGAGCAGGCACGCCAAGTCGTGCAGTTGTTGACGCAACACACGGAACCCCTGGTGACGAGTGACGAACGGATCTTGCGTGCCGTGAAGTACGTCAACGATCACTTGTCCGCGCCGATCAAGCTCACAGAAGTCGCGCGTGTGGCATGCCTTTCGCCGAGCCGCTTCCGTCACCTGTTCGCCGAGCAGACCGGAATGGCTTTGCGACAGTACATTCTGTGGCGGCGCTTCGGCAGCGTGTGGGAACATAGGATGAATGGCGAATCCCTGTCGACTGCCGCGCATGCCGCAGGGTTCGCGGACTCGGCCCATTTGACCCGCACCAGCCGTCGCATGATTGGCGTCCCGCCATCCTTGATGGACATTGCCGTAGCGCGGGCGCATTCCTCACCGCCTCAGCAGTAGCCATCCGCGCGCTTGCCCTGTCGCTGGGTCCTCCTTCGTCATTGCTGAATACAACAGCTCGACCGGGATCCAGTGTGGTGGATACTTGAAACGCGCCGTATCGAGGACGAGCACCCGATCCGTTGGGACATGCAATGCGGCGATCGGCGAGAAATGCCCGTCACCGCTCTGGCCGACCGACTTCCTCGAATAATTCACGATCAGAACAGGACCCTGTTCTATCGTCGTCGCAGCGCGCAGGTGCTCGCGAAACGTGCTGATATCGGCAAGCGGCGGCCGGTGCACGCTCACGCTCGCAGCACTACACGCCGCGAGACAAGCGACTTCGTCGAGCGTCAAGCCCAATTGCCGTATCTCATCCAGGGACTTGCAACAGTCCAGCAATTCCTCGCTGAACCACCTCCATACACCCTTCCACTTGCGGCGCGGATCGATCTGCAGTGCGTTCAGCGCGCACACGAGCGAGCCGAGGCCGCAGAAGGCCGGGTCGGACTGGGTGTGGAACTGCTGTGCGAGCCTGAAGTAGCCCTGCATCGTTCCCTCCACGAGTGCCTTGCCGAACAGTTCACGCCCTACCGCAGAGTCGAGAGCCGGGAGATCCGCGGGTAGCAGCCTCATATAAGATGACGGCTCTGCCGTAGATTCGGTGAATGGCGCGCAAAGATTGGAGTTCACGCAAGCCGCCTTGGGAGTGAGTCCCGCTGTTCGTTGCAGAGAATGTTGCCGTGACCGGGCCGTTCTGAATTGAACGCAGCGGCTATCTTTGAGCGCAGAGCAAGGCAGAGACGTAAAGTCCCAGGCCGAAGACCGTGTGGTTGAGCACGCTGCGCATCCGCGTCGCATTCGGATTCGGAGTCCTCGCGCCTGCGACGCCTAGCCCCATGCCTGGCTGGAGGACGAAGAATGGCGCGACCAAAGCAATCAAGCTGAGGATTAACGCCGGTGGCAACGTTGGATGCCGCGCCCACTCTAGGCCCCAGATGCCGAGTAGCAGCGCACCGTAGCCAATGCCGGTGAGGTAGTGGACCATCCAGCCAAGCGCTAGCTCACGATGGATGGGCGGCGCGTCTGCGATCTTGTCGTGGACGAACTTCCCGTTCGAAAAGTGCCCAACCCACCGCCCGACCATTGCCCAATTCGACGGTTGAACCCTGAACAGACGTTGCAGGAGCACGGCCCATAGATCCATGACAACAGTGGCCCCGACGCCAATTGCAACTGCACGAAGAGCGAATTCTGCCAGTTCACTCACTGTTGACCTCCGGAGTTTGCATCACGCCACCACACGGGCCGCGAGCACATTCATGGCTCGCCTTTTCAGGCTACTGGTAGGACCTGCCGATGACCAATGCAAGTCCCACTGGATTGGGCGGCAGCCGACGTCGGATCTGGCCTTCGCTCCGCCTGCGCGGTGACATCCGCGGGCGACCTGACCTCGAGTTCGCGGTCAATGTGTGTGTTGATGATGAAGATCCGGATAGTGCGGATGTCGATGCCGGATCGGTGGATGGGTGTGTTCGTGCGCGTGCGCTTTGCCGGCAGGCCAGGGGAAATCGTGCTCGTGCTGATGATGCTCATCGTGCACATGTGCGTGAGCATGAGTCAGAGCCTCGTGTTCGTGCTCGTGGCTATGCTCTTCAGTCACGTGGAGCACGACGCCGATCAGCATCAGGACTCCTCCGAGCAGTAGATTCGCCGTCAATGGCTCACGCAGGACGGCGAACGCAAATGCTGCCCCAATGAATGGCGCGGTCGCGAAATAAGCTCCTGTTCGCGCTGCGCCGAGACCGCGCAGGGACAAAATGAATAACACGAGGCTCAGGCCGTACCCGATCAGGCCCAGACTCAGCGCTCCAGCAACCAGTGTGGCAGACGTGACCACGCTGCCCGTCAAAAGCGCGATGGCGAAGTTCACTGTTCCTGCGACGAGGCCTTTCGCGGCCGCGATGAATAGCGCATCGCTTCCGGAAATCGGCCGCGTGAGATTGTTGTCGAGCGCCCATCCGAGGCATGCGAGCACAATCCAGCCCGCGCCGGACCCGGCAACTTCAGTTCCGCCGACAAGTCCGCTGAGAACAATGCCGCCTGCAAACACAGACAGCATCCCTACGACGACCCTGCGTCCCGCATGCTCCTTGAACGCAAACCATGCAAGCAGCGCCGTGAACAGCGACTCGAAGTTGAGCAGCAGCGACGCCGTTGCAGCAGTCGCTCGCGACAAACCGATCATCAGACATACCGGCGCCACGATGCCGCCGAAGAAGATCGAGCCGCTCAGCCATTTGAGATCTTGGCGTCGCAGGCCGCTCGGTGCCCACCTTCGATCACGGATCCAACGGATTGCACACAACCCTGCGCCGGCGCCGAGGTACAGGAGTCCTGCCAGCTCGAACGGGGGCAGCTGCAGCACCTTCGCAATAGGCGTAGTCAGCCCGAAGAGCAAGGCTGCTCCTATCGCCCACAGAGCAGGATGAGAACCCGCTTGCATGCGACCCGTCACGGATGTGTGGGTCGAGCCACTTCCGGCGCACCGCGAACCTGAGGCCACGCTTCGCGCAACACGGAGATGGCCGATCTCAGGAACAATGCGGCTACGATCGCGCCGACGAGGATGTCGGGCCACCCTGCCCCGGTCAGGGCGACGCCGGCAGCGGCGAGCATGACGCCGACGTTGGAGATCACGTCATTGCGCGAGCACTCGAACGTGCTGCGCATGTTCACGTCCTGCGATCGCAGCGGCCAGAGCAGCCGCAGGCAGATGAGATTCGCCACCAGGGCGAGCGCGCCGAATATCGCCATCAGCGTGGAAATGGGCGTCACACCGCCACGCAGCTTCAGCATGACTTCGCCAGCGATCCAGGCGCCGAAGCCAAGAATGATGATGCCCTTCGCGAGCGCGGCGCCGGCGCGCCAGCGCGGCCCCCGATCGATGACGTAGAGGCTGAGCACATACACGAGCGCGTCGCCGAGCATGTCGACAGAGTCAGCCATCAAGGCGGTCGAACTCGCTACGACACCTGCACTGAACTCGATGAAGAACATGGCTGCGTTGATCGCGAGTACGATCTTCAGCACGCGCGATTGCTTGGCGCGCAATTGCGCTATTTCGTGGGCTTTGCCTTGACAGCAATCGTCCATCGCCTGTTCCTGCAAAGGTTTAAGCGGCAGGTCTTGACTTCGAGTCGACCTGGATATGTACGCTCGACGATCTGAAATGTCACGTCCCGCGCACGATGCCTGACACGACGAACATTGGCAGCTTCACCATCCCCTCCAGCGATCCGCTGTTCCTGGGCATCGTCGCAATTCACGTGCTGCTGGGTATTGCTGCCATCGTGGCGGGTTTGGTCGCGATGCTGAGCGTCAAAGCTCCGGGGCGGCATCCGCGGGCGGGTACCTGGTACTTCTGGCTGCTCGCGTCGTTGTTCGCGACCACCACGGCACTGAGCGTGATGCGATGGGCGCACGCCTACCACCTTTTCATCATCGGCGCCTTTGCTCTCGCGGCCGCGATCATCGGTCGCGAAGCGCGGCGCCGTCGAGTGCGCGGCTGGATACGACTGCACATAGCCGGAATGGGATCTTCGTACGTACTCATGTTTGTCGCCTTCTACGTCGACAACGGCAAGCAGCTGCCGCCGCTCAGCCACCTGCCGCCGTGGACCTACTGGGCCTTGCCGATCTCGATCGGCGCACCGCTGATCATCCGGGCACTGCTGCGGCATCCGCTCGTTCGCGGCGCCGGCCGGCCAGCCAGTACAGGGCAGGCAAGACGAACAGACTGAGGAGCGTCGCAGAAATAATTCCGCCGATGACCACCGTGGCGAGCGGACGCTGCACTTCCGCTCCCGTACCGGTGTTCAGCGCCATCGGCAGAAAGCCAAGGCTCGCGACGAGCCCCACCATCACGATCGGACGCAGGCGCAGAAGTGAGCCGTTGATGATTGCATCATGCACGGATTGGCCCTTTTCCCGCAGCGCGCGGAAAGCCGACACCATCACCACGCCCGTCAGTACGGCCACACCCGAAAGCGTGATGAAACCTAC
>DATJIP010000189.1:0-33204 GCA_035493235.1 Steroidobacteraceae bacterium
AAGTTCGCGCGCGTGAGCCTCGGCGGCGTGCACGATGAAGCGGAAATCCGCGGTCACCGGCGTACCTACATAGGTGCACTGCCGGGCAACATCGTGCAGTCCATTCGCAAGGCCGGCACGCGCAACCCGGTGCTGATGCTCGATGAGATCGACAAGCTCGGCTCCGGCATTCAGGGCGATCCGTCCTCGGCGCTGCTCGAGGTACTCGATCCGGAACAGAACAACACGTTCCGCGACAACTACCTCGGCCTGCCCTTCGACCTCTCGAAGGTGATCTTCATCGCCACGGCGAACGTGCTCGACACGATCCCCGGGCCGCTGCGCGACCGCATGGAAGTGATCGAGCTCACCGGTTACACGGAAGACGAGAAGCTCGAGATCGCCAAGCGCTACCTGATGCGCCGTCAGCTCGAAGCGAACGGCCTGAAGGCGGAGCAGGCGTCGATCACTGACGCAGCATTGCGACAGATTGCGCGCGATCACACGCGCGAGGCCGGCGTGCGCAACCTCGAGCGCATGATTGGTGCAGTCCTGCGCAACGTCGCGGTACGCATTGCCGAAGGATCGCTCCAGCAGCAAACCATCGACGTCGATGATCTGCCGCCGATCCTGGGTGCCGCACGCTTCGAGAACGAAGTCGCGATGCGCACCAGCGTGCCTGGCGTGGCCACGGGGCTCGCCTGGACGCCGGTGGGCGGCGACATCCTGTTCATCGAGGCAACGCGTGTGCCTGGCAATGGCAAGCTGATCCTCACCGGTCAGCTCGGCGATGTCATGAAGGAGAGCGCGCAGGCAGCGCTGTCGCTCGTGAAGTCGCAGGCGTCGCGACTCGGCATCGATTCGGGCATCTTCGACAAGAGCGACATCCACATCCACGTGCCTGCAGGCGCGATTCCGAAGGATGGCCCGAGCGCGGGCGTGGCTATGTACACGTCGCTAGTGTCGCTGCTCACGAATCGCACGGTTGCGCACAACCTGGCGATGACCGGCGAAGTGAGCTTGCGCGGCCTGGTGCTGCCGATCGGCGGCGTCAAGGAGAAGACGGTCGCGGCGCATCGTGCTGGCATTCGCAAGGTGCTGCTGCCAACGCGCAACCGCAAGGACCTGGAAGACGTACCCAAAGTGGTGCGCGACGAAGTTGAGTTCGTGTTCTGCGAACGCGTCGACGAAGTGGTGCGCGAAGCGCTCGGCATCGACCTCGTGAAGCCGGTCACAGCGGCGGCCTGAACCCCTCCTGAATCAGCAGTGCGAGTTGTCCACAGCCCGAAAGGGCTGTGGACTCGCGTGCGTATTCCCCTTTGGCACTCTTAGGAATGAATCGCATTGCAAGATGTGCTCGAAGGGAGTAATCAGAGAGTCATGGTCCGCTCTCCATCACGTGAGATGCGCGATCCCACGCGCAGTCCAGCTCATCTCAGCGAGCTGACAGTCCGCATCACTCCAGATTTCGGCCGATGGGAACATGTGACGTTGTGGATCAGTCTTTGTCTTACGGTGATGAGCAATGCAGGACTGCGAACACTGTGAACTGCGTGCCGGTGTACACCCACTAACGAGCGTATAGCGAAAGAGAAAATTATGGAGGGCGGTTCGATGCAGTCAGACAGCCCCAGAGGAAGCTCGCAGCGCGGCGGCGAGAGCTTCGTCGAGGCCTTGAGCGCGTATAGCAGGTTCCATCGCGCTCAACATTGGTCCGGTACGTTCGGCGAGTTCCTGCGCACGGTCCTGCCCGGCAACGGCCGCCAATTGGCGCGCGCCAGTCATGAATACCTATGGGACATGCTCTGCTGGTTCGGCAAGAACCACCCCGTAGCCACCACAACCTCCGCGACCGCGACCGCCAGTGCCGTTAACGGCAACGGCGAGCCCGCAGGCCCGAAAGAATTGTTCAAGCGCGAGCTGTTCGGCATCGACGAGCCGCTCGGCCGCGTAGTCGACTACTTCAAGGCCGCAGCCGCGGGCTCCGACGTCGGTCGGCGCTTGCTGCTGTTGCTAGGCCCACCGTCCGGCGGCAAGTCGACGATGGCGATTCTGCTCAAGCGGGGGCTCGAGGAGTACAGCCACACCGACGAGGGTGCGATATACGCGCTGCAAGGCTCGCCGATGCACGAGTCGCCGCTCAATCTCGTACCGGCCAGCCTGCGCGGGGAGTTCCGCGACACGTATGGCGTGGAGATCCGCGGCGAGCTCAGCCCGTGGGCGCGCGATCGCCTGGAGCGCGAATTCGAAGGCGACTTCCTGCGCATGCCGGTGGAGCGAATCTTCCTTTCGGAAGCCTCCCGCATGGGCGTGGGCACTTACGCGCCGCACGACCCCACCACTGCGGATCTTGCGGATCTGGTCGGCTCCGTCGACCTGTCGAAGGTCGCGCAGTTCGGCGACGAAGGCGATCCGCGTGCCTGGTCGTGGTCGGGCGCGGTGTATGCCGCGAGCCGCGGCATGCTGGAGATGATCGAGATCCTGAAGGTCAAGCGCGAGTTTCTGTACCTGCTGCTCACGCTGACGCAGGAGAAGAACGTCAAGGTGTCGCGCTTCCCGCTGATCTACCTGGACGAGACGATCCTCGCGCACACGAACCTCGCCGAATTCCACAAGTTCCTGCAGGAAAAGGAAAACGAAGCGCTGCTCGACCGCATGGTCATCGTCAAGGTGCCGTACACGCTGTCGTACATCGAAGAGTCGCGCATCTACAACAAGCTGGTGTCGGCAGCGCCGGCGTTCCGCGATGTGCATCTCGATCCGCACGCTCTGCGGCTCGCATCGGTGTTCGCGGTCCTCACGCGGCTGCTCAAGCCGGAGCGCGAAGGCCTCGACCTGTCGAAGAAGCTGCGCTTGTACGCGGGCGAGAGCGTGGAAGGTTTCCCGGAGAACGAGATCACGCGCCTGCGCGCGGAGTCGCCCGAAGAGGGCCTGACGGGCGTGAGCCCACGCTTCATCGTCAACTCGATCTCGAATGCGATCACGCGTAGCGACAAGAAGAGCCTGACCAGCATGGAAGTGCTGCTCGCGCTCAAGGATTCGATCGAGTTCGACGCCCGCATGGATGCGAAGGCGAAGAAGCTGTGGATCGACTACCTGGTGCTGGCGCGCAAGGACTTCTACAACCGTTGGGTCAAGGAAGACGTGCACCGCGCGCTGTTCGCGTCGTTCGAGGACGAAGCGCAGCAGCTGCTGGACAAGTACCTGGACGAAGTGGAGGCCTCGCTCGACCATCGCGAGGTCACCGATCCGATCACCAGCGAGTCGCGTCCGGCGGACGAGCGCTTCCTGCGCTCGGTCGAGGACAAGATCAAGGTGTCGGAGTCGGGCAAGATGACTTTCCGCCAGGAGGTCGTGCGCAAGGCCATGGTCGCGTACAAGACCGGCGAGAAGTTCACGCTCAACAGTCACTCGCGCATGCGCGAAGCCATCGAGCAGTACTTGTTCGAAGAGCGTCGCGACGTGCTGCGGCTGGTGACCTCCGCGGCGCGGCCGGACGACGAGGCGCGTAAGAAAATCTCGGCGGTGCAGGACCGCCTCACTGCGGAGTATGGTTATGACGAGCACAGCGCGAAGGAAGCGCTGAGCTACGTGACGACATTGTTGGCGCAGGAGTAGCGGCGTTTAAAGATGAGAGTGAGGTTGCGAAGGGGCACATGAGCGAAAACACGTCGGGCGGAGGTGGCTCCGGCGGTGGTAGCGGCAGCGGGCCCGGCGAGGCCGGCTGGTACGATCTGTTCTCGCGCGGTGCACGGGACTGGCTGCGTCATAACGACAAAGTCCGCGACGCTGTCCGGCAGCACTTGCCGCAGATCGTCGCCGGCGCGGACGTGCTCAACGGCGGCGCCACGACGGTGCGCGTGCCCGTCAAGATGCTCGAGCACTACCGCTTCAAGCTGCGCAACTCCAACGAACAGCAAGGCGTCGGGCAAGGCCAGGCCAAGCCCGGCGATCGCATCGGCCGTCCGCAACAGGACAGCGACAATCAGCGCGGTCAGGGCGGCAACGAAGACGGCGGCATCCAGTACACGCTCGAATTCCGCATCGACGACATCGTCGATTGGCTGTGGGAAGAGATGCAGCTGCCGAATCTCGAAGCGAAGGCCGGTCGCGCCAAAGAAGATGAGTGGACGCGCGAAGGCTGGGACCGTCGTGGTGCGCGCTCGCGCTTGGATCGGCGGCGCTCGATGAAAGAATCGATCAAGCGGCGCGGCATGCAGACTGCACAAGGCCAGGACTCGCCCTCCTTCACCGACGACGATCTGCGCTATCGCCAGCTCACCAAGCGCGAGCAACCCGCGATGCAGGCAGTCGTGATCCTGTTGCTCGACGTCTCGGGCAGCATGGGCGAGCGCGAGCGGCAGATCTCCAAGACGTTCTTCTTCTGGGCGATCCAGGGTTTGCGTCGCCAGTACCGTCACCTGGAACTGGTGTTCGTCGCGCACACGTCCGAGGCCTGGGAATTCCAGGAAGAGGAATTCTTCCGCGTCACCGGCACCGGCGGCACGGTTGCGTCCGCGGGCCTGAAGAAAGTGCGCGAAGTCATCGACGCGCGCTTCAGCCCGAGTCAGTTCAACGTCTATCTGTTCTACGCCTCCGATGGCGAGAACTTCCCGTCGGATCAGCCGCAGGCGCAGACCGCGCTGGAAGAGCTGGTCGACGATTGCAACTTCGCCGGCTTCCTGGAAGTCGCGCCGCTCGCAGGCGCCGCACCGGACAGCGAGATCGGCCGGCTGTTCGTCGAGATCGCACGCGATGAAGCCAATGTTGGTGCGTACCGCGTCAGCGGCACGGACGACATCTGGAACGCCGTGCGCCACTTCTTCGGTCGAGCTTCCGAGTAACCCATGGCTGAAGACTGGCAACGGCACATTTCCCGCATCGAGCAGCTCGCGCGCGAGAAGGGGCTCAATTACCACCGCGTCGAGTTCGAAGTCGTACCCGAGAGCTTCATGACCGAGATCGCGATCTACGGTCTGCCGGTGCGCATGCCGCACTGGTCGTTCGGCGTGCGCTACATCTACCAGCTGATCCAGCACCGCATGGGCCTGTCGCGTCTGTTCGAGGTCGTGTTCCCCGGCAACCCGGGGCGCGCGTATCTCGCGAAGAGCAACAGCGCAGCGGAGAACGTGCTGGTCACGGCGCACGTGCTTGGCCACGCCGACTTCTCCGCGAACAACATGCTGTTCCGTCGCAGTCAGGATCAGGTCGGCGAGCACATCGTCGAGCAGGCCGCGGCGCATGCGCGGCAGATCGGCATGGCGATCGAAGAGCACGGGCTGGAGCGCGTGGAGTCAGTGCTCGACGCAGCGCTGTCGCTCGAACAGCACATCGATATCGATCAGGGTCTGCGCCGCGCGCGCTATCCAGAGCTGGTGGCGCAACCGGCCGCACCGCCCAACGACGACTTCTCGCGGCGTTTCGCCGCGCTTGGTCCTGATACGGCGCGTCCGCAAGCGAGCGGTCCTGCGAAGCGTGCGCCTGTACCGCCGCATCCCGAGCGCGACCTGTTGTGGTTCATCGCCCAGTACGCGCCGGAGCTGGAGCCGTGGGAACGCGACATCTTCCTCGCCGTGCGCGAAGAGTCGTTCTACTTCTACCCGGTGTTCGCCTGCCAGATCATGAACGAAGGCTGGGCCTCGTACTGGCACGCGCGGCTGCTGCGCGAAGCGGACTTCCTGCCGCAGTCCGCGTATGTCGACGCGATCAAATGCCACTCGGACGTCGTCCGCCCGAGCGCGAGCGGCGAGGGCGTGGCGCTGTCGACCAATCCGTATCACCTCGGCTTCTCGATCTGGGAAAAGATCGTCGAAGCGCAGGGACTGGACGCCGCGCGCAAGATCATGTGCGAGGACGACGACTTCGCGTTCGTGCGCAACCACCTGACGATGGAGCTCGCTCAGGAATTGAAGCTGTTCCGCTTCAAGGGCCCTGCGACCGGCACGCTGACAGTGCAGGAAATGGATCTACCAGCGCTGCACGAAGCTCTGCTCGCGCCGAAATACGCTTTCGGCGCACCGACCGTGGCCGCTACGCGCGTACACGTCGATGGCAAGCTGGAGCTGACTCACGATCACACCGTCGATGGCCGCGGGCTCGATCCGGAGCGTGCGCGCAAGGTTCTGGAATATGTGGCGCGCGTCTGGCGCCGTCCGGTCACGATGGCAACCGTAGACAACGACAATCGGGCCGTTGAGATCGCCGTAACACCGACGGCGGAAAAGTAACCTGGAGGTCGGGCTTCAGCCCGACTGCGCCTACGCTGCTTGCGCAGTCAGAAACTGTTTCTTGTGATCGCGCAGGAAATCGTCGACGGTGCGCGGCTCGCGTCCCGTCAATTCCTTCACCACCTGCGTCGGCGGCGCATTGATCAGGTTCGAGGCGCAGGCATCCCACAGCTCGAGCTTCGCTTCGATCATCACCGGCGACAATCCCTTGCCTTGTAGCCAGCCGCGCGCTTCATTCGCCGTGATATCCGTGTAGCGCACCGGCTTGTCGAGGATGCGGCTCATGCGCTCCGCAATTTGCGGATAGCTCATCGACTCCGCACCCGTCACTGTGTACGTACGGCCGCTGTGCGCCGGATCGCGCAGCACGACTGCCGCGACCGCGCCCACGTCGCGCGCATCCACCCACGTCCACTTGGTCGAACGGAACGGTCCTGCAATGACGCCCTGCTGCGCAATCGAACCCGAGAACTCGAACAGATTCTGCAGGAGCTGGCTCGGCCGCAGACGCGTGATGTCCAGTCCGGTCGCAGCAACTGAAGTCTCCGCGTGCCCATACCAACGCAGCATGCGCGCACAACACATGTTCGCGTCGGCGCCGACGCCGGACAGTTGCACCAGGCGCCGCACACCGGCGGCCTTCGCCGCGGAAACGATGCGCATATGGGCTTCTGCGAGCTGCGGCGAAAACGGCCAGGAGAGGAAGATCGCCTCGACACCCTGCATTGCACGCTGCAAACTCACGGCGTCGGTCGGATCGACCTGCACGCCTTGGATATTCGGTGCCTGGAGCGGCAGCTCGCCGCCCGGCTGCAGCAGGACTCGGACGGGAGCGGGACCATTGGCGAGCTCGGCCAGAACCGCCTTGCCCACAGCACCCGTCACATCCGTCACAAGCAGCATGGTTGCACCGTCACTTCGTAAAACATGTCAAAACTTGGAGCAATACATTAAGGGCCTTGGGGCCCCGGGTAAACGCCTTCCGGAGGCAACTTCCTCGTGCGCCACAGTCATCAATGCGCGCCTACAATGTTGGCCTACAAGGAGCCCCTCGCGGGCGCCTTCACGCTTCTTTAGGGATATGGGGATCGATTGAACAGTTTCAGTGACATCGTGGCTTTCGTGCGCGTGGTCGAGGCGCACAGCTTCGTCGCGGCCGCACAAACCCTGGGGATGTCCCCCTCGGCAATCAGCAAGGCCGTGAGCCGGCTGGAAGAGCGGCTGGGCGCGCGCCTGCTGAACCGCACGACCCGCTCGCTGAGCCTGACCGACCTCGGCACCTCCTTTTATGACCGCTGCCGCGAGGCCTTGAGCCAGCTCGACCAGGCCGAGAGCGAAGTGACCGAAGCCCGCGGGGTTCCGCGGGGCAAGCTGCGCGTCGACGTGCCGGTGTCGCTCGGACGCCTGCTGATCGTGCCGGCGCTGCCGCGCTTCATCGCGCAGCACCCCGAAGTGACAGTGCAGATGAGTATGAATGACAGGGTCGTCGACCTCGTGCAGGACGGCATCGACATGGCGCTGCGCGTCGGCGAGCTCAGCGATTCGAGCCTGATCGCGCGCCGCGTCGGCAGCTTCCGCGTCGTGACCTGCGCTTCGCCGGAATTCATTCAGCGCATGGGCGAGCCGAACACACCGGAAGATCTGCGGCCCGAGCAATGCATCGCGATGTTCCGTCTCGGCACCAATCAGATTCGCGAGTGGACGTATGCGAAGAACGGGGTGGATCACACGATCTTTCCGCGTGCCGCGCTGTCGTTCAGCGATCCGCAGTCGGCAGTGACTGCAGCGGTGAGCGGCGCAGGGTTCGTGCACTCGCTGGATTTCACGGTCGAAGCACAAATTGCGTCGGGATTGTTACAACCGGTGCTGCAGGACTGGAATGCCGAGTCGTATCGACCGGTGTCGGTCGTGTATCCGCAGCATCGGCAACCGACTGCGAAAGTAAAAGCGTTCATCGATTTCGTCGCCGGCTTGTTCCCGCAAGCCGCTGCTGTTTCAGCGCCCGCGCAATCTTCACGCGTCGCGTAACGCAGTCACATTGCAGTTACCGAAGAGGTAATTGCGACCGCGGCATATCGTCATAACTCTGGCGATTCCTGATTCGTCTTCATGAATGTCGTGCGGCCAACCCGATTGGTCGCACGCCGTTCGATCACTACAGTTGCGTCCACGTCGCGATCCCGTCGTCCGACGTCAGCCTCCTGACAGACCGTTGTCAGGAGCGCTGCAGGATCATCTCGATGTCGAATGAGGCGCGCTTCGCGCGTCTTCAATTGAGACGGAATGGAGAACTGGTATGACTCGATTCAACACTCGTGCGCTTTCGACTCTCGCCGTTTCCGCTGCGCTGCTTGCTGCGCTGGTCGGTTTGAGCGGCTGCAAGAGCGAAGCGACGACTGCGCAACAGGCGCCCGCGCCTCAGGTTTCGGTGGCGTCCGCGCTCGAGCGCGACGTGACGGAGTGGGACGAATTTACCGGCCGGCTCGAAGCAGTCGAGTCTGTCGAAGTGCGTCCGCGCGTCACCGGCTACATCGAAAGCGTCAATTTCACCGAGGGCAGCACGGTCAAGAAAGGTGACCTGCTGTTCGTGATCGACCCGCGTCCGTATCAGGCCGAGCTGTCGAAGGCTGAGGCGGAGCTGGCGCGTGCAGTCGCGCGCTCCGAGCTTGCAGTCGCTGACGAAGGTCGCAGCGCGAAGCTGCTCGATATCAAAGCGGTCTCGCGCGAAGAGTACGACTCGCGCATCAACGCGACGCGCGAAGCCAAAGCGGACGTCGCCGCGGCGCGTGCAGCGGTGGATTCAGCGAAACTCAATCTCGAATTCACGCGCATCACGGCGCCGATCAGCGGCCGCGTCAGCAAGGCCGCGGTCACCGCAGGCAATCTGGTGACCGGCGGGTCGAACACGGCGGCGCTGCTCACGACTGTCGTATCGCTCGATCCGATGTACGTCACCTTCGAGGGCGATGAGCAGATCTACCTCAAGTACAACGAGCTCTCCCGCCGCGGCGAGCGCTCGAGCTCGCGCGACGCTGCGAATCCGGTGTTGATGGGCCTCGCGAACGAGAACGGCTATCCGCATCACGGTGCGATGGTGTTCGTCGACAATCAGGTCGATCCGCGCACCGGCACGATCCGCGCCCGCGCTTCGTTCGAGAACAAGGACGGCTTCCTGACGCCTGGCCTGTTCGCACGCGTCAAGCTGCTCGGTCACAACTCGTATCGCGCCGTGCTGGTCGACGACCGCGCGATCGGTACGGATCAGAGCCAGAAGTTCGTCTACGTCATCGACGCGCAGAACAAGGTCACGTATCGGCCAGTCACGGTCGGCCGCCTGAACGATGGCCTGCGCATCGTGGAGAAGGGCCTGCAGCCAGGCGAGACGGTCGTCGTCAACGGCCTGCAGCGTGTTCGCCCCGGCGTCGTCGTCGCGCCCGAGCGCGTAGCGATGGACGCACGCGAGGTCGCGGAAGCGAAGCTCGCGATGGCGGCGGGCAAGTGACGGAAGTCACCAGTTACGGAGTCATGCCATGAAATTCGCGCGCTTCTTCATCGATCGGCCGATTTTCGCAGCGGTGCTGTCGATCATCGTCTTCCTGGTCGGCGCCATCGCCGTGTGGCAGCTGCCGATCAGCCAGTACCCCGAAGTCGTGCCGCCGTCGGTGCAGGTGCGCGCGCAGTATCCCGGCGCGAACCCGAAAGTGATCGCCGAGACCGTCGCGGCGCCGCTAGAGCAGGAAATCAACGGCGTCGAGAACATGCTCTACATGTCCTCGCAGGCCACCAGCGACGGCACGATGCTGCTCACGATCACCTTCAGGCTCGGCACCGACGTCGACAACGCGCAGGTAGAGGTTCAGAACCGCGTCGCGCAGGCGTTGCCGCGCCTGCCTGAAGACGTGCGCCGTGTCGGCGTGACGACGAAGAAAGCATCGCCCGACCTGCTGATGGTCGTGCACCTGACTTCGCCCGGTAACCGCTACGACACGGTGTATCTGCGCAACTACGCCACCCTCCAGGTGCGCGACGTGCTCGCGCGCCTGCCGGGCATGGGTGAAGTTCGCTTGTTCGGTGCAGGCGACTATTCGATGCGCGTATGGCTGGATCCGGAGCGCATCGCGAGCCGCGGCCTGACGGCAGGCGATGTCGTGCGTGCGATCCGTGAGCAGAACGTGCAGGTCGCGGCGGGCGTAATCGGTGCAGATCCGGCGCCCGTCGGCACCGAGTATCAGTTGAACGTGACCGCGTCCGGTCGCCTCGTGAACGAACAGGAGTTCGGCGACATCGTCATCAAGACGATGCCGGACGGCGGCGTGACCTATCTGAAAGATGTCGCGCGGGTCGAGCTCGGCGCGGGGCAATACTCGCTGCGCAGCTTGCTCAACAATGAGTCGGCAGTCGCGATCCCGATCGCGCAGGCGCCGGGCGCGAATGCTCTGGAGCTGTCGGATGAAGTCCGCGCGACCATGAAGGAGCTGAGCAAGAATTTCCCGGAAGGGATCAAGTACGAGATCGTCTATGACCCGACGGTGTTCGTGCGCGATTCGATCAAGGCCGTGATCGAGACGCTGCTCGAGGCGCTGGCGCTGGTCGTCATCGTCGTGATCGTGTTCCTGCAGACCTGGCGCGCGTCGATCATCCCGTTGATCGCAGTGCCGGTGTCGATCGTCGGCACCTTCGGACTGATGCTTGCCTTCGGCTTCTCCATCAACGCGCTGTCGCTGTTCGGCCTGGTGCTGGCAATCGGCATCGTCGTCGACGACGCGATCGTGGTGGTCGAGAACGTGGAGCGCAACATCGAAAGCGGGTTGTCGCCACGCGAGGCGACCTACAAGGCGATGGAAGAAGTCAGCGGTCCGATCATCGCGATCGCGCTGGTGCTGGTCGCCGTGTTCGTACCGATCGCGTTCATCACCGGCCTCACTGGCGAGTTCTACAAGCAGTTCGCGCTGACGATCGCAATCTCCACCGTGATCTCGGCGATCAACTCGCTCACGCTCAGCCCGGCGCTGTCCGCGCTGCTGCTCAAGCGGCACGGTGCGAAGCCCGATGCGCTGACGCGCGGCATGGATCGCGTCTTCGGCGGGTTTTTCCGTGGGTTCAACCAGCTGTTCAGCCGCGCCGGCAATGGCTATGTACGCGGCGTACGCGGCGTGCTCGCGCACAAGAGCGTAGTAATGGGCGCATTCGTTGGCCTGCTCGCGCTGACGTGGGGCGTGTTCCAGATCGTGCCGAAGGGTTTCATCCCGGTGCAGGACAAGCAGTACCTCGTCGGCATGGTGCAGCTGCCGAATGCGGCCTCGCTGAATCGCACGGATGAAGTCGTGCGCCGCGTTGCCGAGATCGCGCACACCGTTCCCGGCGTCCGCGACGCCGTGCAGTTCCCCGGCCTGTCGATCGCCGGTTTCACCAACAGCCCGAACTCCGCGCTGGTGTTCTTCGGTCTCGACAACTTCGAGGATCGCAAGTCCTCGGAGCTCTATGGCCTGAACATCGCGAAGCAGCTGAACATGAAGCTGAGCTCGATCCAGGACGCGCAGGTCGTGGTGTTCCCGCCGCCGCCGGTGCAGGGCCTCGGCACGATCGGCGGCTTCAAGCTGCAGCTGGAGGACCGGGCGGACATCGGCTACGACGAGCTGTACAAGACGACCCAGGCCGTGCTCGCCAAGGCGCGCGCGGCGCCGGAGCTGACTGGCGTGTTCTCGAACTACGAAGTGAGCGTGCCGCAGATCAGCGCCGACGTGAATCGCGTCAAGGCGAAGGAGCACGGCATCTCGCTCACGGACGTGTTCGAGACGCTGCAGGTGTATCTCGGCTCGATCTACGTGAACGACTTCAACCGCTTCGGCCGCACGTATCAGGTGATCGCGCAGGCGGACTATCCGTACCGCGCGAAAGCGGAGGACATCCTGCGCCTCAAGACGCGCAACGAGGCGGGTGAGATGGTGCCGCTCGGCTCGGTCGTGCAGGTGTCGCAGAGTTACGGCCCGGACCGCGTGTTCCGCTACAACGGCTACCTCACGGCCGACGTCAACGGCGGTCCCGCAGCCGGCTATTCGAGCGGCCAGGCGCAGGCGGCAATGGAGCGCATCCTCGCCGAGACGCTGCCGAACGGCGTGAAAGCCGAGTGGACCGATCTCACGTACCAGGAATTCATCGCGGGCAACAGCTCCGTGTTCGTGTTCCCGCTGTGCGTGCTGCTGGTCGTGCTCGTGCTCGCTGCGCTGTACGAGAGCTGGACCCTGCCGCTAGCGATCGTCGCGATCGTGCCGATGGCGCTGCTCTCCGCAATCGTCGGCTTGTGGCTGACGGGCGGCGACAACAACATCTTCACGCAGATCGCGCTGTTCGTGCTGGTGGGCCTTGCGAGCAAGAACGCGATTCTGATCGTCGAGTTCGCCAAGGACCGCGAGAAGACCGGTGTCGATCCGGTCGCTGCGGCGCTGGAAGCGGCGCGACTGCGATTGCGGCCGATTCTGATGACGTCGATCGCCTTCATCATGGGCGTCGTGCCGCTGGTGTTTTCGTCGGGGGCAGGTGCGGAGATGCGCCACGCCATCGGTATCGCCGTGTTCTCCGGAATGATCGGCGTGACGTTCTTCGGTCTGTTCCTGACACCACTCTTTTACGTGTTGCTGCGCGCCGCGGTGCTCAAGAGCCGCCGCGCCCGGCCCGCGGCCATCGAGAATGCGGAAGGTGCAAGTCATGCGTAATCAACTCCTGGCGATGGTCTCGGCCGTGCTGCTCGCTGCGTGCGCGGTCGGACCGGACTATCACCGCCCCGAAGTCGCGACGTCCGATCAGTTCGTCGGCACCGACGCGGCGCAGTTCTCGACGCAGGACGTGGAGCGCGAGTTCTGGAAGCAGTTCAACGACGAGCAGCTCAATGAGCTGATCGAGCGTGCGCTGGTTGCGAACCACGACATTCGCATCGCGACGTCTCGGTTGCGCGAGGCGCGTGCATTGCGCGGCCAAGCGAAGCTGGATCTCGCGCCGACCGTGACCGCTTCCAGTGGTTACACGAAGGCGCGGGCGAGCGACCGTCAGCTCGGCCCGCTGCAGAATGTCGATCGCGAACAGGATTTCTACGATTCCGGCTTCGATGCGTTCTGGGAGCTGGATTTCTTCGGACGCGTGCGGCGCGGCGTGGAAGCGAGCACGGCTCAATTGCAGTCTGCTGAAGCGAGCGTGTACGCGACTCAGGTCAGCGTGACCGCGGAAGTGGCGCGCAACTACTTCGAATTGCGCGGCGCGCAGGAGCAGCTCGAGGTTGCGCGTCGGAACGCGGAAAACCAGGGTGAAACGGTGCGCATCACGACCGCTCGACTCGATGCCGGCCGTGGCACGCAGCTCGACGCATCGCGGGCGCAAGCTCAGTTGTCCGCGACGCTCGCGACGATCCCGGATCTCGAAGCCGGTGTGACGCGCAGCATGCTACGGCTCGGTGTGTTGACGGGTCAGCAGCCGGAGTCTGTGGTGCCGCAACTGTCCGCGGCGAAGCCGTTGCCGACGCTCCCGGTCGCGCACGACATCGGGACGCCCGAATTGCTGCTGCGGCGGCGGCCGGACATTCGCGTCGCCGAGCGCAATCTCGCGGCATCGACAGCGGAGATCGGTGTTGCCGTCGGCGATCTGTTCCCGCGCATCACGTTCCTCGGTCACTGGGGCTACGACGCCGTGAGCAGCAGCGCGCTCGGCAATACAGGCAGCGAGACGTTCTCGTTCGGACCGAGCATCAGCTGGGCCGCGTTCGACCTTGGCCGCGTGCGTCAGAAGATCGCGCAGCGTGAAGCGGCAGCGGACGGTGCGTTGGCCAAGTACGAGCAGACGGTGTTGCAAGCACTCGAAGAGACGGATGCGAGCCTGACGGCGTACTCGAAAGCGATCGTGAAGCAGCAGCATCTGCAGACGAGCGCGAACGCTTCGCTGGAAGCGGCGAAGCTGGCGCGGGCGCGGTACGAGAATGGAGTCGCGGATTTCTTACAGGTGCTGGATGCGGAGCGTACGGCGCTGGCGGCGGAAGATCAGCTGGCGAGGAGCGAGACGCAGACGGCCACGGCGTTGTTGGCGACGTATAAGGCGTTGGGTGGTGGGTTCAGGCCGATCGCGACGACGGCGGCAAGATGAGCCGCGGATTGTCAGGCTGAAGCCTGACCCCCAGGAGGGCTCTTTTGTGGGTCAGGCTTCAGCCTGACTCCTTGAAACATGACAGGCACTGTCGCATTACCGGGAGTATCCTCCACCACACTCCCCTATGACCGCTCTGCCCTACTTTCACTCCGCCGTGTCGGCGTGGTTCAGCCGGACTTTCCCGGCGCCCACGCCTGCGCAGGCGGAAGCCTGGCCGGCGATCCAATCGCGCCAGGACGTGCTCATCGCCGCGCCGACCGGCTCCGGCAAAACGCTGGCGGCCTTCCTCGCCGCCATCGACGAGCTGGTGCGCGAGGGCGAACAGTGGGGCCTGCCTGACGAGACGCGCGTTCTCTACGTCTCGCCGCTGAAGGCGCTGTCGAACGACATCAATCGCAACCTCGAAGCGCCCCTCAACGGGATTCGTGAGGAGCTGCGCAACCACACGATCCGCGACGTCGAGATCCGCACCTGGGTCCGCACCGGCGACACGCCGCAGTACGAGCGGGCGCAGATGCGGCGCAAGCCGCCGCACATCGTGGTCACGACGCCTGAGTCGTTGTACATCCTGCTCGGCTCGCCGTCCGGTCGAGAGATGCTTGCGACCACGCGAACCGTCATCGTCGACGAAATCCATGCTGTCGCGGGAACGAAGCGCGGCGCGCATCTCGCATTGTCGCTGGAGCGACTCGACGCGCTCGCGGGCCGTCGACTGACGCGCATCGGTCTGTCCGCCACGCAGGAACCGATCGCCGAAGTTGCCCGATTGCTGGTCGGCGTGCAGGGTCTGGACGCCGCAGGCAATGCTCGCTGTCGCATCGTCGACAGCGGTCACAAACGTCATCGCGATCTCGCGATCGAGCTGCCCGCTGGGCCGCTCGAAGCGGTGATGTCGAACGAGGTCTGGACCCAGATCTATGACAGGCTCGCACAGCTCGTGCGCGAGCATCGTACGACGCTCGTGTTCGTGAATACGCGTCGCTTGTCGGAGCGCGTCGCGCGGCATTTGTCGGAGCGAATCGATACCGAGTCGGTCGCCGCCCATCACGGCAGCCTCGCGCGCGAACATCGCTTCAATGCCGAGCAGCGCTTGAAGCGCGGCGAGCTGAAGGTGTTGGTCGCGACCGCATCGCTCGAGCTCGGCATCGACATCGGCGACGTCGATCTCGTGTGCCAGCTCAGCTCGCCGCGTTCGATCAATGCTTTCCTGCAGCGGGTGGGGCGCTCGGGCCACGCCGTCGGCGGCACGCCGAAGGGTCGGTTGTTCCCACTCTCGCGTGACGATCTCGTGGAGTGCACGGCCCTGCTCGACAGCGTGCGCCGTGGCGAGCTCGATCACCTGATGATTCCGCAGCTCTCGCTCGACGTGCTGTCGCAACAGATCGTCGCCGAAGTCGCGACGCGCGATTGCAGTGAGAGCGAGCTGTTCGAGCTGTGCCGCAGCGCCTATCCCTATCGCGAGCTGACTCGCGAGGCGTTCGACGATCTGGTGCGCATGCTGGCCGAGGGCTTCACCACGCGTCGCGGCCGGCACGGCGCATTGCTGTATCACGATCCGGTGAATCGCATGATTCGTGCGCGCAAGGGCGCGCGGCTGACGGCGATCACCTCCGGCGGCGCGATTCCAGACACTGCCGACTATCAAGTGATGCTCGAACCAGAAGGCCATCTGGTCGGCACCGTAAACGAAGACTTCGCGGTCGAGAGCCTGTCCGGCGACGTGTTCCAGCTCGGCAATGCTTCTTATCGAATCATTCGCGTCGAGCGCAGTGTCGTGCGGGTCGAGGATGCGCGCGGCGAAGCGCCGACGATTCCGTTCTGGCTCGGCGAAGCACCCGGACGCACGGATCAGCTGTCGGTAGCAGTTTCGCGTCTGCGTACTGAGATCGAAGAGAGATTGGAGAGCGGCACCGAGTCCGCTCTCGTGTGGCTGATGCACGAGGTCGGCATCTCCGAAGCTGCAGCGGCACAGGTCGTCGCGTACCTCGCGGCGGCACACGCGGCGCTCGGCAGTCTGCCGACTCATCAGACGATCGTGTTCGAGCGCTTCTTCGACGAAGCGGGCGGCATGCAGCTGGTGATCCATTCGCCATTCGGCAGCCGCATCAATCGCGCGTGGGGGCTGGCGCTGCGCAAGCGCTTCTGCCGCACGTTCAACTTCGAGCTGCAAGCGGCCGCCACCGAGGACACGATCATCCTGTCGCTCACGACCGCGCACAGTTTCGAGCTGTCCGATGTTGCGCGATATCTCCATCCCAACACCGCGCGCGAGATCCTGATCCAGGCATTGCTCGCTGCACCGATGTTCACTACGCGCTGGCGCTGGGATGCGTCGATTGCACTGGCGCTGCCGCGGTTCCGCGGCGGCAAGAAGGTGCCGCCCGCACTCGCACGCATGAACGCCGAAGATCTCCTCGCGTCGGTATTTCCCGATCAAGTCGCGTGCGGCGAAAACATCGTGGGTGACATCGTCGTTCCCGACCACCCGCTGGTACGCCAGACCGTGCGCGACTGTCTCGAAGAAGCGATGGATGTCGAAGGCTTCGAGCGCCTGCTCGCGGCGCTGATCGAAAATCGCATTCGCATTGCGGCGCGCGATCTCACCGAGCCCTCGCCGCTCGCGCTCGAAGTGCTGTCGGCGCGGCCCTATGCCTATCTCGATGACGCACCGCTGGAAGAGCGGCGCACGCAGGCAGTGATGAGCCGCCGCTGGATGGATCCGGAATCGGCCGCGGACATCGGCAAGCTCGACCCGGACGCGATTGCGCGCGTGCGCGGCGAAGCCTGGCCCGAAGCAGCGAGCCCGGACGAACTGCACGACGCGCTGTGCTGGCTGACCTTCCTGACTGAAGCAGAAGTGCAACGCGAGACCGCGTGGCCGGCAGTCGTGCACGAGCTGATCACACAACGTCGCGTCGCGCGCGCAGGTCAGTTGCTGGTTGCAGTTGAACGCATCCCGATGCTGAAGGCTGTCTTCCGGAGTGCGACGTTCGAGCCTGACATCGCCGTGCCCGGCTCGAGCTCCAAGGAGTGGGCCCGCGACGAGGCGCTGCGCGAGATCGTGCGCGGCCGCCTGGAAGGGCTCGGCCCGACCAACGCCAACGCGATCGCGACATCGCTCGGCGTGGACGTCGCCGATGTCGATGCAGCCTTGCTGGCACTGGAAGCCGAAGGCTCCGCAATGCGCGGCAACTTCGAGCCCGACATCGGCATCCCGGTTCAGTGGTGCGATCGCCGGCTGCTTGCCCGTGTGCACCGCTACACGGTCAAACGGCTGCGCGCCGAGATCGAGCCGGTCCAGGCCCGCGATTTCCTGCGCTTCCTGTTCGACTGGCAGCGAGTCACACCGTCGACTCGCATGCAGGGCCCTGACGCAGTACCCGCCGTGCTCGGCCAACTGGAAGGATTCGACGCGCCGGCCAGCGCCTGGGAAACCGAAGTGCTGCCGGCACGCATCGGCGAATACGACCCCGCGTGGCTCGACGAGCAATGCCTCGCTGGCCGCATCGTGTGGACGCGACTCGCGACGCGCGCCGGCGACGCCGAGCGCGGCGCTGCCCCGGTTCGGTCGACACCCATCGCGCTGCTCGCGCGACGCAACGCGCGATTGTGGTCATCGCTCGTCGAGCGCCCTGAAACACCGCAGCTCACAGCGAAGGCGCAGGAAGTCGCCGCCTTCATCCAGACTCACGGCGCTTCGTTCTTCGACGAAATCGTCGAAGGCTCGAAGCTCCTGCCGACGCAGGTCGAAGAAGCGCTGGCGGAGCTGGTTGCACTCGGCATCGTGAATTCCGACAGCTTCGGCGGTTTGCGCGCGCTGCTGGTACCCGCGGACCGTCGTCGACCAAACGCACGCGATGCGCGTCGCAAACGCCGCATCGCAATCTTCGGCATGCAGGATGCGGGTCGCTGGGCGCTGGTCAAGAAAGGTGCGGAGCCGGCAGAAGGCGAAGACATCGAACACGTATGCCGCACGCTGCTGCGACGTTGGGGCGTGGTGTTCTGGAAACTGCTCGAGCGTGAAGCGGATTGGCTGCCGCCCTGGCGTCAGATGCTGATGTGCTTCCGGCGGCTGGAAGCACGCGGCGAGATTCGCGGCGGGCGATTCGTCGCGGGATTTTCGGGCGAGCAGTTCGCATTGCCGGACGCGGTCGGAGCGCTACGCGATGCGCGACGCAAGCCGAACGACGGCGAGTTCTTGTCGCTGTCCGCTGCCGATCCGCTGAACCTGGTCGGTATCATGACGCCCGGAGCGCGACTGCCTTCACTCACCGGCAATCGCGTGCTGTACAAAGATGGTGTGCCGGTCGCGGTGTACGCCGGCGGCGAGGTCACATTCCTGGAGCTGCTGGACGAGAAGGAACAGTGGCAAGCGCGCAATGCGCTGCTGCGCCGGCAAGTGCCCGGTGTGCTGGCAGATCTGGCTTAGATGACTTCGGTGGAATCGCTGGCGCTGGCCGGCTTCTGCTTGGGCTTTTCGTATTCCGGCTGCAGCGAGTCGGGGTCGACCGGGGCGTCGGCCCGATCGTCCTGATCCTCATCCTTCG
This sequence comes from Steroidobacteraceae bacterium, assembly GCA_035493235.1. Classification (GTDB taxonomy): domain Bacteria; phylum Pseudomonadota; class Gammaproteobacteria; order Steroidobacterales; family Steroidobacteraceae; genus Steroidobacter. The sequence continues at coordinate 18,884 of DATJIP010000189.1, forward strand.
GATCGCGCCGCGCAATCGTGCCGAGGCCGTTCATCCGGGTGTTCACTTCGCGCGGGTTGCCAGTGTAGAGGATTGCGCCAACGCCGTTCATGGTCGCGTCCAGCGTGTCCTTCGGATGCACGATCACGCTACCGACGCCTTCGACGATCACCTTGGCGTCATCCGCAATGAGCCGGCTGAAATCGCCGTGACCGGCGCCGGACATGCGCACCGTGAGCTCAGCGAGATGGCCATCAGCCATGATGTGCGCGGCGCCCGCCGCGCGGATGTGCGATTCGCCGCCGTCGAAGCCGGTCAGGCGGACGTCGTTGCCGCCTTCCACCTGCAGCGAGTCCAGCTTCGGCACGGTGATCTTCAGCGTGATGCGGCGGCGATTGTTGGTCATGAACCAGTCGCGCGGCTTGCTCTCGATGAACAGCGTGTTGTGGCGCACCTTGGTCTCGACGCGCTCGATCGAGGAAGCGCGGCCTTCGATGACCAGCGACTCGGGCTTGCCGACGGTGATTTCCAGGCGGGCGGCGCCGCTCATGTCGATGGAGTCGAACGAGCCGACTTCGCGGCTCTCGGAGCGGGTCGGACCTCGGCTCTGCCGGTCGTCGGCACCGTCGTCGCAGGCGGTCAGCAGCGTGGCGCTGGCGACCGTGAGCAGGAGTCCGGCAACTCTTTCCGCTTTCATCAAGACACCTCAGGAACGTGTAACCCGCCGCTCACAGGGAGCCTTGCGGTAAAAGGCCGCCATATAGTGCGCGGTTCCTGGGGCTTCCTGAAGCGAATGCCGGTAAGTCGCCGGCCCGCACCGGCCAAGGGGCTCGGAACCGCTCGTCCCGGCCTGTGACCACGGTCACATTCCGCAAGCCCCTAAGATCCGCGCCGCAGATTCTTTGTGCCGTTGTGTGACGCACATCGCGCAGTCCTGTGATGGTCTTCCGCGTCCAGCTGGGGGTCAGGCGCGTACTTTATGTACGACGGAAGCTGACGCTTCCCGACCAGAGAGCCTGACCGCGCCAATGACCCGGCCTTTCGCCGCCCGCTTCAGCGATTTCGTCGCGCGCTTCGTGCCGCGTCTGACGTTCGACGAGCCGCTGGAATCCACTTTCCGCAGCTGGTACGCCGAGCACACGCGCTCGCGCGTGCGCAATGCGATGTGGCTCGCGATGGGCAACATGCTGGTCGTGATGCTCGCGGGCGGCCCGTTCCGCGAGATGCGCAACGCGATCTTCGGGCCAGAGAATCAGTGGATCGTCGACGTGCTGCGCTTCGGCTTCATCGTGCCGAGCTGCCTCGCGATGCTGCTGGTCTCGTACACGGAGCTTTATCGCAAGTGGTTCGGCCTCACCGCGCAGATCGTCGCGCCGGTGCATGCGCTCTCGTTCGTCGTAATGGACATTCTCATGCAGCCGCACGGCTACTCGTTGAGCTCGTGGCTGCCGCTCGTGGTGCTCGCACCGTATTTCCTGTTCGGGATGTTGCACGCGCAGGCCGTACGCACGTCGTTGCTCGTCGTGCTGGCCTATGCGATCGGCGGCGCGCTGGCCGGCGTGAGCGGACCGCAGCGTGTATTCGATACGTTCGTCGTCGCCTTCGCGTGCGCGATCGGCGGCGCGATCCACTTCTCCTTCCAGCGCGGCGTACGTCGCAACTACCTCGCGAAGCAGGTGTTGAGCGAATCCGCGAATCGCGACAGCCTGACGGGCATCCACAATCGTCGCATGTTCGACGACCACATGCAGCGGCTGTGGCAGCAGGCCATGCGCGATCGCGTGCCGCTCGCGTTGCTGCTCGTCGACCTCGATCACTTCAAGTCCTTCAACGATCGACGCGGTCACCAGGCGGGCGATGCATGCCTCGCGAAGGTGGCGAGCGTGCTGCCGGTCGCGGCACGCCGACCCTTCGACCTCGCGGCGCGTTACGGCGGTGAAGAATTTGCAGTGCTGCTGTACGACGCTCGCCGCGACCGCGTGGAGGAGATCTGCCGGCAGCTTCATGCAAGCCTGCAGAAGGCGGCGCTGGAGCATCCCTGCTCGCCGGTCAGCCAGTACGTGACTTTCAGCATCGGTGCGGCCTGCGTCGAGCCGAACCTCGGGCGCCATCCCGAAGGCTTCATCCAGCTCGCCGACGAGGCGCTGTACGCCGCGAAGGAACGCGGCCGCAATCGCACCGTGGTGATGGATCGTGAGTACGAGACGCTCACTACCGGTGCGTTCCGGATCCCGCGGGCACGCGGCGAAGCCGCCTAGCATCGAGGGTGTTATCCTTCGGCCTTCGTAAGGAGGCCCGGATCATCGTGCTCACGGCTGACAAGGTACTCGTCACGGTCGGAACTCCCTGCTCGATCTCTGCGGTCGGCAGCACCGAGACCTACCACGCGCGCGTCACGCGTGCGCCGGAGTTCATTGCCTTTGCCGCGTTCGATGCAGGTCTGATCGATATCGACCCGGGCACTGGCGGCTCGCTGACACTTCGCTGGCTCGACGGCACGCCGGCCACCCTCGATGAGATCGAGCAACGCCACGGCGCACAGCTGCGCGCGAATCTCGGCATCCGTCACGTTCCCGAGCTCACCGCGAAGGGCTCGTCGGTCGTGACCGATATCGCCGCGCCGCTGCCGCACGACTTCGAGAGCGGCGGCCTGCGCAAGCTCGCCGGTCTCATGTATCGCGACGTGCGCGAGTCCGTTCTCAAGGACATGTACGGGTTGTTCGACGACGACCCGCGTCTCGGCCCATCGCTGCAAGCACAGTTGTTCGCGTACAGCGGCCTCGGTGCACTGGCGGCACTTCCCGTCTCGCTATCCGAGCTGCTGCCGAATCCCTATGAGTTCCGCGTTGCCGGCGCCACTGCATTCATGGGCATGGACTCGCTTGCCGAATTGCGCGCGGCGGGCGCCGACGGTATCGAGGGTGACAAGCGCGACAAGTTCGCGATGCGTCTCGCGAACTCGCTGTCCTCGCACGGACCGGCGTTGTTGTCGACGATGCTCGCGCCCTCGTATTCGCTGAGCAAATCGCTGAAGAATCCCGCGCTGCTCGACAGCCTGCGCTCGAGCAACGGCTACATGCGCGTGCCGCAGACTCCGCTGAACGCAGTCGGCGCGTGCGCATCGAGCTCGATCGTGTTCTGCGAATTCGCGCCGCAGATGGTGCTCGACTATCCCGGCTATCAGCGGCCGACGATGACGCTCTGGGCTGCAGCAGACGCCGCGACGCGGCCGAGCTGGCAGATTCTCGACGCGTTCGGGCCGGGCGCGCTGATGACGCGCAGCAAGCTGGCCGCGATGAATGCCAACCGCCCACCCGCGGAGCAACGCGCGGTCGCGGATTCCCTCGCGCCGTTCGACATCGACGCGAACGGCACTGTCGTCGGCGAAGGCGGCTCGGGTGTGCTGATCACGACGCTCGACTTCGCGCTGCGTAACTTCCTCGACATCACGTCGATCATCGTCGGTTGGGGCCAGAGCGGCGAAGCTGGCGGCAAGGCGCACTTTGCCGGTGTCGGCTTCGGCGGCGAGAACGCGCTGATTCATGCATTCGATCTCGCGCATCACGGCCACGGCTACGGCGTCGCGGACTTCCAGTATCTGGTGGCGCACGCCACGGGCACGCGCACCAACTCCAAGACCGATCTCACGACTGCCGCGAACGGACGCATGACCGCGGCGGAGCGACAGGGCCGCAAGGGCGCGTTGCCCCCGATGACTGTCGGCACGCCGAAGGCCGTCGGCGACGGACACACGATGGGCGAAACCGGATTGAAGGCGCTGTCGCAGGCCGTGCAGTTCCTGCTCGGCAAAACGGCTGTGGGCATTCCGACGCTGCGCAATCTCGATCCCGATCTCGGCGCCGCTGCCGAGTCGTTCGTGCTCGAAGCGCCGCCGGTTGCAGGAAACAACGATGGCGGTGCGGTGTGCGCGACGCAGGGATTCGGCGGGTACAACGGAGCGATTGCGCTGCGTGCGGCGAATGCCGAAGCGTTCAGCCGTTACGCGGTGGATCGGAAGGTGTTGTCAGCGTATCTGGAGCGCTGGCCGGAGCTGCGAACGGAGCGCGAGCAGCGAGAGAGATATTGGCGGCTGCGCCGGCGCTCGACGATCGAGCTGGTGCAGACGCATTGTTGGAAGGGGTTGGAGTAGAACGGAGCCCGGATTGTCGGGCTAAAGCCCGACCTACAGGGCAAAAACCAACGTTGGTTCGAGCGCTGTAGGTCGGGCTTCAGCCCGACTCTTAATCTCAACCTGCCTTCTTCCCCGTGAACGACCCTTCGCCGAGCTCACCCAGCGACACCTTGCCCTTGATCGAGCTGCCGTCGACCGTGCCGGTATAGGTGATCGCCAGGTCCGTGCCCTGCGCGTTCACCTTGAAATTGATCGTCAGCTCGTTGCCCTTCACGCTGCCGGTCACCGGCGCTTCGCCGAGCTGACCCTTGTACGTGCCGGTGACGTTCGAGCCGTCCTGCTTGAGGCTGAAGTGCGGCGTGCCGGTGCCCGCCTGCGTCTCCACCGTGAAGTCCCACTCGCCCGCGACGTTCGCGTCGGCAGCGAGCGCTGCGCCGACGAGTGCGGTGGACGCGAGCATGGCAATGAACAGTCTGCGCAGAATCTTCATGAATCTCTCCTCGCTGATCTTCTATTGGGATGATGCTTTCGACCGATACATCTCGCGCAGCTTGTGCTTGTACAGCTTGCCGTTGTCGAGCCGGGGCAGCTCGCCGACGAAGTCCACGCTGCGCGGACATTTGAAATGAGCCAGGTGCTGGCGGCAGTAATCGATCAGCTCCGCCGCGAGCTGCGGCGAAGGCGTATAGCCTGACTGCGCGATCACGACTGCCTTGACCGCCTCGCCCCACTCCGAGTCCGGCACGCCGATCACGCCCACGTCCGCGACGGCCGGGTGCGAGAGCAGCACGCCTTCGGCCTCCGCGGGATAGATGTTCACGCCGCCCGAGATGATGAGGTGCGCGCTGCGATCCGTGAGATACAGGTAGCCGTCGGCGTCCATATAGCCGACGTCGCCCAGCGTGTAGTAGTCGCCGCTGTAGGCGCGGTCCGTTTTCGAATCGTCTTTGTAGTACTTGAAGCGCCCGCTCGCCGGCGCCTTCATGTAGATCAACCCGGCCTCGAGCGGCGGCAAGACGTCGCCCGCTTCGTTGCGAATCTGAATGTGATCGGGAGTATCCGGCCGACCGACGGTGCCCGGCCGCGCGAGCCAGCCAGCCGAGTCAGTCAGCGTGCCCGTGCCTTCGGTGGCGCCGTAGTACTCGTGCACGATCGGGCCGACCCAATCGATCATCCCGCGTTTGACGGTCGCCGGACACGGCGCCGCGCCATGCAGGATGTATTTGAGCGACGAGACATCGTGCCGCTTGCGTACAGCTTCGGGCAGCGCCAGCAGCCGATGCATCATCGTCGGCACCAGGTGCGTGTGCGTGACGTGTTCCTGTTCGATCAGCTCCAGCGCCCGATCGCAGTCCCAGCCGTCCATCAGTACGACCGACGCGCCGTAGAGTTGCGGAACGGCCATCGATAGCGACAGCGGCGCAGCGTGATATAGCGGACCGGTAACGAGATGAATGCTCCGGCCGGGCCGATAGTCGGCGCTCACGACCAGACTGGGCGACGTCGGCGGTGCTGACGAGCGGTAGACGCCTTTCGGCTTGCCCGTCGTGCCCGACGTATAGAGCATCGCATTTCCGAGCTGCGGATCGGGAATGTCGCTGCCGTCGCGACCGCGCAGCAGCGCCTCGTAGCTCTCGAATCCCGGAATAGCGCCGCCGATCGCAACTCGCAGCCGGGCTGCCGGCGTATGCGCAGCGACATGCTCGGCGACTGCATGGAAGCGTGCGTGGGCAAAGAAGGCCTTGGCATCGCAATCATTGGCGATGTACGCCGCCTCTTCGCCCGTCAGCCGCCAGTTGATCGGCGTCAGGCGGATGCCAGCGCGACGCGTGGCCCAGAAGACTTCCACGAACTCGGTTCGATTGGCGCACAACAGGGCGACGCCATCGCCGGCGCCGATGCCGTGCTCGCGCAGCGCGCGGACGAGTTGGTTGCAACGTGCGTTGAGCTCAGCGTAAGTCCGATTCCCGCTCTCCGCGACGACCGCGGGAGCCTGCGGCAGACGCTGGGCCCAGTAAGAGACGTTCATCCCCTTTTCCATCGTGGCGGCGAAGGCCGGCTCCGCGACGGTCGGACGGGGCAGCTCGGGGTGAGCACTCATGAGCGGCGATTGTCGATGGAGTGCGCAGGCGGGAGCAATAGAATGCGCGCGTGCCACTGTGCAAAAATATGTCCGTGTCCTCCATCCGCCGCTTTACCCCACGCACTTTCTGGACCGTCAGCCTGGCCGCGGCCGTCGTGCTGGGGGCGATCGTTGCGATCCCGCAGTTGCTATCGAAGCATGCGCGGCTGGAGGTGCTTCGTTCAAATGTCGGCGCGATCGCGCAGCTCGCGGCCAGCGTCGTCGACGGCGATCTGCATCGCCAGCTGCTCGATCCTGCGAACAAGACGCCCGAGCTGTACGCGCGCACCGTGGAGCCGCTGGTGCGCTTCCATGCAGCGTATCCGCAGATCTTTTATGTCTACACGATGGTCGAGCGCGAAGGCCAGACTTACTTTGTCGTCGACACGGCGTCGCAATCGGAGCGGCTCAAGTCGCCGTACAAGCTGGTGCCGTCCGAGTACATGGAGCCGTTCAAGCAGCTCGACGTCGAGCCGGATCCGGACTGGCTGCAGCAGATCGCGTCCGGCAAGACCTACGTCTATCCCTCGTTCCAGCGCGACAAGTACGGCACGTTCCTGTCGGGGCACGCGCCGATCTACGACAGCCAGGGACGCTACAGCGGTTTCGTCGGCGTCGACTTCGATCTGCAGTACTACCTGGCGCAGGAAGCGAGCTTTCGTGCGATCTCGATCGGCACGCTGACGGGCGCGGTGCTGCTCGCGCTGCTGATCGGCTACGTCGCCGCGCGTTATCACTTCGACTTGAACGATCGCATCGAACAGCAATATCGCGCATCCATTCGCGATGAGCTGACGAGTCTGCTGAATCGCCGCGGCGCGCTGACTGCGGTCACGGAGGCGCTCGCCGTGCGAGCTTCGACGTACGCGACGATCCTGGTCGACGTCGACGACCTCAAGGGCATCAACGACAACTACGGTCACGTGATCGGCGACGAATTGCTGGTGAGCGTCGCCGAAGCGATTCGCGAAAGCGTGCGTGCGAGCGACATCTGCGCGCGCTTCGGCGGCGATGAATTCCTGATCTTCGCGGCGGGCTGCGACCTCGACGCGGCGACGGAGATCGCGCGCCGGATCCTCATCAAGGTCGAAGCGAAACGTCAGACGTTCGAGCGGCGCGGATTCGGGGTTTCGATCGGCATCGACATCGCACCACTCAGCGAAGCTGCCTTCGAATCGATGTACCGGCGCGCAGATCAGGCGCTGTACAAGGCGAAGGGCGCCGGCCGCAACCGCTACGTGATTTCGGATGTGGGTGAGGCTTTAGCCTGACTCTTCAAACGTTCCACCGCTCGCGGCACAACGCGAGGAACCGGGCGCCCGCCTGCGACAGCGGCTGATGCTTGCGGTAATACACGCCAACCTGCCGCTCGATATTCGAGAACGGTAATCCCTCGATTGGCACCAGCTCTTCGGGCAACTGCGTGACCAGATCCGAGATGTACGTGACGCCCTTGCCCTGAACCACCAGCGCGAGCCGCAGCTCCATGTGGCTCACTTCCCAGACCGTCGCAAACGCATTGCGCAACCGATCGCCGCTCGGCCGACGCGCCGGTTCGTCGAGGTACGACGTGATCAACGGCAACGTTCGCAGCGTCGCCTGCGGATCGCGCAGCAGCGCCGTGCGCGCCGGATGGTCGCGCGCGATCATCAGCCGCCGCGTCTCGGAAAAGCACGAGTGGAACGCGAAGTACTCGGGCATCACGTGCAACAGCGGCCCGAAGCCCAGCTCCCACCGTCCGTCGCCGACGCCGTAGACCAGCTCGCGGCTCGGTGCGACCACGACTTTGAAACGCGTCAGCGGATTCCGCTCGGAAAACTCCCGTAGCAACGAGATACCGAAGCGTGCATTCGCGGCCGGCGACATTGCGAGCGACAGCGTCGACAGCGCGCCGGTCCTGATCTGCGCGATGTCGGCGAGCGTCTCACGCTCCTCGTTCATGACCGTTTCGGCAAAGCGCAGCAGTCGGATGCCGGCTTCCGTCAGCTGCGGCGGATTGCCCCGGCGCAGCAGCACCGCGCCGAGGCGGTGCTCGAGATTGGCAATCGCCTGGCTGACAGCCGATTGCGACAGATCCAGCCGTTCAGCCGCCCGGCTGAAGCCGCCCGCCTCGACCACCGCGTGAAAGCAGCGGATTTCGTTGCGCTCGATCTGCATGGGCGGAATTGTAATTCGAACCGGCTGATAGCGGGATCGCGGTCACTAATAGGATCGGCGGCGGCGCTGTCGTAGGGTGTGCGTGAAGGTCGGATAGCCGGAGTAATGGGTCATGGGCGTCATTGGCGATTCGGTACAAGTTCAGAAAGGGCTCGAAGGGGTCGTGGCCGACACGACTGCCGTGTCGTTCGTCGACGGCGACGCCGGCCGCCTCTATTACCGCGGGCAGCCCATCGAAAAGCTCATTCAGCACACTTTCGCCGAGGTCCTGCACCTCGTGGTGTTCGGCACGCTTCCTGACGCAAAACGTCTCGAGGAAGTCGAAGAGTATCTATGGGCTGCCGGCCGATTGCCGCCGGAGCTGGCAACGTCCCTGCGCGAGCTGGCGCGGCATGGCGAGCATCCGATGGCGACGCTGCAGGCGATCACGCCCCTCCTCGCATTGGAGCCGCCGGCGGTCAGCCTCGGCCGCAACGCGATCGAAGAGGAAGGCCTGATCGTCGCCGCCCGCATCCCCGCGGCGATTGGCCTGATTCACGCGGCACTGGAAGATCACTTGGAGCGGGCGTACCCGAGCTCGCGCCGTTATGGCGAACGCTTCCTGCAACTGATGCACGACGGCGTGCCGACGCCCGAGCAGGTCAAAGCCTTCGAAATCACGCAGATCCTGCAGCTCGATCACAGCTTCAACGCTGGCACGTTCGCCGCGCGCGTCGTGTCCTCGACGTTGGCGCCCCCGTCTTCCGCGTTGTCGGCTGCGATGGGCGCGTTATACGGCGCATTGCACGGCGGTGCCGATCAGGCCGCTCTGGAAATGGCGCTCGAAGTCGGCAGCCCGCAGCAGGCTGCAAGCTTCGTCACGAACTGTCTGGCGACCGGCAGGCTCGTGATGGGCATGGGTCACCGCGAGTATCGCGTCGTCGACCCGCGCGCCCGCGTGATCCGCGCCACGGCGCAGCAGATCGCGAAGTCCGGCCAGCCGAAGCAGCTGTTCGAAGTGCTGGTCGCAATCGACGAAGCGTTCGCCGAGCAGACGCGCAATCGCAAGCGCTCGCTGAAGGCCAACCTCGAGTTTTACAAAGGCGTGGTCTACCTCGCGCTCGACATTCCGAAGGAGCTGTTCACAGCCTGCTTCGCGGCCGCGCGCATCTTCGGCTGGGTCGCGCACGTCGTGGAGCAGCGCCAGGACAACCGGCTGATTCGTCCCACCGCCCTTTACGTAGGCCCCCCGCCGCAGCCAGCATAGGCGGCATGGAACAAATTTCTTGGGCGGATTTCGAGCGCGTCGAGCTGCGCATCGGAACGATCATCGAAGTGCTCGACTTCCCCGAGGCGCGCAAGCCGGCCTGGAAACTGCGCGTCGATTTCGGCCCGGAGATCGGCATCCGCCAGTCGAGCGCACAGATCGTCGCGCTCTATGGCAAGCAGGAACTGGTCGGCCGCCAAGTGATCGGCGTCGTCAACTTCCCGCCGAAGCGCATCGGCCCGTTCATGTCCGAAGTGCTGGTGACGGGCTTTCATGATGCAGAAGGCCGCGTCGTGCTCGCGATGCCCGAGCGAGCGGTGCCGAACGGCGCCAAGCTGCTGTAGGCACCCTATACTCGGCGCATGCAGTTCTCCGAGATCCTGAGCTCCCTCGTCGCCGACGGGGATTCGCAATTCCGCATCACCGTGTCCGACGACTGGGGCCAGGGCCGCGCGACGTACGGCGGGCTGGTTGCAGCTGCAGGCAATGAAGCGATGCGTCGCATCGTGCCGCGCGATCGGCCGTTGCGCTCGTTGCAAACCACTTTCGTCGGCCCCGCGAGTGCAGGCACGTGGACCATACACACGCGCGTGTTGCGCGTCGGTCGCGCAGTGACGCTCGCGCATTGCGATATCGTCGATGGCGATCAGGTCGTCGCGATCCAGGTCGGTGTGTATGGCCTGGCGCGCGGCTCGCAGATCACGATCAGGCCATCGGTCGTCGAAGCGCCGCGCAAGATCGAAGAGATCAACGAGGTCCGCTTTCATCCGGAACGCGCGCCGCCCTTCCTGCAACACTTCGCGCATCGCTGGGCGCACGGAGCGAAACCGTACAGTGGCACGCGGTCGGATTCGATCTGCTTCATCCGTCATCGCGACCCCTCGCCGCTGACCGAATCGCACGTCGTCGCGCTGGTGGACTGCATTCCGACGCCAGCGCTCTCGATGCTGACTGCGCCCGCGCCCGCCAGCTCGCTCGTGTGGAACCTGGAGTTCTTCGAGCATGAATTCGCCTTCGGATCCGACCGCTGGTGGCGCATCGATACGAACCTGGATGCGGCGGCGGAAGGGTATGTGAACCAGACGGGTCTGCTGCAGGATCCGGACGGACGGCCGGTCGCGCTGTCGCGGCAGGTTTTCGCAGTCTTCGGTTGACTCTCCCCTAGCCGCAGACCCGACCCTGCAGGTTCCGCCAGCCATGAGGGTCGACGCATGACGAACGTTCGCGAAGGCGGCTGCCAGTGCGGCGCCGTCCGTTATCGGGCTGAAGGTGAGCCGCTGATGGCAGCGTTGTGCCACTGCTCCATGTGTCGTCGTGCGAGCGCTGCGCCGGCCGTCGCTTGGGCGATGTATCCGCAAGCGCAGGTGAGATTCATGCAGGGAGAACCTGCGTCCTACGCATCCTCGGCAGAAGCGCGACGAGGATTCTGCAGCCGCTGCGGTACGCAGATCTGCTTCACCGCTACGTTCCTGCCCGGCCTGATCGACATCACGATCGGCAGTCTCGACGCGCCCGAAGCGTTGCCGCCGACGCTGCACTATTGGGAATCGAAGCGCTTGCCCTGGCTGCACCTCGCCGACGATCTGCCGCGCTACGACGAGTTCCCGCCGTCGTGATGCCGATCGGGCGCTTCGCGCGCGCATGCCGCCTTTCCGTCAAAGCGCTGCGTCACTACGACGAAGAGGAGTTGCTCCGCCCCGCGCATGTCGACGAACGCACGGGCTATCGCTACTACACGCGCGAGCAGGTCCGCGATGCGGTGACCATCGGCATGCTGCGCGGACTGGGCATTGGCATTCCGATCATCCGGCAATTCCTGGCCGGCGGCACAGCCGAGCGCAGCGCGATTCTCCACGCCGAAGCAACACGCATCGAACGAGAGATGGCACAGCGTCGTTTCGCGCTCGATGCCATCGCACGCTTCGGCTCGACCGGCACGCTCGCGCCGTACGAGGTCACGATTCGCCGCATGGAATCGTTGCAGGTAGCAGAGCGCTGTGTCGTGACGGACGCAGAGGCGCTGATCGTCGATACCACCGAGCTGATCTACTCGCTGTTCGACGAGTTGCGCGCGGCCGGTCGAGAAGTGTGGTCGCCGGTGTTCTGCATGAACGATGACCGGGGGTCGGACGAGCACATCGTCGTTCACGCCTGCGTACGCGTCGAGTCGCCGGTGCCCGATCTGCCGCAAGCGCGAATCAACGAGGTGCCGGGTGGCGAGTTCGCAGTCGTCACGCATGTGGGTCCGTATGAGCAGCTCGGACTTGCCTATCATGCGCTGTACGCGTGGGCGCAAGAGCACGGCCACGAGTCGCGCGGGCTGGTTCGTGAGATCTACGTGAACGATCCGGCGAACGTGCGGCCAGAAGCGTTGCAAACGGACTTGCTACTTCCGCTTTGACAGCGCGCGCACGCCGGCGAGCAGCAACACGCCGACTACCGTAGCAATCGCGAGTTGCACCAGCTCTTTGCTGGATGCGTTGGCGAGCAGCGCCAACGACAGAATGCTCGCCAGCACTGCGATCGCCGGGCCGAGCGGCGCAACGAACCCTGCAGGCGGCGCATCAGCGCGCCGTCGCAACGCGATCAGCGCTATGCATCCTGCGATGTACACGACCACTCGCGTGCTCGTCGCGAGCGTGATCGCTGTCAAGAACGAGCTCGCCGCTGTCGCGAGCCAGACGAGCACAGCGCTCGCGAGAATCGCGATGTGCGGAGTCCTGAACTTCGGATGCACCCGCGCGAGCGCACTCGGCATATCGCCGTGCTCCGCGAATGCGAACGGCAAGCGTGACGTCGCCAGGAATCCGCTGTTCAACGAGCCGAGCATGATCACGACAGCACCCAGCGTGATCACCTGCTCGCCGATCGGTCCCCACAAGACGACTGCCGCATCGGCAAACGGTGCCGCGCTCGATGCCAACGCTGGCACGGCCGCGATGCAGACGATCTGCACGCCGGCATACAAGCCCAGCACGATCAGCAACGACATCGCGACCGAGAACGGCACGTCGCGGCGCGGATTGCGCGTTTCGCCGGCTGCGACCAGTGCCGCTTCGAAACCCACGAACGCAAAGATGCCGAGCAGCATCGCGGAGCCGAAATCCCCGACGGGCGGCAACGTCGCAGGCGCGGTGGGCCACGCTCGCACTGTGAGAATTCCAATGACACCGAACACCAGCAGCAACGACACCTTCAACGCAGTCAACCCGTTGCTGACGATCGTGGCCTGGCGAATGCCAACCAGGTTGATGAGCCAGATCCCGACGACGACGACAGTGATGATCGCCAGGCGCGGCCCCGGCCCTTGCAGCGCCGGCGCCAAGCGCGTCACGTAGACGACCAGCAGGTTGCCGATGGTCGCGAAAGTCAGCACCCGCGAGACCCAGTAGAGCCAGCCGACGATGAAGCCCGGCGTCGCGCCGAACGCCGTGCGCGTGAACAGGTAAGGACCGCCGGTGTTCGTGAAGCGGCTGCCGACTTCGGCAAAGCAAATCGCAACGATCGCGACGAGCAAGGCGCACAACACGAGCGCCACGACGCTGTAAACGTCGGTGAGCGCGAACAGCTTGGCAGGCAGACCCAGGATCCCGGAACCGATGGTGATATTGACCATCAGCGCCACGAGGTCCCAGCGGCCGATGCCGCGGAGGATGTCGTACTGATTGCTCGGGTTCGACATCGGCGGATTGTAGCGAGGTATGCTAGCTCCATGCGTAACCTGCTCCCTGCACTGATTGCGGTTTCGCTGCTCGGCCCGAGCGCACACGCCCAGGATGACGCCAATTACCGCGTGATGAAGCTCGAGCAGGATGTCCGCAACCTGGAGCGGCAGGTGCAGACGCTGACGCGACAGCTCGACGAGCTGAAACAGCAATCGCTACGTGCAGGCGATCGCAGCGCTCCCGGCACTCGCTCATCGACGGCACCCACCACGAGCTCGACAGCGTGGGTCGAGGCGGCACGTTGGGAGCGCGTGCGCGCCGGCATGAGTGAGCTGGAAGTGATCAACATTCTCGGCCCGCCGACGTCGATGCGCCAGGAAGGGGACGCGCACGTGCTGCTATACGCGATGGAAATCGGCTCGGCGAATTTTCTCGGCGGCAGCGTGGAATTCCGCGATAAAGCGGTGAGCGCGATCAACAAGCCGACGTTGAAGTAGCTCAACCGCCGTGCACGACGCCCAGCACGCCGTTGATCACGAACTGAATCCCGATGCAGATGAGCAGGAAGCCCATGATGCGCGCCATTGCGTTCATGCCGACTGCGCCGAGCACCTTCTCCAGCTTCGTCGCGGCGCGCAGCACGACGTAAGAGATGAATGCGGTGATCGCGATACCGATCGCCACGAGCGCGTAGCCCACCACGATGTGCGTGCCGGTTTGCACGGTCGTCGACATGCCGATGACCACCGCAATCGAACCCGGCCCTGACAAGCTCGGCATGGCGAGCGGCGTGAACGAAATGTCGGCCTTGGCGCTCGCCTCCGCCCGCTCCTGCATCGAGATCGCCACGGTGTCGGGGAACAACATGCGAAACCCGAGATAGCTGACGATCATGCCGCCGGCGATGCGCAGCCCGGGAATGGAGATCCCGAAGAAGTTCATGATCAGGCCGCCCGCGACCAGGAAAGCCGTGAGGATGCAGAACATGTAAATGCAGGCGCGACGGATCTGATCCGTGCG
>DATJIP010000190.1:0-19443 GCA_035493235.1 Steroidobacteraceae bacterium
GAGCAAGCGCCTCAATGTGCTGCTCAAGGAATTTCGCGCCAGCCATCATCACATGGCAATAGTCGTCGACGAGTATGGCGGCGTGTCGGGACTCGTGACCATCGAAGACGTGCTGGAACAGATCGTCGGCGACATCGGCGACGAGTACGACGTCGAGGACGATCTCGACATCCGCAAGGAAGGCGAGCGCCAGTTCACGGTCAAGGCGCAGACGCGCATCGAGGAATTCAATCAGTACTTCGGCAGCGAGTTCAGCGACGAGGAATTCGACACGATCGGCGGGCTGGCGATGAACTTCCTCGGCCGCCTGCCACGTCGCGGCGAGACCTTCGTGCTCGGCGGCCTGGAGTTCAAGGTCCTGCGCGCCGACCGGCGCCGACTCGACATGTTGCGCGTCATCACGCCGCGCGACATCGCGCCTCCGACGGAATGAATGCCAGCCTGCTGAAGACGCGTCTCGCCCTCTGGCTGTGCTTGCCCGTGGGTGCAGCTGTATCGCTCGCTTTCGCGCCGTTCAACTGGTGGCCGCTGGGCATTCTCGGTACCGCCTATCTGTTCGTCGTCTGGCACGACGCAGCTCCGCGGCGTGCAGCCGGAGCCGGTTTCCTGTTCACCGCTGGGACGTTTCTCGCCGGCACCTACTGGCTGTATCACAGCGTTTATGAGATCGGACATGCTCCGATCGCGCTGACCATCTTCGTGATCGTGATCATCGCAGCAGTCATGGGTGGCTACACCGCTGGGTTGGGCTACGTGCTCGCGCGGTGGATTCATGTGCCGAAGGCTTGGCGCTGGCTCGTCATCCTGCCGGCAGCGATCGCGGTGCTCGAATGGTTTCGCGGCTGGTTTCTCAGCGGCTTTCCGTGGCTTGCACTCGGGTACACGCAGATCGATGCGCCGCTTGCGGGGCTCGCGCCGCTCGTCGGCGTGTATGGAGCGAGCTTCTTCGTCACACTGACAGCCGGCGCTCTCGTCGCCTTGCTGTTCGGCAGCTCGCGTACGCGCATCGCCGCGGCGAGCGCTGTCGTCGCCGTCTGGATCCTCGGCTTCACGCTGTGGGGACATGACTGGACCCAGCCGACGGGGAAGCCGGTCACGGTAGCGCTCGTGCAGGGTGCGATCCCGCAGGAAATGAAACTGGACCGGACGCAGTTCGAGCACATCATCGAGGTGTACCGCAGCCTGACGGCCGCGCATCTCGGCGCAGACATCATTGTCTGGCCCGAATCCGCGCTGGCCGTGCCAGTGGATATGCTCGGCGGGTTTCTCGGGCCGCAATGGGAGGCGGCCAAGCGCAGCGGCTCGGTGCTGGTGCTCGGACAGCTCCGACACGATCAGCGTCGCGACGTCTACTACAATGCCGTGCTGGCACTGGGCGATGAGCCGCAGTGGTACGCGAAGCGCCGGCTCGTGCCGTTGGCGGAGTTCTTCCCCGTGCCGGAGTTCTTTCGCAGCTGGCTACAAGGCATGGATCTGCCGTACAGCGGCTTCGAAGCGGGCGGCGACTCGCAGCCGGCGCTCGATGCAGCAGGCCAGAAACTGGGCGTGACGATCTGCTACGAAGATGCGTACGCGTCCGATCAGCTTGCCGTACTGAAGGACGCGACGCTGCTCGTCAACGTGACCAACGATGCGTGGTTCGGCGATTCGACTGCCGCTCATCAGCATCTGCAGATCAGCCGCATGCGTGCGCTGGAAGCGGGGCGCACGATGTTGCGCGCGGCGAACGACGGTATCTCCGCGATCATCGGTCCGGATGGCCGCGTGATGTCGACGCTGCCGCGCTTTCAGCCAGGCGTACTGACGGGCAGCGTTCAGCCACGGGTGGGGCTGACTCCCTATGCCAGGTTCGGCAATTGGTCGGTAATTGCGTTTAGTCTCGCAGTTCTGATCGGCAGCCTCGCGTTGAGCCTGCGTGCAGCGCTACGATCGCGTCGGGGAGTCCAGTCGCAGTCTTTGCAGGGAGATGTGTCATGAACACCGTGGTCCTGGTCGCGGCGCTCGCCGCCGCAAGCGCACTGTGCGCGTGCACGTCGACGAAGAAGGACGATTCCACTCCGCCTGCGACTCGCGAGGTTTCGCAGCCAACTTACAAACCGACGGGATCGCACATCGTCGAGCGCACCGATGGCCGGCGCTCGCCGAAGAACAGCAGCACCGCTCCAGTGCAGGACGTGAAGGACATGAGGAATGCACCGGCGGTGACGGTCATCCCCAACCAGCCCCCGAAGTGACCTATCATCGCGCCTTTAGTCGGACCCCGACGGAAGGCGCGTGGAAAATCTGCTTCAGGTCATCCTCCTCGGCATCATCGAGGGCATCAGCGAATTCCTGCCGATTTCCAGCACCGGGCACCTGCTGATCGCCCAGCACTGGCTCGGTCCACGCTCGGAGCTGTTCACCGTCGCCATTCAGGCCGGAGCAATCCTCGCCGTCATCGCCATCTACTGGCAGCGCCTCTGGCAGCTGGCTTTGAACCTGACGCAGCCTGCCAATCGTAATTATCTGTTCAAGCTGCTGACGGCGTTCATCATCACCGTGATCGGCGGGTTCGCCGCCAAGCAGATGGGACTGGAGCTGCCGGAAACCGTGGCGCCGGTCGCGTGGGCCATGGTGATCGGCGGTGTGGCGATCTTCCTGATCGAGGCCTACACGGCGCGCAAGCCGGTGAGCACCGAGGTCACCTGGCCGGTCGCGAGTTGGGTCGGTCTGGCGCAGATTCTTGCCGCGGTGTTTCCCGGCACGTCGCGCTCGGCCGCAACGTTGTTCGCGGCGATGCTCGCGGGCACGACCTCGCGTCCGGCAGCAGCGGAGTTTTCGTTCCTGCTGGCGATCCCGACGATGTTCGCGGCGACGGCCTACGAGCTGCTGAACCTTTATCGCCATGATCAGCTCGGACAGGAGCACTGGACCGACCTCGGCGTGGGCCTCGTGGTCTCCGCCATCGTCGCGTTCATCGCGGTGAAGTGGCTGCTGACCTACATCCAGACGCACCGGTTCACCGTATTCGCGTGGTATCGGATCATCGTCGGCGTGGCGCTGCTGCTGCTGGTGAAGTAAGGAGTGACATGACGAAGCGACTGACGCAGTACATCCTCATCGCCCTGGTGCTCGGCATCGTCGCCGGCTACGTCGTCCATTCGTCGTTCCCTGCTTCGGCGGAAGCGTTCGCAACGCGCGTCGAGTTGCTGCCGTTCGCGTTCCTGCGCCTCATCAAGATGATCATCGCGCCGCTGGTGTTCTCGACCCTGGTGGTCGGCATCGCGAAGATGGGCGACATCGGCACGGTGGGCCGCGTCGGCGGCAAGGCGCTCGGCTGGTTCCTGTTCGCCTCGCTGCTGTCGCTGACGCTCGGCATGGTGCTGGTCGAGACGCTCGAACCGGGCAAGGTCATGCAGCTGGAACTTCCGGACGCAGCCGCTGCAGCGAGCTCCGGCGTGCAGGGCACGGCACTCACGCTCAAGGGATTCATCGAGCATCTCATCCCGACCAGCATGGCCGACGCGATGAGCCGCAACGAGATCCTGCAGATCGTCGTGTTCTCGCTGTTCTTCGGCGTGGCGATGGCGGCGCTCGGCGAGCGCGGCCGCGTCGTGATCGACGTGATGGACTCCATCTCGCACATCATGCTGAAGGTGACCGGTTACGTGATGTTGTTCGCGCCGCTCGCGGTGTTCGGCGCGCTGGCCGGCAGCGTGGCCAAAGAGGGGCTCGAGATCATCGGTGTCTATGGCGTGTTCATGGGCGAGTTCTACCTGGGCCTGCTCATCCTGTGGGCACTGCTGATCACGCTCGGCGGGCTGATCGTCGGTCCGCGCGTGCTGCGGCTGATCCGGCGCGTGCGCGAGCCGACGATCCTGGCGTTCTCGACCGCGAGCTCCGAAGCCGCGTATCCGAAGACGCTCGAGGAGCTGGAGCGCTTCGGCGCCAGCAATCGCGTCGCGAGCTTCGTGCTGCCGCTGGGCTACTCGTTCAACCTCGACGGCTCGATGATGTACTGCACGTTCGCCGTGATGTTCATCGCGCAGGTGTATGGCATCGAGCTGTCGTTCGGCCAGCAGCTGATGATGGTCGCGATCCTGATGCTGACCTCGAAAGGCATGGCCGGCGTGCCGCGCGCCTCGCTGGTCGTCATCGCGGCGACCCTGGGTCAGTTCAACATTCCCGAGACCGGCTTGTTGCTGCTGCTCGGCGTCGATCACTTCCTGGACATGGGCCGCTCGGCGACCAATGTCATCGGGAACAGTATCGCCACCGTTGTCGTCTCTAAATGGGAAGGCGAGCTCAAAACCGAAGCCGAGGCCGAGGCGATGGTCAACCCTGCTACCGCAATACCTGTCCGGAAATCCTGAGTTGCCTGCCCGTGAACGCAAGGGCAATTGGTCCTTAAGGGCCGTCCGCCTATACTCGACCCCTTCATGAACCGCCGGCTTTTCAAGAAATGGGCACGTTGGCTGCTACCGCTGCTGGTAGCGCGCGCCTTTCTGCCCGTCGGTTTCATGCTGGCGACCAGCCAGGCCGATGGCCTGCAGCTCGCCTTCTGCCCGGATCAGGCCCCGATCGTCCAGGGTCTGCACGACCACGCTTCCATGGCTGGTGGCCACGCCGACCACGCCGGTGCCCATCACAGCGGCAGCCATCTCGATCCGCCGTGTCCGTTCGCGGTGGCTGCAGTCGCCGCCGTCATCGACATCCCGCATCTCGCCCCGGTCGCCGCGCAGGCGACCGAGCAATTCCTCCCCGCACGCGTCGCAGCCGTCCCGCTGGCCGGCCCGCAGCGCATCGACCGCATCCGCGGTCCGCCTTCGCTCTCCTGAAGCACTGATCGAACCGACGGCCCAGTCGGTGCACGCGCGACTCATCGCGTGCAGTGTTTGTTTGGAGATTAGTCATGTTTTTCCGCATCGCTGCGTCGACAGTCATTCTGTCGATTGCCGCCATTTCACTGGCACACGCACAGGGTGTCGCCAGCGACAAGCTCATTGAATCCATCACCGTCACGGGTGCGCGCGAGCATCTCGACCTCGACGTGCCGGCGCCGACCGCCTCGAAGACCGCCGAAGATCTGCGCACGCAGAATCTCGTCAATCCCGAGGACGCGCTGCGCTACGTGCCGAACCTGACGATCCGCAAGCGCTACATCGGCGACCGCAACGCGCTGATCGGCGGACGCAGTTTCTCGACGCTGCAGGCGCCGCGCGGGCTGGTGTTGATGGACGGCTACCTGCTGTCCAACTTCCTCGGCCGCTTCGACGCGCCGCGCTGGAACATGATCTCGCCGGAAGAGATCGACCGCGTCGACGTGCTGTACGGTCCGTTCTCGGCGCTCTATCCCGGCAATTCGATCGGCACGACCGTGCAGGTTCGCACGCGCCGTCCCGAGCAGCGCGAGCTGAGCGTGCGCACGACGGCGTTCGGCGAGAACTTCGATCAGTACGGCGCGAGCGATGACTATTCGGGCTATCAGGCCTCGGGATTCTTCGGCGACCGCTTCGACAACGGCGCGTGGTTCTCGCTGGCCGCGAACCATCAGGATTCGACGGGTCATCCGATGCAGTACTACACCGTGTCGGAGACTGCACCCGGAACGTTTCCGTCGGTGCCGGTGGCCGCACCACCGACGCCCGTGACCGGCGTCGTCTTCGACACCGATCCGTTCGGCAAGCGCCGCGCGGTCTTCGGCGCCAACGCCGGCGCGATCGATCACACGATTCAGAACCAGTGGAAGCTGCGCGGCGGATACGCGTTGACCGACTGGCTCGAAGCGGAAGGCTTCCTCGCCGAGTGGGCCAACGACACTGAGAACGAGAACCGCACGTTCATGCGCGACACGGCGGGCCAGGAAGTGTGGCAAGGCCGGGTGTCCGTCGACGGTGTCGTGTTCGATGTGCCCGCCGCGGCGTTTGCGCCGAGCACGCGCGACGAGCGACACCTGCAGTGGGGCACGACGCTGCGCACGACGCGCGACACGGGATGGAATGGATCAATCGTGTATTCCAGGTACGACATTCGCGAAGACTCGACGCTGCAGGCGAACAGCCACGATCCGAATCCCGCCGGCCAGATGCCCGGCACGAACTCCGAGCGCGACGGCACTGGCTGGCAGACGTTCGAAGTGCAGGGCGTGTACACGCCGCTCGAAGGTGACTGGACCGGCGGTGCGCACACGCTCGCAGTCGGCTATCACCGCAACGACTATCGACTCGAAAGCCCGATCTATGCGACCACGGATTGGCGCTCGACTGCTGGCGTTCTATCGCAGGACGCGCGCGGCGAGACCAATTTGCAGGCTCTCTATTTGCAGGACGCGTGGGCGTTTGCGGAACGCTGGGTGCTGACGCTCGGCGTGCGCTACGAAGATTGGGAAGCGAGCGATGGCTTCCAGTTCGCCTCGGGACTCGCGCCCAAGAACTATCCGTCGCGCACCGAGCGCGAGTGGTCACCGAAGGCGTCGCTGTCGTTCCGACCGGACGATGCATGGCAAGTGCGCTTGAGCGCCGGCCGCGGCGTGCGGTTTCCGACAGTCGCAGAGTTGTTCCTCGGCGCGGTCACGCCGTCGCAGATCGTCGTCAACGATCCGAATCTCAAGCCGGAGATCTCCGATTCGGTCGACCTGAGCGTCGAGTACCAACCGGGGTTCGGTCGCGTGCGCGTGTCGCTGTTCCAGGATGACGTGCAGGACACGATCTGGAATCAGAACAACGCCTTCGTGTTCCGCAGTCCCAGCATCGTGCAGAACATCGATCGCGTGCGCACGCGCGGCATCGAGACGGCATTCGGCATCGACGGCATGTTCATCGACACGCTCTCGCTCGAAGGCAGCATCGCGTACGCGGAAGCTCGCATCCTGGAGAACGCGAATCATCCGGACTACGTCGGCCACTGGTGGCCGCGCGTGCCGGATTGGCGCGGTAACTTGCAGGCAGTGTGGCGGCCGACGCCGTCGTGGCTCGCGAGTCTCGGCTATCGCTATTCGGGCAAGACGTACGGTCGTCTCGAGAACGACGACTTCAACGGCGACACGTATGGCGGCATCTCGCGCGTAAGCGCGTTGGATGGCCGCGTCGCGTACACGATGGACAACGGCACCGAGATCGCGATCGGCGTCGACAACATCACCAACGATCGTGCCTATCAGTCGCATCCGTATCCGTCGCGCACGGGGTTTGCCGAAGTGCGGTGGTCGCTCGGAGGTGCGCGATGAAAGGCGTAGCGATGTTGTATCTCGCGCTGATCATGGTGGCGCAGCTGGTCGTTGCGCCGCCCGCCAGTGCAGCGGCGATGAATCGTGCTGCGTTCGGCACGTCTGCGGCGATCGATCCTGCCGGGCATTTGTGGGTGGCGTACGCGCAGCCGGCGGGCAGTGCAGGGCAGGTGGTCCTGCAACGCTCCGACGACGGCGGCGCGACCTGGCAATCGCCGGTGCGTGTGAATGCATCGGTCGAACCGGTGGCTGCGGACGGCGAGAATCGACCGAAGCTCGCCTTCGGCACGGCCGGCGAGCTCTACGTGACCTGGACTTCGCCGACCTCCGACAAGTTCACCGGCGACATTCGTTTCTCGCGCTCGCTCGACGGCGGCAAGACCTGGTCGACGCCGGTCAACGTGCATCACGACCGGCAACTGATCACGCATCGGTTCGAGTCGCTGCTCGTCGACTCGAAGGGCAGCTTGTGGGTGGCCTGGGTCGACAAGCGCGATCTGAAAGTGGCGGAGCAGGCGGGCCGAGCGTATCGAGGTGCAGCGATCTACTACTCGCGCTCCGACGACCGCGGCACGACCTGGAGCGACGACACGAAACTGGCGGACAGCAGCTGCGAGTGCTGCAGGATCGCCCTCGCGAGCGACAGCCAGGGACGCGTCGCTGCGCTGTGGCGCCACGTATTCGAACCGAACGAACGCGATCACGCCTTTGCGTTCCTCGGCGCAGCGCAGCCGACGATCGAGCGGGCGACCGTCGACCGCTGGGGCGTCGATGCGTGTCCGCATCACGGACCGTCGCTGGCGTTCGGCGCTGACGGCACGCGCCACGCGGTCTGGTTCAATCAAGTCGATGGCCAGGGTCGCGCGTTCTATGGGCAGTTGACCAAGAATGGCCCGACCAACGTACGAACGCTGCCGGCCGGTGCGACTCACGCTGATGTCGCTGTCGCAGGTCCGACGCTCGCAGTCGTCTGGAAGCGCTTCGACGGCAGCGTGACGAAAATCGAGTCGCTGATCTCGAACGACTCGGGCCGCACGTTCGCTCCGGGTCCGTCGCTGCAAACTGCCGGCGACTCCGATCAGCCGCATCTGGTGACGGCGCAGCAGCGCATCCTGGTCGTCTGGCGTAACGCCGATGGCATTGCAGTTCGCGATCTCGCGGCGCCGACGCTCGACTCTCGAGTGCAGCCGTTCAATCGCGACACGCTTGCCGCGATCGAGCGGCAACACGCACGTTCGCCGTTCTGGGTCGTGCTGTGGGATCTGGAGTGTCCGTACTGCATGAAGTCGCTCAGTCACCTGGCCGCAGCGCAGCGCACCGATCCGCAGCTGAAGATCGTCACGATCTCGACGGATCCGATGCAGAGCGCGGACGAGATCGCGGCTCGACTCGCGCAGCTCGGCGTGCGCTCGGAGGCGTATGCGTTCGGCGATGCGCCGAGCGCAGCGTTGCAATACGCGATCGACCCGACGTGGCTCGGCGAAAAGCCGCGCGCCTATCGCTACGACGCGAGCGGCAAACGCGAAGCGATCAGCGGAGTGATCGAACTGCCTACGGCGCTCGCAGAGCGGTAGAGCCAGACAAGCAGGACATTGGAATGTCCCCCTTTTCTTATACACTCCCCGCACAACAACAAGTCGGGGGGAGCCATGCACCGTCCACCACGCATCTTTGCGGCCATCCTGATCCTGATCGGCCTGACGCTCGCCGTCGGCGGCGTTCGTCTCGTCACGCTGGGCGGTTCCTTCTATTACGTGCTCGCCGGGCTCGCGATTCTCGCGTCCGCAGTGCTGTTGTGGCGTCGTGATCGACGCGGCTCGCTCGTCTACGGCCTGTTGCTCGCCGCAACGGTGCTGTGGAGCTTCTACGAAGTCGGCGTCGATCTCTGGGCACTCGCGCCGCGAGTGCTTGCGCTGCTGGTGATCGGCGCGTGGTTCCTTACGCCGTGGTTCCGGCGCTCGTTGTACTCACCCGCGGAACCGCCGCCGTTGTTTGGCCGTCGCGGCACGATTGCGGTGCTCGCGGGAATCGTTGTCGTCGGTGTGACTGCCAATGTCATCGGCGCGCGCGCTTCGGTTCCAGCACACGAGGCAAAGCCGCCGACCGTGCCGACCGCGCCGCAAGCTGCTTCGTCGCTGACGCCGCTACCGACGCCTACTGGCACCGATTGGCAGAACTACGGCGGCACGACTGCCGGCACGCGTTACGTGCGGCTCGATCAGCTGACGCCGGATAACGTCGGCAAGCTGCAGGAGATCTGGCACTTCCGCACGGGCCGCGGTGGCGCGTTCAAGGCGACGCCGATTCAAATTGGCGATCTGCTCTATGCCTGCACTGGCGGCAACGTCATCGTCGCGCTCGATGCCGAAACCGGCGCGGAGCGTTGGCGCTTCGACCCGGAGGTGAAGATTCCGCCAATCAGCAATTTCGGCACGAGCTGTCGCGGCGTGAGCTACTACCGCGCGCCCGAAACGTACGCCGGGGATTGCGTCGAACGCATCATCACGGCGACGACCGACGCGCGCATGTTTGCTGTGGATGCCAAGACTGGCCAGCGCTGCACTTCGTTCGCCGGCAACGGCGAGATCAGCCTGCTCTCGGGCATGGGCGAAGTGAAGCAAGGGTTCTACTTCGTCACCTCACCGCCGACGATCGCCCGCGGTCGCGCAATCGTTGGCGGCTGGGTCCTGGATAACCGTGAGATTGGCGAACCGTCCGGCGTCGTCCGCGCTTTCGACGTTTTGACCGGGAAATTCGCGTGGGCGTGGGACATGGGTCGACCCGGCGTGCACACCGAGCCCGGCGAAGGCGAGTGGTACACGCGCGGCACGCCGAACGTGTGGAGCCTGACGAGCTACGACGACAAGCTCGGCCTCGTCTACGTGCCGACCGGCAACGCGACGCCGGACTACTACGGCGCGCTGCGCTCCGAAACGTCGGAGAAGTACGCGTCGTCGGTCGTCGCGCTCGACGTGGAAAGCGGCGACGTGCGCTGGTCGTTCCAGACCGTGCATCACGACATCTGGGATTACGACGTGCCGTCGCAGCCGGTGCTGTTCGAGCTGCCGCAAGCTGACGGCACGACAGTTCCGGCGTTGGTGCAAGGAACGAAGCGCAGCGAGTTGTTCCTGCTCGATCGACGCACCGGCACACCGCTCGCCGAAGTGCGCGAGCAGCCGGTGCCGCAGGGCGCGGTGCCCGGCGATTGGACCGCGAAGACGCAGCCGTTCTCGGTCGGCATGCCGCAGTTCCGCGGCCCCGATCTCACCGAACAGGACATGTGGGGCCTGACGCCGCTCGACCAGCTCTGGTGTCGCATCGAGTTCCGCAAGCTGCGGTACGAAGGTCACTTCACGCCGCCGACGCTCACCGGAACGCTGCAATTCCCCGGCAATGCCGGCGGCTTCAACTGGGGCAGCGTCGCGGTCGACGAAGACAATCTGCTGATGGTCGTGAACCCGCTGATCATGAGCAATCGACTGCAGCTCTATCCGCGCGATCAGATTCCGGAAGGCCTGCGCGTCAGCGCGCAGGAGGGCACGCCGTATGCGATGACGACGCGACCGTTCATGTCGCCGCTGTTCGTGCCTTGTCAGAAGCCGCCGTACGGCACGCTCGGTGTCGTCGATTTGAAGACGCGCACGGTGGTCTGGAACAAGCCGGTCGGTACGACCAACGAAAGCGGTCCGTTCGGCATCGGGATCAAGCTGAGTCTGCCCATGGGCATCCCACAGTCGGCCGGTACGATCGTCACCAAGGGCGGTCTCATCTTCATCGGTGGCACGATGGATCGCTACTTCCGTGCGTTCGATCTGCGAACGGGCGAAGAGTTGTGGCACGACTTTCTGCCGGCGACTGCGCAGGCGACTCCGATGAGCTATCTCGCGCCGAAGACACACCGGCAAGTGGTGATCCTGAGCGTGCCGAGCAACTCGCGTAAATTCGGCATGCCGCCGAAGCCCGGCGCGCCGCCAGAAGAGGAAGACCCCGAAGGCGGACACATCATTGCCTATGCATTGCCGTTGTAATTGGGTCGTATTGTTCGCCGCGCTCGTGTGTCAGAGCGCGGCTGCGGAGTCGTTACCGAACCTCGAGTCCTTCGTCGACGGCGTCGTCGGCGGCTTCATGTCCCAGCAGCAGATCGCCGGCGCCGAGGTGGCTGTCGTCCGCGACGGCGAGATACTGCTCGTGAAGGGTTACGGCATCGACCAGGTCGAGCCACGCCGCGCAGTGGATCCGAACGAATCGCTGTTCCGCCTCGGCTCGATCTCGAAGACCTTCACCTGGTTGTCGATCATGCAGCTCGCCGAGCGCGGCAAGCTCAAGCTCACCGATCCCATCAACGACCATCTCCCCGATGAGCTCGATATACCCGACGAGGGCTTCGAGCAGCCGATCCGCATCATCGACCTGATGAATCACACCGCGGGCTTCGAAGACATCCTGCAAGGGCTGTTCGTCGCCGGGGATGCGACGCCGTTGTCCCTGACAGAACAACTGCAGCAGCGCCGCCCGCATCGCGTGCGCGAGCCCGGCAAGTTCATGGTGTATTCGAACTACGGCTGCGCGCTCGCCGGTGCGATCGTCGCGCACGTCTCCGGCATGGAGTACGAGAGCTACGTCGAGCAGAACATTCTCGTGCCGCTCGGTCTTGCGCACACGACGTTCCGCGAGATCTACCAACCGACAGACGGTCTGCCGCAGCCGATGCCCGCCGAGCTCGCTGCACATCTCTCTCAGAACATCGAATCGCGTAACGGCGTATGGCAGGCGGTCCCGCACGAGCACATCGTTTCGATGGCGCCGGCAGGTGCCGCGGTCTCGACTGCTGGAGACATGGCGCGCTACATGCTCGCGCTGCTCGATCCGCAACGCCTCGAAGCCGCGGGCGTGCTGAAGGCCGCAACGTTTGCGCAGATGCGTGAGCCGTCGTTCCAGAGCGCGCCGGGAATGCCGGCAGTTCATCACGGGTTCTTCAATACGCCGCTCGGTACGACCGCACCGCTGGCTGTCGACAATCTCTCGCACGGCGGCTCGACCTTGCACTTTCGTACGCTCATGGTCGTGACCGACGATCTCGGCGGCCACGGCACGCTCGGCGTTTTCGTGGCAGCGAACAGCGTACCCGGTGGGTTCCTGACGCAGGCGGTCGCGGAGCGATTGGTCGCGAAATACTTTCCGCCGTCGCCACAGCCTGAGCCGACGGTGCCCGAGGGCGGTGCCGAGCGGGCCCGGGAATACGCAGGTCAGTACCGCCCACTGCGGCGCTCGTACACGCAGTTCGAGAAGATCGTCAACGTCGGCACGATCGGCGTGTCCGCGACGAAAGACGGGTATCTCGTCCTGGCGATCGGCGGTCCGCCGCAGCGCTACGTGGAGATCGGCAAGGATCTGTTCCGCCAGGCCAACGGTGACGCCACGATCGCATTCGTGCGTAACGAGCGCGGAGCTGTCAGCCACCTCGTGGCCTACATCGGAACGGTCGAGCGCGTCGCCTTCTTCGCATCGCCCCAGTGGTTCGCTCTGGTGCTCGCGGCCGCGCTGGCCACGTGCATCGGCATTCTGATCGCGGCTGCGCTGCGTCGCGAGCCGGTGCCGCCGCACTCGATCGGCGAACGTCGCTCCGCGCAAGTGATCGCCGGCACGGCTATCGCCTGGCTGCTGTTCATCGTGCTCGCAGTCGTGTGGGCTCTGCCGTTCGTGGGGCCCGCGGGCCAGGATCAGTTCGTCTACAGCTATCCTCAGCCAATGTTGAAGGTGGCACTCGCCGTGGGCGTCATCGCAACCGGACTGAGCGTCCTCGGCATCGCCACGCTGGTCCCGGTCTGGCGCGAGCGCACCTGGTCTACCGGCCGGCGGCTGCGCCATACAGTCGCGGTAGCGTTGTTCGTAGTGCTTGTCGCTACGTTGCTGCAGTGGAATGCGATCGGCTTCCGCTATTGATGTGGGTCAGGCTTCAGCCTGACAAGAATTGTCCGACTAAAGTCGGACCCACAGTAAGGGGTGCTACGATGCGCGGGTCCAGAGCCGGCAAAAGTCACGCCTTTTGACGGCGTTTTGTCGAAAGGGCCTTGGCCGCTTTCGACCAGAAGAGTAGGTCTCCCGCCGTGTCGCCATCCGATGAGTTGATGCACCACGCCGAGCAGTTCCGCGCCAGCGGTCTACTCGGCAAGCCCGGCACGTTGTCGCGGCTGTTCGATTTCCTGCTCGCGCGCTCGCTCGAAGGCGGCGCGCCGAAAGAGACGGAGATCGCGCTGCAGGTATTCGGCAAGAGCCCCGGCTTCGACGTGTCGCAGGATGCGGTCGTGCGAGTTTATGTCCACAAGCTGCGCCGCCGCCTGGAAGAGTTCAACGGCCGCACGCCCGACGCGCCGAACATCATCATCCCGAAAGGTGAGTACCGGTTGCTGCTGGAGCGGCCGGCGACTGAACCTGTCGTTGCCCCCGTTGAGACATCTACGCCGCCGGTACCTGTGCGACGCGCCAACTGGCTTGGCATCGGCATCGCGACCTGTTGCGCACTCATCGTCGGCGCGCTGCTCGGTGCGGGCTTCAGCATGGGAGGCGCACAGTGGGACATACGCGAGGTGCGCCACAGTGCGGTGTGGGGGCCGCTGCTGGCAGACGATCTGCCGATAACGATCGTCGTCGGCGACTACTACCTGCTCGGCGAAGCAAATCCGCAGACCGGACACATCGATCGGCTGGTGCGCGAGTTCTTCATCAACTCGCACGAAGACTTCCGCGATCACGCCGAGCTGAACCCGCAGCTCATGCAGCGCTATCGCAATCTCGATCTGACGTATCTGCCGGCGGCGAGCGCCTTCGCGTTGCAGGACATCGTGCCGGTGCTCGGCACGGCAAAGCCGGTGCGCGTGGTGTTGATGTCGCAGCTCGATGCGAACGCGCTGAAGAACAGTCACATCGTGTACATCGGGTACATCAGCGGGCTGGGGATGCTAGGCGATCGCGTGTTCGCGGCGTCGCGTGTGTCGCCGGGCGGGTCGTATGACGAGCTGGTGGATACGAAGACCGATCACACTTATCTCAGCACCGCGATGGGGGCGAGCAGTGACGGTGAGTTTCGCGACTACGGGTATTTTTCGACGTTCGCGGGACCGAACGGCAACAGGGTGGTGGTGATTGCGGGCACGCGCGATATCGGAGTGATGCAGATCGCGCAGAGTCTGGCGGCGCGGCACGATGTGGATGATCTGTGCAAGAACGCGGGCAAGGCGCCGGCGTTCGAGTCGCTGGTGGAGATCTCGGGGATGGGGAAGACGGGATTCAAATCCCGTTCCCTTTTTGTCTCAGGGATGAAGGCCGAGAAGATCTGGGAGTCAGGCTGAAGCCTGACCCACAAATCTGACCGTGGGTCAGGCTTCAGCCTGACAATTCCTACTGCAGGCGCTTGAGGTAACGTTCGCGCAACTCGGTTTGCCGGGACCGCATCTCGATCGCCTTGCCGGCGATCCACACCGCGTCGGCCGCGCTCGTCACTTCGAGTGGATCGCCGTTCCACAACACCAGATCTGCGACCTGCCCGCGCGCGATACGTCCTCTCTCGCCCGCAAGCCCGAAGATCTCCGCCGGCTGCACCGTCAGCGCCGCAAGCGCCGCATCCTTCGGCAATCCATGAGCGACTGCATTGCCCGCCAGCTGGCGAACCTTGCGTGCGTTGTGACTCTCGTTGAACTGCGTGAACGCGATGCGCACGCCTGCACGATTGAGCAGGGCAGCGTTGTCGAGTCGCGCGCCGATGCCGTCGAAGGTGTAGGGCAGATTCTCCAGCGCGTCGAGCAGCACCGGGACTTTCTCGCGCGCGAGCTCGTCGGCGACGACCCACGCCTCTGCGCCGCCGGCGATGACGGGCTTCATCCCGTAACGCTTGGCGAAAGCAATCGCGCGACGGATCTCGGCTGCGCGAGCGACGCCGAACACGACGCGTCCACCCGACAGAAACCTGGCGAGCGCCTCGCGTCCCGCCGGATGCAGCAGCACGTGCTCGTCCTGTGCGCTCGGCGAGCGCGTTTCGCGGATCGCCTGATCGAGCAGCATCCACTGACCGGCGCGACTGCCGGCCGACATCGCGTTCGCGTTGCCGCCGAGGTTGATGAACAACGAGCGGCTGTTCGGCAGCACTGCGTCGTAGCGACCATCGAGAGTCACTGCGGCGCCCTGGCCCGCGACGAATGTTCCGCCTTCGGCGCTCGCAGGAGCGAGCATGGTCCACGTCAAACCTTCGACGCGTGCGACCGGCACGAGCACTGAACGCGGGTTGTAGGCAGCGGTCACGTCGAACTCGGGGCGCCACTGCATCTCATACGCCGGCGCGTTGAGGATCACGCCTGCATCGGCCGTGGTCGGCTCGAGGCTCACTTCTTCGACACCGATCGCCGACAGTCCGCCGAACAAACCGGGCGTGAGCGCGCGGCCGCTCGCATCGACGGTCGTGGCGCCCGCCGGCGCGCTCAGGCCGCTGCCGACCTCCGCGATCTTGCCGTCGCGAATCAGCACGTCGCTGTTGTTCAGCACGCCTTGTTCGCCGACCGTGTGAACAGTGGCGCCGCGAATCAGGACGGTCTGCGCATTCGCGAGCGTGACGCAGCTCAGCAGAGCGATTGCGACGAGCGTTCTCATGGCTGTGCTCCCGCGCCCGGCTGGCCAAGCAGGAAGTCGGATCTCGGATGCGCCGCGGGGTTGGCGCGATCGAACTCGAGCTGGCCGTCGACGAACACCTGCTCGGCGAGCGCGTAAACGCTGAACGGAGTGCCGTTCCAGATCACCACGTCGGCCATCTTGCCGGGCTCGAGCGTGCCGGTGAATGGATCGATGCCGAGCGCGCGCGCGGGATTCGCGGTGACCCAGAGAATCGCGTGCTCCGGCGCGATGTTCAACCCGATGCGATTGCCGCGCGACATCGCTTTCGCGGCTTCCTGATTCAGGCGCTGAATACCTTCGTCGGAATCCGAATGCACGATCGCGCAACCGCCTTTGGGTTTGTCGGTGAGCGCAATGTTCTCCTGGATGCCGTCGAACATTTCCATCTTGCTGCCCCACCAGTCGGCCCACTCGGCGCCGCACACGCCGTTCGCGGCCAGCAGATCGGCGATCTTGTAAGCCTCGATGGCGTGATGGAACGCGGAGATCTTGAAGCCGAACTCCCTCGACAGGTCCAGCATGATCGCCATCTCGTCCGAGCGATAGCAGTGGATGTGGACTTTGATGTCGCCGTTCATCGCGCCGACCAGCGTTTCCAGCTTGAGATCGCGCTTCGGCGGCACCGGCGGTTCGTTCGCTTCCTCTGAGTCCTTCTTGTCTTTCGCCTCAGAGTGCTTCTTCTGGTATTCCGCGACGTCGCGCTCGTACTTGCGCCACTGCTCGCGATAATCCTGCGCATCCGCGAAGGCCTGGCGATAGCCCGCGACGTTGCCCATGCGAGTGCTCGGCGCGCGCGATTGGCCGCCGTAGACGCGCTTCGGATTTTCGCCGCACGCCATCTTCAGTCCCTGCGGCGCGTCCGGAAACTTCATCGCCTGATAAGTCGTCGCGGGTACGTTCTTCAACGTCACCGCGCGGCCGCCGATCAGATTGGCGGAGCCGGGCAGAATCTGCAGCGAGGTGATGCCGCCTTCGAGCGCGGTCTCAAAGCCCGGATCCTGCGGCCACACGCCGTGCTCGGACCAGACGTTCGCCGTGACGGGATCGGTCGCCTCGTTGCCATCGCTGCTGGCGTTCACACCGGGACTGGCATAGACGCCGAGATGCGAATGCACGTCGATGAGACCGGGAGTGACCCAGCGACCGCTCGCATCGACGACGCGTGCACCTGCCGGCGCGCTGAGATTCGGGCCGACCGCTTCGATCTTGCCGTTCACGATGAGCACGTCGGCGTTCTCGAGCCGCGTACCTGTGCCGGTCAGCACGGTTGCGCCGCGAATCAACGTCGCCGTTGCCGTGTCAGCCTTGTACGTCGACGGATAAGGATTGACTGGCTCGGGCGGGACCGCCGCAAACTCGGACTTCTTCGCTGGTTCGTTGGCTTTTTGCGGCGGGCTCGCGCATGCGCCGACCAGGGCCGCACAGCAGAGCAGGTAGGTGAGTTTGCGCATGGCCGCGGAATGTATCAGACCTCACCGCTACTCGCCGAAGCGGACACCTTCGTGTTCCAGCAACCAACGCTTGCGTTCGAGGCCGCCGCCGTAGCCGGTCAGCGAACCACCTGCGCCGACAAGGCGATGACACGGGACCACGACGCTGATCGGGTTCGAGCCGTTCGCGAAGCCGACCGCGCGCACGGCCAGCGGACACTTGAGTCGCTGGGCCATGCGCCCGTAGCTCAGAGTCGTGCCCGCCGGAATCGTGCGCAGCCCGCGCCATACGTTGCTTTGAAATGGCGTGCCGCCGGTCTCGACGTCGATCTCATCGATGGCCTGCAGCTTGCCCGCAAAGTAGCGCTGCAAGGCGCGGCGGATTGGAGTCGGCGCCGCACCTCGTTCGAGTTGCACGGCTTTGCGGCCATAGATCCGCACGAGCTCGCGCCGCATGCGGTCTTCGCGATCCTCCCAATTCAGCGCGCGCAGGCGCTGCTCGCTGTCGGTGACGATGAGCATCCCGCCGAGCGGGCTCGGCAGCGTCGCGAGGGTAAAAGTCAACGTGGGCGCGGACATGGGAGGAACTCTGCGCGCGCCAGGACACTGGCGGCTCGCCATTTTCGGACCTCAGTTCGGACAGGGCGCTATCATGCCCGCGCCCGACGTCGAAGTTTGCGCATGACTGCACCCTCAGAACCCGTTGGAACGCTCGATACCGCGCTGGATCACACGCAGCGCCTGATGACCTCCGAGCCGCGACTCGCGGCCGAACAGGCTACGGAAATCCTGAAGGTCGCGCCGGGCCATCCGCTGGCGACGCTTTTGCTCGGCGTGGCCAATCGACGCGCGGGTGATGCAGCCACTTCACAGACAGTCCTCGAACCGCTGGCACGATCGCAGCCGAACTGGGCTGCCGCGCACTACGAGCTCGGTCTGACGCTCGGTGTCCGTCGCAATGGCGAAGGTGCCGTGGCAGCGTTGCGGCGGGCTGTGAGCCTCAAGCCCGAGATGCCTGACGCGTGGCGCGCACTCGGCGATCACCTCACTGCAAGCGGCGACGCGGTCGCGGCTGACGAAGCCTACGCGCAGCACATCAAGTTCTCGACGAACGACCCGCGCTTGCTCGAAGCGGCCGCGGCGCTGTGTGAAAACCGGATTCCAGTCGCGGAATCGCTGCTGCGTGCACATTTGAAGCAGTTTCCGACCGACCTGCCGGCGCTGCGCATGCTCGCCGAAGTTGCCGCGCGCCTGCAGCGCTATGCCGATGCGGAGGTCCTGCTCGAACGCGCGCTGGAGCTGGCGCCGAGCTTCGTGCCTGCGCGGCACAACTACGCGGTCGTGCTGCATCGTCAGCGCAAGATCAAGGCCGCGTGGGAGCAAGTGCAGAAGCTGGTCGAGGCAGATCCGCTGAATCCCGGCTACCGGACGCTGAAGGCGGCGATAGCCAGCGGCATCGGCGAATACGATCAAGCGCTCGAACTGTATGCAGGCGTGCTCGCGGAGTATCCGCACAATGCACGCGTCTGGATGAGCTACGGCCATTCGCTGAAGACTGCGAATCGACAAACCGACTGCGTGCAGACGTATCGCAAGAGCATCGAGCTCGCGCCGCAGCTCGGCGAGGCGTATTGGAGCCTGGCCAATCTGAAGACGTTCAAGTTCGAGCCGGCCGATATCGAGGCGATGCAGACGCAGCTGGCGCGCGGCAAGCTCACGCCCGAGGATCGCTTTCACTTTCATTTCGCGCTCGGCAAGGCGTTCGAGGATGCCGCGCAGTTCGCGGAGTCGTTCAAGCACTACGAAGAAGGCAACAGCCTGCGACGCAAGGGTGTCGGTTACGACGCGGATTGGAATTCCGAGCAGATGCGGCGCATGCAGGTGCTGTTCACGCCGCAATTCTTCGCGGCGCGCGCGGGGCAGGGTGCGAGTGCCCCCGATCCGATTTTCATCGTTGGCCTGCCGCGCTCGGGCTCCACACTGCTCGAGCAGATCCTGTCGAGCCATCCGCAGGTCGAGGGGACGATGGAGCTGGCGGACATGCCCAACCTGGTCCGGGAGCTGGGCGGCTCGCAGGTTCGCGCCAAGAGCAAGTATCCGGAATCGATCGCGGCGCTCGATGCCGATGCACTGCTAGCCCTCGGCGAA
>DATJIP010000191.1:0-13191 GCA_035493235.1 Steroidobacteraceae bacterium
TCGTCCGGAATGTTTCGCGGATGCGTGTACACCGCATGGCAATTCGAGTGCGAGAAGATCACGGGCCCGTCGACGTGCTCCATTACCTGCGTCGCAGTCCGCCAGCCGGTGTGCGAGCAGCACGGGACCATGCCCACGCGCGTCATCTCATCCAGCACCTCGCGGCCGAACGCTGTCAGGCCGCAGTCGTCGTCCTGGCAGCCGCCGCCGACTGAGTTGTTGCGGTTGTAGGCCATCAGCATCCACTTGACGCCCTGCGAGTAGAAGAACTCGATCATGCTGAGCCGGTCGCCGAGCGCGCGAGTGCCTTCAAGATTGAAGCAGACGCCGAGACGGCCGCTGCGTTTGGCCTCGTCGATGTCCGCACGGCTGTGCACCAGCAGATATCGCTCGGGATGCCGCTGCACGAAGTCACGGAAGTGAGCCAGCACTCTCAGGTTCTGCTCGAAGTCCGTCAGGTCGAGGCCGATGTTGAGCGTGACGACCGTTACTCCGGATTGCCGGCAGCGCTCGAGCTGCGGCAGGAAGGAGTCGTCCGCGCGCAGCGGCATGCACGCGTGGTTGTCCCAGACCACGGCGTCCGCCCACCAAGCTCGAACCGGCTCGTTCACCGGTCGATTGTGAGTCAGCACCCCGCTGCCGTCGAAGTTAATTCCTCTCATGGCCTCCATAATAGTTTCTTAAGGATTGACGCTGGCCGCGACTGTCCGCATCCTTGCTGCCGCGTCGAGTTCCCGCCTTTCGCGGGATCAAAAGGGAACCGGGTGAGATGCCCGGGCTGCCCCCGCAACTGTAAGCGGTGTATCCGCGCCGAAGAACCACTGAGCCATCGGGCTCGGGAAGGTGGCGCCGGAGCAGAGCCGCGAGCCAGGAGACCTGCTCGGCGCCCGTTGTTCTTTCTTCGGCCGGGGTTCGCCGACAGGTGGGATATGCCAGCACTGATGATTCAAGGCTGTGGTTCCGACGTGGGCAAGTCCGTGCTCGTCGCCGGCCTGTGCCGTTTGCTCACGAACCGCGGCCATCGGGTCCGCCCCTTCAAACCGCAGAACATGTCGAACAATGCGGCCGTCACTGCCGACGGCGGCGAGATCGGGCGCTCGACGGCGCTGCAGGCGCTGGCCTGCCGCGTGCCGCCGGCGTCAGACATGAATCCCGTGCTGCTGAAGCCGCAGAGCGACATCGGCGCGCAACTCATCGTGCAGGGCCAGCGCGTCGGCGTGCTCAACGCGAAAGACCACGGCCGCGACAAGCGGCAGCTCCTGCGCCTTGCAGTCGAGTCTTATCGACGCCTCGCGAGCGAGTGCGACTGGATCGTCGTCGAAGGTGCCGGCTCGCCGGCCGAAACGAACCTGCGCACGCATGACATCGCCAACATGGGCTTTGCACACGAGGTGGATGTGCCCGTCGTGCTGGTCGGCGACATCAATCGCGGGCACGTCATCGCCTCTCTCGTCGGTGCGCATGCAGTGCTCGACGGGGCCGATCGCGCGCGCATCCGCGGGTTCATCATCAACAAGTTTCGTGGCGACGAGGCGCTGTTCGCGGAGGGCGTGTCGACCATCCGCTCGCGCACCGGCTGGCCGAGCATGGGTATCGTGCCGTGGCTGCCGGCGGCGTCGCGCCTGCCAGCAGAAGATGCCGTGCCCCTGGAACAGTCGCCGCGCTCAGCCGTTGCCGGCAGCGATCGCGTGAAGATCGCCGTTCTCCTGTTGCCGCACATCGCCAACTTCGACGACTTCGATCCGCTGCAGCAGGAGCCTGCCGTCGACCTCATCTACATCCGGCCCGGGCAGACGCTGCCGCTGGACGCAGACCTCATGATCATCCCCGGCAGCAAGACCACGATTGCGGACCTGGCTTTCATCCGCTCGTGCGGTTGGGAACACGACCTGCATGCGTATGTCCGTCGCGGCGGTCGCCTGCTGGGTATCTGCGCCGGCTATCAGATGCTGGGCAGCGCGATTCACGATCCGCTCTGCATCGAGGGTCCGCAGCAGAGTATTGCCGGCCTGGGACTGACGGGAATCGTGACGATCATGGAACCGCGCAAGGTGCTGCGCGATGTGTCCGGCACCGAACTGCAAACCGGCGCGCGCATCCAAGGCTACGAAATGCACCTCGGCTCGTGCAGCGGAGCAGCGGGCCGGCCGATGGTTCACTTCGACGACGGCACCTTCGACGGCGCCGTCAGCGCGGACGGACGCATCGCCGGCTGTCACGTGCACGGGCTGTTTCAGTCGACCGAGTATCGTGCCGCTCTGCTCGCCTCCCTGGGAGCGCAGTCCGCACGCAACGATCATTCGGCGCGAGTGCATGCGGCACTGGACGAAATTGCCGCGAAGCTGGAAGAAGTGCTGGATGTCGAGGCGCTGATTCGCATCGGCAGCGGTGGCCAGTCGAGTCACGCGCCGTCTGCGACCAACTCGTCGATTTCGCAGTTGAAGCCGATCCGATAGCCGTCGTTGCCCTGCAGGCAGAAGCACACACGCGCTTCGACCGTCAGGGAGCCGCGCTGCGCCCGCGAGGGTATTTCCAGATCCAGCCAGCAGGTAGTGCCTACCTCCAGCGGATGCGGCAGCGTCAGACAGACGCCATGCGCCGAGATGTCGACCGTCTCCGCGCGCAGCTCGCGCCGCTGAACTCTGACCAGAGCATCGCCGCGCAGTGCCATGTCGACATCCTCCATGTGAAAAAGGAGCGGATCAATTCGACGAGGGATACGACGGGGGTGATGTAATCGCAGGGTTCTCGCGAACTGATCCGCAAAGCCTCAATCGTCCGGATCTTAGCGGCTGACACGAACGTGACGACAGCAAATACGGCTAATGCGCCTCATAAGAGGAATTTGTCGTACCATGCTCCGGCCGCGACGGAGGTACGCAATGTCCGAACCCGTTGTCCCCGGTGTTCCGGTTCCTCGATGGGCGAAGCTCCTGCACACCTGGCCGTCGTTCGGCGGTCCACGTCCGAGTCGTCGGGATGTCCTGCTGGTCGAGGCATTCGTCGTGACGCTCGCGGTCGTTTTGTTCGCGGCTTCCTTCCTGGTGACCGCGGACGCAGTAGCCCGGATTCTGCGTGTCGGCGCCGCCTTCGAGCTGGTGTGCGGCTACTTCGTGTCCTGGTTCGTTCGCATCGGCGACACCTATCAGATGTGGCCCTGCTCTCCAGGCGTAGCGTCGCAAGCGCTGCGCGCGCGCACCTGGGGCAACAGGATTGCGGAATACGCTTTCGCGTTCGGCCTGGGACTGTTGGCGATCGTGCTCGCCTGCTGGGCGGCGTTTTAGCTGCGCGGCTTGCGTTGCTTGTCGAGCGGCACGACTGCGACATCCGTTGCCTTGGCCACGAGCACCGGCGGGT
The DNA here is from genome assembly GCA_035493235.1 of Steroidobacteraceae bacterium. Classification (GTDB taxonomy): domain Bacteria; phylum Pseudomonadota; class Gammaproteobacteria; order Steroidobacterales; family Steroidobacteraceae; genus Steroidobacter. The sequence continues at coordinate 3,358 of DATJIP010000191.1, forward strand.
CGAGCACGTTTGCAGCCGAGTCGTCCTGACGCACCAGCTCGATGATCTTGTGCGCCGTACACTCGATCTTGCGCGATGACTTGCCGACCTCGACGATCTTCGCGCGAATCTCCAGGTAGTCGCCGCTGCGCACGGGAGCGAGGAACTCGCTGGTCATGACGCGTGACAGCCCTTCGTCGCCATCGTGACGGATCAGCAGCTCGGTCACCGCATCGCCAAACAGCTTGAGAATCAGGGCGCCGTCGACCAGGTTGCCGCCATAGTGCGCGTCGTGACTGGACATGCGTACTCTGATGACACTTTCAAACGACTTGTTCATAGAAGAATACTCTCGCCAAGACGCCAAGGAAGAAAAGCAAAATTCGAACTCCGGATAATTTGACCTCTTCTTCCTTTGCGTCTTGGCGCCCTGGCGAGAGATCTTCTCCGGCTGGCCTCTAAACAATCATCGGCTCCTCGTAAGCGCCCCAGACTTCGCGCAGCGCGCCGCAAATCTCGCCGAGCGTCGCTCGCGCCTTGACCAGCTCGATGGTCTTGGGCAGCAGGTTCAGCTCGGGGTTGCGCGCCTGCTCCTTGAGCTCATTGAGCAGAACGTGCACTCGCGGAGTGTCACGCTTCGCGCGCGCCGCGTTCAGCCGCTCGATCTGCAATTGCGTGCACTGCTCATCGTAGGGATGGATCTCGACCTTCACGGCCTCCGCTTGCTCATCGACGTAGCGATTCACGCCGACCGACACTTTCTCGCCGGTATCGATCTTCTTGAAAATCTCGTAAGCCGAGTCCGCCAGCTTCTGCTGGAACCAGCCCTCCTCCACCAGCTTGATGGCACCGCCGCGCCGGTCGACTTCGTCGAGCGTCTTCCAGATCTCCTGCTCCATGTCCCAGGTGAGCCGCTCGATGAAGTACGAGCCGCCGAGCGGATCGACCACGGAAGTGACGTTGATCTCGTCGCGAATGATCTGCTGCGTGCGGATCGCCAGCTTCATCGCTTCTTCGGTCGGAATCGCGAACGCCTCGTCGAGGCCGTTGGTATGCATGCTCTGACAACCGCCGAGGACGGCGCCGAGCGCCTGGATGGCCGTGCGCATCAGATTGTTGTGATGCTCGACTTTCGTCAGGCTCATGGCCGCAGTCTGCGTGTGCACGCGCAGGCGCATCGACTCGGGCTTCTGCGCCTTGAAGCGCTGCGCCATGATCTTCGCGTACACGCGCCGCGCCGCGCGGAACTTGCAGATCTGCTCGAAGAAATCCTGGTGGCTGATGAAGAAGAACGACAAGCGCGGCGCGAAGTCGTCGATGTCCATGCCGGCAGCAATGATCTCCTCGCAGTACGCGATCGTGAAGGCCATGATGAAGGCGATTTCCTGGATCGCGTTGCCGCCGACGTCGGACAGGTGATAGCCGCTGAGGCTGATCGGGTTGATCTTCGGCGTCGCCTTGGTGCTGTAGACGATGAGATCGCGCAGCAGGCGCACGGCCTGCCGCACCGGATAGATCCACTCCTTCTGCGCGACGTATTCCTTCAGCGGATCGGCCTGCAGCGTGCCGGCCAGCTTGCGCAGGTCGCAGCCACGCTGCTCCGCGACGCTCACGAACATCGCGTAGATGACCCATGCGGAAGGATTGATCGTCAGCGAGACCGAGATCTTCTCGAGATCGATGCCGTCGAACAGCCGGTCGACGTCGTCGATCGTGTCGATGGCAACGCCCACGCGCCCCACTTCGCCGAACGCCATCGGGTCGTCCGAATCCAGGCCCAGCAGCGTCGGCAGGTCGAAGTCGGTCGACAGCCCGGTCTGGCCGGTTTCGATCATGTACTTGTAGCGGCGATTCGTGGCCTCCGGATTGCCGAAGCCGGCGACCTGCCGGATCGTCCAGGGCCGGCCGCGATACATCGTCGGGTAGACGCCGCGCACGAACGGATAGGCACCCGGAAATCCCAGCTCCTCGGCGGGAATGTCGGCGACGTCAGCCGCGGTATAGATGCGCTTCAGCGGAATGCCGCACTCGGCGCGATATTCGGGGCGCTCCTCCGCGCGGCCGTTGAGCGCAGCGGCGAGCTCGTTCGCTTCCCATTCGCCCTGCTGCTTGCGCAGCGCCGCGATCGCTTCTTCGGAGAATAGCTTCACTTAGATCTCTCTTTGGGATCTCTCTTGGTTCCAGCCAAGCAAGGCGTGGGCCGCGCTCTGCGGATCGGTTTCGCGATTCACGACGGCCTGGAGCTGCTGCTCGAGATCGTCGGCGCGCTCGTCGAACTGTTGCTGAAACAGGTGGCGCGCGGTGTTGAAGATTCTGGTTCTGCTGTTGTTGCGCTGGCGAGCGGCGAGCTCGCCGCTCTCGTGCAGATGCTTCCAGTGCTTGTCGATCGTCGCCGTGAGCTTGTCCATCTGCTCGCCGGAGACAGAGCTCACGGCAACGACGGGCGAAGCCCAGGTCGAGCCCGACCGCGCCGCGCCGAGCGCGAGCATGCCCTTCAAGGCTGCGACCGCCGCCCCCGCTTCAGGTTTGTCGGCCTTGCTGACGACGTGGATGTCCGCGATCTCGAGAATGCCGGCCTTGATGGCCTGGATGTCATCGCCGAGGCCGGGCGGCGAAAGCACCACGATGGTATGCGCCGCACTGACGATCTCGACCTCGTCCTGGCCGACCCCGACGGTCTCGATGATGATCGGCGAGTAGCCGGCCGCATCGAGGATGTCGACTGCCTGCAGCGTTGCCGGAGCAAGCCCGCCGAGATGGCCACGCGTGGCCATGCTGCGGACGAATGCCTGATTCGCTTCGGCGGCGTCGTTCATCCGCACGCGATCGCCAAGGATCGCGCCGCCGGAGAATGGGCTGCTCGGATCTACGGCCACTACGCCGACCTTGCGACCGCCCTGCGTGAGGGACTTGATCAAAGCAGCGACGAGCGTCGACTTGCCGGCGCCCGGCACACCCGTGATGCCGACGATGTGCGCCTTGCCAGTGTGCTTGTACAGCTCGGCGAGTGCCTCCGACGCTTCCGCGTACCCGCCCTCGGCCCGCGAAATCATGCGGGCAATAGCCAGCCGCGAGCCGGACAGGACCAGCGGCACGAGCTCGTGCGAAGGCCGATATCCCGCGCGCGTCATATGCGCCCGCGTTTGGTAACCAGCTCGGTAATGTTCGACACGATCAGCTCCGCGCGCGCTTCCTGCGGGATGATCAGATCCACGCCGCTCTGCGTGAGTGCCGGGTAATCCTGTTCCGGAATAACGCCGCCGGCGACCACGAAGATGTGCTCGGCGCCCTGCTCGCGCAGGCATTTGCCGAGCTCGCGGAACAGCGGCACGTGCGCTCCGGATAGCAGGCTCACGCCGATGACGTCCACGTCCTCCTGGATTGCCGCGTTCACGACCTGGCTCGCAGTCTTGTAGAGGCCGGTGTAGATGACCTCCATGCCGGCGTCGCGCAGGATGCGGGCCACCACTTTGGCGCCGCGGTCATGGCCATCCAGTCCCAGCTTGGCGACCAGGACGCGGATGATGTCGGAAGTACGTTTTTGAGTTGTGGCCACGGGGGCTGCCTGTCTGCTGCTTTCGCGACACTAGTGCATGACGGACAATTCGTAAATTTGATTTCCGCTGTGGCAGACATAAGGCCGGCTAATGGCCGGCATTACTCCTTTTGGCTTTCGTTGCATAAGAGGCGCGCCTACGATGCCGACCACAACTATGACGCAGAAACTTCCACGTGTACTGCGCTTCTCCGACCTGCTGTTGCTGACGCTCGGCTCAGTCATCGGCTCGGGGATCTTCATCGTCCCGGCGACAGTGCTGACGCAGACGGGCGGCGTGCTGTGGCTCGCGCTGCTCGTCTGGGCAATCGGCGGAGTCCTTTCACTACTGGGCGCGCTCACGTACGCCGAGCTGGCGGCGATGAAACCGGAGAGTGGTGGACTCTACGTATTCATCCGCGATGCGTTCGGCAGCTCGATCGCCTTCCTGTACGGCTGGGCCATGATTCTCGTGATCACCAGCGCGACGGTCGCGGCGCTGGCGGTCGCGTTCTCTGCCTACCTTCGTGAGCTCGTAGCACTCTCACCTGGAGCCATGAAGGCTGTCGCGGTGATCATGATCGTCGCCATAGCCGCGATCAACGTGCTCGGCACCCGGCGCAGCGCCAACCTGCAGAACGTGACCACTGCAATCAAGGTCGGCGCGATTCTGCTGATGAGTGTAGTGCTGCTGATGCGCGGTCACGGCTTGAGCGAGCCCGCCGCTGCACTGCCTGTAGCGGGCGGCTCGATTCTCACTGCGATTGGCGCAGCGATGCTCGGAGTGCTGTGGGCGTACGAGGGCTGGCACTTCATCACGTTCTCCGCCGGCGAGGTCATCGATCCCCAGAAGAACTTCGCACGCGGCATCATCGTCGGGACCGCGTCGCTGATTGCAATCTACCTGCTGGCAAACATTGCGTATGTGGCCGCGCTGGGAATACAGCGCAGTGCCAGTTCCGAACGCATCGCTGCCGAGGCCGTCTCGCAGATTGTCGGTTCGGGTGCAGGTAAGCTCATCGCGCTCGCGATTCTGGTCTCGATGTTCAGCGCTGCGAACGCAACGGTGCTGACAGCGAGTCGCGTCTTCTTCGCGATGGCGAGGGACGGACTGTTCTTCGAACGACTGGCTGCAGTTCACCCGCGCTACCAGACTCCCGCGTTCGCCATCATCGCGTGCTGCGCGTGGGCGGCGATTCTCGCGGCCAGCGGGACATTCCAGCAGCTGCTGACATATGTCGTGTTCGTCGGCTGGGCGTTCTATGCGCTTGGCGCAGCGTCCATCTTCTACTATCGCCGCAGCGCGCCGGATGCGCCGCGGCCGTTTCGCGTGCCAGGTTATCCCTGGACGCCCGCCCTGTTCATCGTCACCGCAGCAGCAATCGACCTGAACACCGTCATGCTGCAACCCGCGCAGACCGCAATCGGTATCGGACTGGTGCTGCTCGGAATTCCCGTTTACTGGTACTGGCGTCGCAAGAGCAAAGAGGCATACGCACCATGAGCATCAGCAGAAGGCACTTCATGCAGGCAAGCGGAGCGGCACTCGCGTCTGGCGCAGCGCTGAGCTGGGCGTTGCCGGCGCTGGGCAAACCGCAGGACGTGCCCGTGCTGATGAAAGAAGCTCTGGATCTGTACCAGCGCTCGATCGTCATCGACATGCTGAGCGAAGAAGAGCTGACCGAGAAAGGCCTCAAGTACATCCTCGACAGCGGCGTGACCTGCATCAGCCCGACGCTCGGCGTACGTCGCCCGGAAAATGCCCAGGGGACGTACATGAAGCGGGCGTTCCCGTATGAGGCGGGAATCGAAGACTGCACCAAGTGGTCACGCTGGATCCAGGAGAACGGCACGAAGCTGCTCCAGGCGCGGACTGCCGGCGACATCAAGCGCGCCAAGCAGGAGGGCAAACAGTCCGTCATGTTCAACTTCCAGAACTCGCCGCTCGAAGGCCGCCTCGAGAGCCTCGACATGTTCAAGGGGCTGGGCGTGTGCTCGATGCAGCTGACGTACAACGAGCGCAACGACATCGGCGACGGCTCGACCGAGCGCACCAACGTGGGATTGAGCGACTTCGGGATCGCGGTGGTCGAGCGCATGAACGAGATCGGCATCCTCGTGGACAGCGCGCACTCCGGCGCGCAGACGACGCTCGATGCGGTGAAGTACTCGAAGCGCCCGCCCGTCTTCTCGCACACCGAGTGCTACGCGCTGAGCCCGCATCCGCGCAACAAGACCGACGAGATGATCCGCAACCTGGCAGAGAAAGGCGGCGTGATGGGCCTGACGACGGTCAACCCGATGATCAAGCCTGACCTGCCGGTGACGATGGAGGATTTCATCAACCACATCGATCACATCAAGAAGCTGGTCGGCGTCGATTTCGTCGGCTTCGGCAGCGACTGCCTGGTGCGCGGCTGGCCGACCGATCCGAAGGAGAAGGACGAGTTCCTGGCCTTCTACGGCGCTCCGTACTTCAAGTCGAGCTACAACTTCCGCTATCCGCTCGGCACCGAAGGCATGAACGACGAGCACAAGTGGCTGTCGGTCACCGCAGGCCTGATCAAGCGGGGCTACAAGGAAGAAGAGATCGTCAAGATCATCGGCGGCAACTGGTTGCGGGTGATCGGCGAAGTAGTTGGGTAACAGCCCGGGCGCGTACAATGCGCGCCTATGACTATCTATCAGTTGCCGGATAAGCGGGTACGGCTGATCGGCAGTGGGCATTTCATAGCCCCAAACGCCGTGCTGGTGGGCGATGTCACGCTGCACGCCGGTGTGGGCATCTGGTTTGGAGCCGTGCTGCGTGGCGACTTTGCGCCGATAGTCGTCGGCGAAAACTCGAATATTCAGGACCTGTCAGTCATGCACACTGACCCGGGCTTCGAGCTGCGGGTCGGCAGTGGCGTGACAGTCGGCCATCGCGTGACTTTGCACAGTTGCGTCATAGGTGACGACACGCTGATCGGCATGGGCTCGACGATCATGACGGGCGCGCAGGTCGGGCATGACTGCGTCATCGGCGCGAACTCGCTGATCACGGAGCACGCGCAGATTCCGGCGGAGCACCTCGCGTTTGGATTCCCGGCCAAGGCGCGCAGGACGCTCACGGATGCGGAGCGTCAGCGCGTTCGAGACAGCGCGCGGGCTTACTGCGGGATTCGCGATTTGTATGCGTCATCCTCCCGCGAATGCGGAATAGACGCCGTAAAGGATCATTCCTAGATTCAAGTACGCGGTCGCCGACATCCCGGGTGCGCGGTAGAGCGGGTTGATCCGGTAGCCGAGCCAGAAGGCGCATCGCGCAACAATGAAAACGATGGCGCACGCCCACACGACTTGAAGGTTGTGGAACGGAACAAACGTGCTCACCGCGAGTGACGTCACGGCGAACACGAAATTCTGCTGCAGCGTGTTGTCGACGACGCGTCCATCGATCTGCATCGAACGGCTTTCGGCACGGCGCGTGGGGTCGATTGCGTCGCTCAGGAAGCGCGAATTGGCGATGGTGATGATCATGACGAAGAGCGGCACCACCGCGACCATGTTTGCTTTTAGCGCGTACGCAAGGCGCTCCGCGACAGTGTCGGTGATGTCTGGTTGTGGCAGAAGGCTGGTTAGAACCCACACGCTCAGCACCATGAGCGCTATTCCACTCGCGGCGCCAGCAGCAACGATTTTCTGCTCAGGTTTCATGTAGCTCCCCTCCGACCGAGAAAGCGACCGCCGCCTCGGCGTGAATCCTGGTCGTGTCGAATAATGGGATCTCAATATCCTGTTGCTTGATCAAGAGCGGGATCTCTGTGCAGCCCAAGACGATTCCTTGCGCACCTCGATCAACCAACTCCTGCATTACCTGTAGATATCGGGCCTTGGTCTCCTCTCTCAGGATGCCTCGTCCCAGCTCATTCTTGAGGGTCTCCTGAATATAGTCCCTCGTCTCCACCGATTCCGGCACGAGTGTCTCGACGCCCGCAGCAGCCATGCCATCCACGAAGAACGAGCTCTCCATCGTCACCTTGGTTCCCAGCATTCCAACGGTGCGCAGCTTTCGCGCTCGAACACTGGCGGCAGTTGCTTCGACAATGTGGATCAACGGAATCCGAACCGCGGAACGAATCTCATCGGCAAAGCGATGCGCAGTGTTCGCGCACAAGACGATTCCGCCCGCCCCGCTCTGCTCCAGCGATTTAGCCGCGCGTATCAAGAGTGGTCCCGCGTTGTCCCACCCAGCTCGCTGAACATCTGCGAAGTTCAGGGAGTGCACCAGGCACTCTGCAAACTCCAGTCCTCCCAGTCGCTCGTTGATCCCTTCGTTGATGTAGCGATAGTAATCGATGGTAGACACCCAGCTGATGCCGCCGACAAGCCCGAGTTTTTTCATGCCTCTACCGTCCTCGTTTGACAAGAAGCTCTGCGCTGCGCTGCGCCGCTGCGAGTCGGTACTAGCGGCTTGTTAGCCCGCAAACTCGCCCACCGCATGCGTCACCCATCAAGGCGCCAGGTCAGACTGATACTCCAGCGCAAAAACGAGAAACTTGGAGATCTGCAAGATGTCGGGGGCACGATAGCGAATCGTGTGGCTGTCAACGCGCTCGACGATCGGCAGATAGCCGAGCATCTCTACCGGCCGATAGTTCTTGAAACTCAGTTCCAGTGTGACCGGACCACCGAGCTTGCGCGGCTTGAAGTCCGCGATTCGCCGGACCGCGGCGGCGGCGCGCTCACGAATCAGCTCGCGCGCGGCCTGGGGGGTCAGGGTCTGCGCGGAATGAAAACTGTAGGGCCATTTCACGACGGCACCCTCCACGTTGCCGAGCAGCGCCTGCGTTTCCTTCACGACTTCACTGTCACCCGTCACCAGGATCACCGGTACGCCAAACTGGCCGGCGATTGCCGAGCTGAGAGCCGCTTCGGAGGCGGCCGTTCCATTCAAGCGGACTGCCGTCAACTTCGCGCTGGAAATCGTGTGTGCCCGCACGCCTTGCAGGTTCGTCGTTGCCGTGTGATAGCCGAGCAGGATCGCGCCATCGAAGTGCCCCTCTTCGATCCCTTGCATCATCTCGAGCGGACGCGGGAAGGACCGCACGACGCGAACCGCGGGTGGCAATTTGTCGATCAGCAGACTCTGCGCATTACCGTGCGAATCGCTCACGACGAAGCGAGTCGCGCCGGCCTCGGTGGCGCCCTCGATGGCCGCATTCACTTCGCCGGTCATGAATTCCCGGAAGCGCTCGTACTCGAAGCCGCCAGGGCCGAGCTGCTGCTCCGAGACGACGCCGGCGATTCCTTCCATATCGGCCGAGATATAGATCGAAAGGTCCTTGGCCTGTGCTGCACCGACGGCGGTAACCGAGGACAGCAACGCCAGCATTCTGTAGATCCACTTGTTCACGTGCCGCCACTCCAGTCTCTTGTTCGCCTTGGACACCCTTGCTCGCCGACATTGTAGAGACCATTTGCAGCAATGTATGCGCCAGGCCGGCGAGCCGGACACCTGGTATCGGTGCGATGATGGAGTCCCTCAAAGGCATTTGGTGAAGGCGATGAAAGACACACCTGATGTGCAAGAGCAGCGCGAAGCGCTCAGCCGCCGCGACTTCATCCAGCTTGCTGCCGCAATGGGGGCGTCGCTCGCCTGGGGCGGCGCGGCTGGTGCTTCGCAGACCAAGTGGCAAGAACGGCGCGATCTCTTCCCTGAAGGCGTCGCTTCGGGCGATCCGGACCCGACCGGCTTCATCCTCTGGACACGACGTCCGTTCGAACACGGCGATCGAGCTGCGCTGACCGTCGAAGTTGCCGAGGACGAAGCCTTTCAGCGTGTCGTTTCGCATGCCTCGGTCACTATTTCCCCCGCGTCCGACTGGACGGCCCGGGTGCTGGTCGGCGGACTCAAGCCGGCGCGGGTGTATTGGTATCGCTTCATCGACCAGGAGGGGAATGGCAGCCGCATCGGCCGAAGCAGGACGGCACCGGCGCCCGACGATTCACAGCGCGTGAACTTCGCCTTCGTCAGCTGCCAGAGTGTCAATGAAGGCAAGCTCAACGGCTACCGGCGGATGATCTTCGAGGACGCGCGCGCCAAGCCCGAAGATCAGCTCGATTTCGTGCTGCATCTCGGCGACTTCATCTACGAGGTCGTTGAATATCCGGACGAGGTGCAGACTCGATACGACCGGAAGATTTACGAGGTCGCGCGCATTCCCGACGGCGCGAAGGCCGGCAATTTCCATATCCCTTTGACCGTCGAAGGCTATCGCGCTGTCTATCGCGGCTATCTGCGCGATCCGGATCTGCAGGATGCCCGCGCAAGATGGCCT
>DATJIP010000192.1:0-5180 GCA_035493235.1 Steroidobacteraceae bacterium
CGTGACGCTGTCGATGGAAGTCGGCCGCACGCGCATCCCGATCCGCAACCTGCTGCAGCTCAACCAGGGCTCGGTGGTGGAGCTCGATCGGGCCGCGGGTGAGCCGCTCGACGTGTTCGTCAACGGCACGCTGGTGGCGCACGGCGAAGTCGTCGTCGTCAACGACAAGTTCGGCATCCGTCTCACCGACGTGATCTCGCCGGCCGAGCGCATCAAGAAGCTTCGATGAGACGACGGTCCTGTCTCATTGTTGTGGGTTGGGCTTTAGCCCAACACTCGGCCGCGTTCGCGGCCGAGCAGCCGTTTGCTTCGCCTGAAACGGCTAAAGCCCTTTCCACAAGTCCGACGGCAGGCCTGGCTCAAGTCACTCTGTCCCTGATGCTCGTGCTTGCGGCAGTGTTTGCTGCGGCGTGGATCGTGCGCCGGATGCGCAACTTCGGCCGGCCGGGTGCCGGCGCGATCAACATCATCGCGGACGTCGCGCTCGGTCAGAAGGAGCGCGCGGTTCTGATTCAGGTCGGTGCGCAACAGGTGCTGGTCGGCGTTGCGCCCGGTCGAGTGAATACCTTGCACGTGCTCGCCGAGCCCGTGCTCACGAACGATGCCCAGCGCGGCGGAGGAGGGGACGGGATCTCTCCCTCTTCCTCTCCTTCGCCGCAGCCGGATTTCAAGGCGATTCTGAAGCGGAGCCTCGGTCTATGAGCCGCCGCCCGCTGCTTCGCGCGGCGCTGCTCGCGCTGATCATGTTCGCGCCGATGATTGCGTCGGCGGCCGGAATTCCTGCGGTGACGGTGACGACTGCGCCGAACGGCGGTCAGCAGTATTCGCTGACGCTGCAGATCCTGATCCTGATGACGGCAGTGACGTTGCTGCCGGGCATCGTGCTGATGATGACTGCGTTCACGCGCATCGTGATCGTGCTGGCGATCCTGCGTCAGGCCCTCGGTGCCGGTCAGGCGCCGCCGAATCAGGTGCTGATCGGATTGTCGCTGTTCCTCACGCTGTTCGTGATGGGCCCGGTCGTCGACAAGATCAACACGGACGCGGTGCAGCCGTACATGGCCGAGCAGATCGACGCGACGACTGCGCTCCAGCGCGGCGCGGAGCCGCTCAAGCGCTTCATGCTCGATCAGACGCGCGAGAGCGATATCGCGACGTTCGTACGGATTTCGGGCGGCAAAGGTTTTGACAAGCCGGAAGATGTGCCGCTGCGCATCCTGGTGCCGGCGTTCGCGACCAGCGAGCTGAAGTCGGCGTTCCAGATCGGCTTCCTCATCTTCATCCCGTTCGTGATCATCGACCTGGTGGTCGCGAGCGCGCTGATGTCCATGGGCATGATGATGCTCTCGCCGGTGCTGATCTCCCTGCCGTTCAAGCTGATGCTGTTCGTGCTGGTGGACGGCTGGAGTCTGGTGATGGGCACGTTGGCTGCGAGCTTCTACTCATGACGCCTGAAATGGTGATGACGATCGGGCAGCGCGCGCTGGAGATTACGATTCTCCTGGCGGCGCCGCTGTTGCTGGCGGCGTTGATCATCGGCTTGCTGGTCGGTGTGTTTCAGGCGGCGACGCAGATCAACGAGATGACGTTGTCGTTCATCCCGAAGTTGATCGGGATGGCGGGGACGCTGGTGGTCGCCGGGCCGTGGATGCTGAAGACGATCGTCGGCTACACGCGCGAGTTGTTCGAGAGCATCCCCGGACTCATAGGATGACGAGCCGAGCTGTAGTAGATCGCTGTAGGTCGGGCTTAGCCCGACAATCCGTGCGGAGTCGGGCTAAAGCCCGACCTACAGCCCGATAGCCCGCGTCCGCTCGATTCACGCCGATGCTCAACATCACCACTGGTCAGCTCGAAGCCTGGCTAGCCCAGTACATCTGGGTCTTCATCCGCATCGGCGCCTGCTTCATGGCCGCGCCAGTCTTCGGCGCCCAGTTCGTGCCGCCGCGCGTGCGACTGTTTCTCGCCGGGGCAATGACGCTGATCGTTGCTCCCCTCATCACTCCGCCAACAATCACCGTCTTCTCGCTCCAAGGCGGCCTCCTCGCCGTTCACCAGATCATCATCGGTGTCGCCACCGGCTTCGCGCTCCAGCTCATCTTCGACTCACTCGCGATGGGCGGCCAACTGCTTTCCAACACGATGGGCCTCGGCTTCGCGTTCAATGTCGACCCGCAACGCGGCGCCAGCACACCAGTACTCGGCACGCTGTACATGCTGATGGTGACGCTGACATTCCTCGCGCTGAACGGCCATCTCGTCCTGATTGAAATTCTCGCGCGAGGCTTCACGACTCTGCCGGTCGGCATGAGCAGCTTCGACGGGCCGGCGCTCTGGAACATCGCCGCGTGGGGCTCGCAACTCTTCGGTGGCGCTCTCGCCGTCGCGCTGCCCGGCATGACCGCGCTACTCGTCGTCAATCTCGCATTCGGCGTGATGAGCCGCGCCGCTCCAACGCTCAACTTGTTCGCCGTCGGCTTCCCAGTGACGCTGCTCGCAGGATTGCTGATCGTCTACGCCGGTCTGCCCACCGTGCAGGCCAGTTTCGTCGACCTGATGGAAACCGCGTTCGAGTTCGTGCGTGCCCTGCAGGGTCAAGGCTGAGCCATGGCCGAGAGCGACGCACAAGAACGAACAGAACAGGCAACACCTAAGCGCCTCGAAGAAGCGAGGCGCAAAGGTCAAATCCCGCGTTCGCGCGATCTCAGTACTGCGGCGGTGACGCTCGTTGGTGGCGCGGCGATGTATCTGCTCGGCGGGACGATTACCGGGCAGATGGCGGAGATGATGCGTCGTGGTCTCGCGCTGTCGCGAGACGAGGCGACTGATTCGACGTTCATGCTGCCCGCACTGTCGCACGCGGCGGCTGATGGTCTCTGGCTATCCATGCCGGTTCTCGGTGCGATCACACTCGCGGCGATCATCGCGCCGCTCGCGCTCGGCGGCTGGAGTTTCGCGACCCAGGCGATGATGCCGCAGTTCAGCCGGCTCGACCCGATCGCAGGCATGGGGCGCATGTTCACGATGCGCAGCTTCATCGAGCTCGCCAAGGCCTTCGCGAAGTTCGGCGTTGTCGCCGTTATCGCGGCGCTCGTGCTGTGGAAAGACGCCCCGACGCTGATGGCGCTCGGTCGCGAGCCGCTGCAGCAGGCGATCGGCCACGCCGTGCAGATCAGCGGCAAGGCGCTGCTCGTGATTTCCTGCGGATTGCTGCTCATCGCCGGCATCGACGTGCCGTATCAGCTCTGGTCGTACGCCAAGCAGATGCGCATGAGCCGCGAGGAAATCCGCGAGGAATACAAGGAAAGCGAAGGCTCGCCTGAAGTGAAGGGCAAGATTCGCCAGTTGCAGCAGGAAGTCGCTCGCCGACGCATGATGCAGGAGGTGCCGAAGGCGGACGTCGTCGTCGTCAATCCGACGCACTTCGCCGTCGCGCTCAAGTACGACGACAAGCGTATGCGCGCTCCGATCGTAGTCGCGAAGGGCGTCGACGTGATCGCGGCGAAGATTCGCGAGGTCGCCGGCGAGCACGCCGTCCCGATCTTCGAAGCTCCGCCGCTCGCCCGCGTGCTCTATCGCAACGTCGACATCGGCGACGAAATCCCGTCGACCCTCTACGTTGCCGTCGCCCAGATCTTGACCTACGTCTTCCAGCTGAAAGTAGCGAAGAGGGCGGGCCACCAAGCACCCCCAAAGCCCGACGTGACCGTCGAAGAGTAACGGTGCCGGGGGAAGAAACCGGCCCATAACTCAGCACTGCAACAACACGATTGCTGCGGTGCTGAGTTATGCACCCATTTCTTCCCCCGGCACCGTCCGAGCTACGCCTTTCCCCTAACGCCTGCTTTCCAAACTGTGACTCCGGCCCGCCAGTGCCGCCTCGCCGTGGCCCGGCAGTTGCAACTTATATCCCGGGTGTCAACGCGCCGACGTTTTGGCGCAGGAATCACATGACAGCTCAGGCAACAGCTCTCGACTTCCGCTCGCTGGTCCGTTCCGGGATCGGCGTGCCGCTGGGCGTGCTCGCGGCGCTGGCGATGGTCGTCCTGCCGCTGCCGCCGCTGGCGCTCGACGTCCTGTTCACGTTCAACATCGCGTTGTCGTTGATCGTCGTGATGGCGGTCTTCTATGTCTCACGCCCGCTCGACTTCGGCGTGTTCCCGACGGTCCTGCTGCTCGCGACGTTGCTGCGTCTGGCGCTGAACGTCGCCTCGACCCGCGTCGTCCTTCTGCACGGCCACACCGGCAGTCACGCCGCGGGCCGCGTGATCGAATCCTTCGGCGAATTCGTGATCGGCGGCAACTACGCCGTCGGCGTGATCGTGTTCGCGATCCTGACGATCATCAACTTCATCGTCGTGACCAAAGGTGCTGGCCGCATCTCTGAAGTCACGGCGCGCTTCACCCTCGACGCGATGCCCGGCAAGCAGATGGCGATCGACGCCGATCTCAACGCCGGCCTCATCACTCAAGAAGAAGCCCGCACGCGCCGTGCCGAAGTGCGCGCCGAAGCGGACTTCTACGGCTCGATGGACGGCGCGAGCAAATTCGTTCGCGGCGACGCGACCGCCGGCATCCTGATCCTGATCATCAACATGCTCGGCGGCCTCGCGATCGGCGTGATGGGCCACGACATGTCGTTCAGCGATGCCGCCCGCGTCTACACGCTGCTCTCGATCGGCGACGGCCTCGTCGCACAGATTCCGGCGCTGCTGCTCTCGACTGCAGTCGCCTTGATCGTGACTCGTATGTCACGCGCACAGGACATGGGCGGCGAACTCGCGAAGCAGCTGCTCGGTCAGCCCCGCGCGCTCGGTATCGCGGCGGCACTGCTCGGCGTGATGGGCCTGATCCCCGGCATGCCGAACATTCCCTTCCTATTAATGGCTGCACTGTGCGGTGGCGGAGCGTGGATGCTGTATCAGCGTTCGCAGAAGCCGACGGAGCCAGCCGAGAAGACGCCGGCGCCAGCAGCGGCGCCGCCGCCCGAATCGCGCGAGCTGACGTGGGAAGACGTGCAGCCCGTCGACATCATCGGTCTCGAAGTCGGTTATCGACTCGTGCCGCTGGTCGACAAGGCGCAGGGCGGCGATCTGCTGGCTCGAATTCGCGGCGTGCGCCGCAAGCTGACGCAGGATCTCGGCTTCCTCGTGCAGGCCGTGCACATCCGCGACAACCTG
>DATJIP010000193.1:0-15917 GCA_035493235.1 Steroidobacteraceae bacterium
CGTCGCACGCTGCGCCACGCCCGCCTCGGGGTCGAGCACGCCGAGCGCCGTGGTCAGCTCGCGCTTGATGTCCGAGAGCATCGCGAACGGCAGGTTGCGCAGCTCTTCCTTGTCCTTGCGCCAGGCCAGGTGCACGAACTCGGAGTCGGTGCTCACGCCGTAGATCACCGCGTCGCGGTCCGCGAACTCACGGTTGAGCTTGCCGAAAGCCGCAATTTCCGTCGGGCAGACGAACGTGAAATCCTTCGGCCAGAAGAACACGATCTTCCACTTGCCGGGGTTCGACGCCTGGTCGAACGGCTGGAAGGCGTGCGCGAGGTCGTTCGAGACCACGCCGGTCAGGGAAAAATGGGGGAATTTCTGTCCAACAGTCAGCATCAAATCTCTCCTTCGTCGCAGATGACCCTTATGGTGCGGACGGGGTCTCCATTTTTCCAATCGATTGACCTAAACTAATCGATAGGAATTGGCTATTGAGCCGCACGTATCGACCCGACTGGCACCGCAACCATGAACCTCCGCGACCTGCGCTACTTCGTCGCTCTGGCCGACACGCGTCACTTCGGCAAGGCGGCCGAGCGCTCGTTCGTCAGCCAGCCGACGCTGTCGGCGCAGATCAAGAAGCTCGAGACCTATCTGGGGGTGCAGCTGATCGAACGCCAGCCCCGCAAGGTCGCTTTGACGGAGACCGGCGCGAAAATTCTGCCGCTGGCGCGCCGCATCGTGCAGGAAAGCGACGAGATCGTTTCGCTGGCACGCAACGAGCACGATCCGCTGTCGGGAAAACTCAAAGTGGGATTGATCCCTACGATCGGTCCGTATCTGCTGCCGCTGATCACTCGCAAGCTGCGCAAGCACCTACCACGCTTGAAGCTGATGCTTTACGAGTATCAAACGCAGCCGCTGCTGGAGAAGCTGCGCGCGGGCGATATCGATCTGGGAATTCTCGCGTTGCCGGTGCCGCTCGAAGGATTGGAAGCGCGAGCGCTGTACGAAGAGAACTTCACGCTCGCGGTGCCGACGCACAGTCCGCTCGCCAAGCGCGCCAACGTGAAGATCGACGACCTCACCGGCGAGACGCTGCTGCTGCTCGAAGACGGCCACTGCTTGCGCGATCAAGCGCTGGATGTCTGCAGCCGCATCGATGTGAAGGAGAGCGAGGACTATCGCGCCACGAGCCTGGAAACGCTGCGCCAGATGGTGGCGGCCGGTCTCGGCATCACGCTGCTGCCCGAGCTCGCGACGCGCGGCCCGTTCGGCTCCGGTCATGGATTGACGGTCAAAGAATTCGTGCGGCCCATCCCGTCGCGCAGCGTCGGCGCGGTGTGGCGCAAGAGCACGGCGCGCACCGACGCCATCAGCGCGGTGTGCGACACGATCCATTCGTCGATGGCCACTTGAGCACGTAATGGCCGAAGCGAGCGTTCCCAGCATCGGTGATCTTCACGACGACCAGATCGTTGCGCTGCTGCGCTCCGGTGCACACGCGGCGCTGCTCGCCGCGTACTTCGGCGACCTGGAGTATCGAGAGCTGGCGCAGCTCGCCAAGCTTGCAGCGACGCGACGCAATCCACGAGGTCGTCGCGTGTTCGTACTGCCGGGAATCATGGGGTCGCGTCTCGGCCTCGTCGCGCGGAAAAGCTATTCGCTGCTATGGCTGCATCCGACTGCCGTCGCGAACGGCTCGCTGAGTCAACTCGCGATGCCGGGATCGCGCTCGCTGCGAGCAGTCGGCGTGATGTTGCCTGGCTATCTGAAGCTGCGACTGCGGCTGGAAATCGCCGGCTTCCGTCCGCTGTTCTGTCCGTTCGACTGGCGGCGCGATGTCGATGAGCTGGCACGCGCGTTCGCACGTTTGCTCGAACGCAGCGGTGAGCGCAGGGCACTCGTCGTCGGGCACAGCATGGGCGGCTTGGTGGCGCGCGCCGCTCTCGCTTACGACAGGCGACGCATCGCACGGTTGATTCAGCTCGGTGCGCCGAACGATGGAGCGTTCGCGCCACTGCAGGCATTGCGGGCGGTGTACCCGACGGTGCGCAAGATCGCAGCGCTCGATCGCATGCACACCGCGGAGCAACTCGCGCGCGCGGTCTATCACACTTTGCCCGGCATCTATCAGATGCTGCCGATCGATCTGCTCGAGCCGGACAACTGGCCGACGGACGAACTCGCGCCTGACGCCAAGCTGCTCGCACGTGCACGCAAATTTCGCGCGAAGCTGCCGCCTGCCAACGATCGTTGCAATGTGATCGCGGGTGTCGGCCAGGAGACGATCGTCTCGGTCGGATTGTGCGACGGCGGATTCCGCTACGAGTATCGAGCCGACGGCGACGGCACAGTGCCGCTGTCGCGAGCTCAGTGGGATGACGCCGCAACGTGGTTCGCGAACGAGAATCACGGCGCACTGACGCAGAACGATGTCGTCCTCGCTGCCGTCGCAGACATATTAAAGACCGGCGGTACGCGCCGCCTGCGCACGACCGCGCCACCTGCGTCGGAAACCGCGCCACGGATGGCCACGGACGCCGAGCTGCGCGCAGTAGCTCTGCGCAAAGTGCAGTGGGAAACGCTCTCGCTCGACAGCCGCCGGCGCATTCTGGAGCCCGTTCTTTCGCCGGAATTCCTCGCGCCGGACGCCTGACGCACTTACGTTAAACGCCCTGACGGCAAATCCCTCAAGCACTGCTCAGCCAGGACGATAGAGCAGGTAGGCAACTTGAAGGATTCAGGGTCTCGTGGACGCTCACTCACAACTGCGCTGGCGACTGGCGGCATTGACAGCCCTGGTCCTCAGTGCGTGCGGCGGTGGTGGCGGCGACAGCACGGCGCCGACGCCGAATGCGAGCGCGCCGCCGCGGCCCGTCACGCAATCGGATCTGGAGATCGCGCAGAGCGTCTACGGCACCGGTCCGCGTACGCCCGTTGGCTTCTACAGCGACCCGGCGCCGAGCGGCCATGACTACGTCTCGACGATGCATTTGAAGAATGCGGACGTCGACGCAGCTGCCGTCGCTCCGCAACCGCTCTACGAACTGTGCACCGACGACTGGAATCAAGCGCTCAGCTGGTCGGAGCTCGGCGCGGAACATTCGCCGCAGTATTCGGACCTGGTCGAGACCAACGACGACCCGCGCTTCTTCGAATTCGGCCGCGTGCGTCAAGGCGATCCGACGTTCTTCATTCGCGCGCGCGTGTTCAAGTGCGCGTATCTCGATCGTGCGGCGGCGAACCTGCGTGCGGCGGCGGGTCCGGCAGGCAAGTTGAATCTTCGGCCTCTGACAGCCGCTGAGCTGCGCAGTCTGAGCGAGTACTTGTGGCAGTTCACCAAGTACAACAACTTCGGCAATGCAGTGCTCGAAAGCAGCGGCTCGTCGACCTCGACCACGCTGTCTCACACATTGCACATGGGCGTGCTCGCGCGCGCTGGAATTTCCAGCACCTGCGACCGCGTCGATGTGATCGCGTGGCGCCACACGCTCGATACGACGACGGGAACGCTGCAGCTGGAAGTGACGACGCTGTGGAGTTTCGGCGCCCGCGAGCAGACAGGCGCCGTGTCGTTGTGCACGGGTTAGCGCCCGCCTGAGTACATGTGCACCATGTCGCGGAAGGTGTCCTGGTCGGCCTTCATGCGGAACTTGATGAACGGACCTTGCGCCGTGTAGCGGCTCGCCTCGAAGTCGTCGTCGCGGAAGCCCGCGAAGTTGTAGCCGATCGAGATCCACACGTTGCGCGCCACGGTCACGCCGACGTCGACGCCGACCGACTGGTCGCTCACGCCCGACGCCAGCGAGCTCAGCATCGTACCGTGCAGGCCGACGTCGAAGCGCATCGTCAGCTCGCGCCGCACGTCGATGCCGTAGAGCGTCGACAAGCCGCTGTAACGCTCACCGTCGAAAGTGCTGCGCACATAGCGGCCGCCGAACTGCAGGCCGAGCTGCGTTTGCAGGTCGAGCTGCCAGTTCGCATTGAGGTTGTTGATCACGCGCGCCGACTCGATGTCGCTCGACGCATCGCTGCGCGCATCGTGCTTGAGATCGAGGCGATCGAGGATGATCCACGCGCTCGTCGCCGGCCGATAACTCCAGCCCAGCTGCATCTCGCCCGCCGTCGCGTCGCTGCCGTTAGTGAACGTCGAATCGAACCAGTGCGCGCTCATCGAGAACGCATGGCCGGCAACCGGTTCGCGATAGAAGCCGCCGGACACGATGCGGCGGTCCTCTTCGTCCGAGTGGCGGTTTTCCAGGCGCGACGTGAACGTCCACAGCTCGCTGCGGTAGAGCGCACCGACGAACGTCGCGAGGAAGTCGCCGCCATCGACCGTACCCGAGGCCAGCGGCACGGCCGGATTGAACGGCTGGATAGGTTGTGGGCCTGCTTCTGCGATCGTCTTGCTCTGATCGACGCCGAAGTCGAACGCCCAACGCTCGTTCAACTGCCAGCCCTGCGTCAGGCCGGTATTCGCGAACAGGCGCGGACCGAACTCGGTCGCGCGCTGATTGATGCTCGTCTGCAGCTGCGCGCGTTCCCACGGCACGGTGCGCACGCCGAGACGTGTAGTCTCGGCGTCGAAGCGATCGCCGTCCGCGTGCTCCCACTCGCCGAAGAAGGTCGTGCTCGGGCGCCAGTGATAGTCGAGACCGACGACCGAGCGCGTCGGGAAGTCGACGCTAGAGTTCTTGCCGCCGAGCGCGAAGTCCTGCGACGCACGCAGCGTGATCAGATCCTTGAACAGATCGAGGCTGCCGTTGACGAACGCGTGCTCGGATTCAGTGTCGCCGCCGGGCAGGCCTGTGTCCGCAACGTGCCGCGCGCCGGCGCCGATTGAATAATCATCTGCGTCGCGACGGAGCTGAGCGCTGAGCAACTCGCGTTGCGCGCCGCTCTCGAGCACTTCCTGTCGATACGTCTCGCCCTCGACCGTGAAGCGCTCCGTCAAGCGATAGCGGCCATCGACGCCGACCTTGCGCGTGCCCGCTTCGCTGCCCGCCTGCTGGCCGACGCCGAAGCCCACTTCCTGCTCGCGGACGTAGGCACGCGTGTCGAGGCGCTCGCTGACGTGCGTGACTTCGGTCAGATACGCACTGGCGCTCGCCGTACGCGCCGGATCATCCGATTCGCTGCGCGCAACTTCCGCTCGCACTTCAGTCGCCGGCGCGACCTGCCAACGCAGATCCGTGCCCGCGATCCGGCTGTCGCCCGCTGCAGCACCTTCCTGCAAATAGCTCGCACCGATCTCGACGCTGTCGTTCGCGAGCTTCACCGACGCGCGACCGCCGGCGGTCATCTGCGCCGCGCCGCCATTGAGCACTTCGTACTCCGCGATGATGTAGACCGGATTGAAATCCTCGTTGCGGCTCGGCACCGGTTGCTTGAAGAACAGCGTGCCGTTGAGATTGTCGATGCTGTAGTCGATGAACGGCGAGAGCTGGCGCGACTCGAGCACGACTTCGCTGCGGAAGCGATCGCGCACCTCGAGGCGGACCTTGTCGCTGTTCAGAATGATCGGGCGGCGCGACAGCCGATACAGGCCGGAGGTGCCGTCGCCCTGCAGCTCGTCCTTCACGTAGCCCTGTTCGGATTCGGCAGCGAACGCGCTGTAGCCGAAGTGCTCGCCCGCGTAGTCGGACTTGAGACCCGTGAACGTACGGCTGTAGCGCGTGAGCTCGGTCAACGTCAGGCCCGTCTCGAAATCGCCGAACAGCGCAGCGAACTGCCGGCGCTCGATCTTCACGAACAGCTTGCGCGAAGTTGCCGCTTCGAAGCGCTGCTCGGTCGCATCGCCATAGAGCGTGTAGAAGCGATCCGGCTCGATCGTGCCCAGCAGCTTGTCCTTTGACTCTTCGTGATCGCGCGCGGAGTCGTACGCGGCAGTCAGCAGGTACTCGCCTTTGATCGCGCCCTTGGCGAAGAACGCCACGCGACCCTCGCTCGAGTAACCCTCTTGCAGGCCGGCATCGGCGGCCGACTGCATGTTGTTGCTGATCGTGCGATACGCCGAAGTGTTTTCGGTGATGCCGACCAGGATCCAGTCGCGCGACTGCGGCTCCAGCCATACGCGGATTTCCTGCTCGCGGCGCTCGCTGAAGCGCAGGCGCAGGATGGCGGTGCCCGCCTGCGTCGTCGGCTCCAGCTCCAGGCGCGCGAGGCCATCGGCATCGACGCTGAACGTCGGCTCGCGATCGCCGACGGCGACCAGCTTGTTCTCGTTCATCGATTCGATTTCGAACCACGAGCGATACGGCGCCTGCACGCGGTACGAGCCCTGCGTGCCCGGACGCGCCGGCTTACCCGCCGCGTCGATCATGCGGACCGCGATGACCGGATGCGTGCGGCCATCGGCCACGAGGGTCGAAGACTCGCGCACGATCTCGGCGCGCACCGCGCCGCCGGCGTAGTGCACGGTGCGAGTCAACCGCTGCAGCTCGTTGCCTTCGGCATCGCGAACGATCGCGATCAGCTCGTTGGCGCCATCGCGCAAGTCGACGCCGCGCCAGCGACTCACGCTGACGGTGTTGGCTTGGTTGCTCTCGACGCCGTCGAAGTTGAGCGGGCTGACCACCGCGCCGTTGATCTGCAGCTCGACCGCCTCGGTCGGCAGATGCTGGACGACGACGCGCAAGCTCGGGATCGCAGGAATCTCGTCCTCGGCCGGCGCGAGCCACGCGGTGGCCGGCTGCAGCTGCTCGACATCGAATTCGTGTTTCACAGGGGCGTGGACCTTCGGAGCAGCGGCAGTCGCGGCGGCCGGCGCACCGAGCGTTCCGACGGTATCGACCTGCGCGTCCGCGGCCGCGGTCTTGACAGTGAGGCCGCCGGCGGCGACGACGCGGAGACCTTCGATCGCGATTTCGACGCGACGGTTGATCGCGAGACTCGCGCGATCGTGGCCGGTCGCCAGCGGTTCGTCGGAGCCATGACCTTCGATGGTCACGCGCGAGGGATCGATGTTCAGGCGCTCGACCAGGTACTTCGCAACGACTTCGGCGCGCGCCCGCGACAGTGCGTAGTTGTCGGCATACGTCGTGCGGTTGCGCGCAGCGATCAGCATCTGATCCGAGTGACCGACCGCGGTCAGGCGCAGATGGCTGACGCCGCGCCAGTCATTCGCGATCTTGTCGAGCTGCGCGCGATCGGCCGCCTGAATGGCGGTGTCGAGCACGTCGAAGCGCGGCGTGAAGCGATAGGACGCGCTCTCGAACAGCATCTCGCCGCGCAGGATCACGTTCTCGACGGGCGCCGTGCGCTGAGCAGCGGCCGACGGCGTATCGAACATCGTGAGCGCCTTGACCGCAATCGCGCCGCTGGCACCCGCCGTCGACTGCGTCCGCAGCGTCAGTTTCTCTTCACGATCGCTGCTCAGGTCGCCGAGCGCGAAGGTCAGCACGTTGCTGTTGATCGTCGGATCGGCAACCGGCTGGCCATCGAGCTGCGCGCTGCCAGGCTGATATTCCAGGCCTTCGGGCAGCATCATCATCAAGCGAGCGGCAGTGACGGGCAGCTGCGCGGCATTCACCTTCGCGGTGTGGAGCAGCTGCGTCGGGCCGGCGACAGTAGTTTCAAGATGCAGCGCGAGGCGACCCTTCGGCGCGAGTCGGCGTGCAAGCACGAAGTCACTGCGCCAGAGAGCGCCACCGCGAACGTCTGCGAACTGCGAGTACGCGCGGCCGGCATTGCGCACGTGATCGCTGCAGCCAGCGAGTTGATGCGTTTGCGGAACCGTTACGGTGTCCATCTGCACGACGTGCGTGCCCGGCTCGACGTCTTCGAAGTGGTATTTGCCCTCTTCGTCGGTCACTGAGTAGCGGCCGTCTTCGAGATATACGCGCACGCCAGCGACGCCCGCGAGCTGCTGCGTCGGCGTCGCGCAATCGCCTTCGACGACGCGACCCATCAGGATCGCGCGATTGCGGAACAACTCTTCGCGCAGCTGAATCGTCGCCTGCGCCGAGTTCGATGCGAGACCGTCCGGACCGATCGCGTGCGCCGCGTTGACGAGCTGTTTGCCGCGCGCACCGGCCGTGATCTCTACGACGTAGCGGATGTCGAGACGCTGGCCGGCGCCAAGCGCGCCGCTGGTGAACGTCAGCGTGCGACCGTCCGCGCTGATCGCCGGATCCGGCGCCACTGTCGAGCCGAAACGCGTCGAGCCCGGGCGATAACGCGCACCGAGCGGGAGCTGGTCGACCGTCTGCACGCTGGCAACCCCGCCGTTGCTGGAAGTGTTCTCGACGTGCAGCTCGTACTGAACGAAATCGCCGACTGCGGCCACGGTCGTCGTGGTCGTCTTCTGGATGAACAACTGCGTCGCGGCCGCATCGAGCGGCACGTCGATCGCGACGGCCGGCGGCGTGTCGGCCGCGAACGGGGCGCCGAACGAGCCGGCGCTCAGGCGATACGGACCGCCGGGCGTTTGCGCCAGGTCGGCGATGCTCAACGTCGACGGGAATGCGTGGCCGCCCGGCGGATCGACTTCCAGTCGATAGTTGCCCGGCGCAACCAGCGGGAAGCGGAACACGCCGCCCGGCAGGCTGTAGACCGTGCCGCCCGCATCCGTGACCGGCGAGCCGGTCAGCATTTCCGACGGGTAGTTGCTGACGCCGTCGTCGCCGACGACCGCGGCAGGCATGCCGGTAGCGGCATCGATCAGTCGCACGCGCGCGCCGTTGATCGGTGTGCCGGTGCGCGAATCGAAGACCAGACCGTACGGGTCGACCAGCGCGCTGGCGGTGCTGGTGTCGTTCGCGTCGACGGCGTCGACGTAACGAATGTCGATCTCGGCATTGCGCTCGACTTCGAGCACGCAATTGCCAGCCGTGACTGCAGCCGCACGCGTCTGGATGTAGCCGACGAAGCTGCCGGTGTTCGCGCCAGTCTCCGCGATGCGCAACGTCTCCGCATCGCCGCCCGGAGTGCTGAGTCGCACGTTGAGATAGTCGATGGCGGCCTGATCGCGGTTCTGATCCGCATCCATCACGCGCACGAACGCAGCCTCGCCGCCATGCAGTGTCGCTGTCGAGGCCAGAGGAATCGGCTGCGAAGTATCGAGCGCTGTGCCGTTCGCCTGGACCGGCGCCGGCAACGTCACCATGCCGCTCGAGCCACTGCACTGAGTCGGGCCCGCCATGCTCGGCGTGCCGTTGCCACCTGCCGCGCGCAGGATCGCGACCGCCGACAAGGTGGGCGGCGGAGTCACGATGGCTGAAACGCGATTGGTGGTGATCGTGGTCGGCGTCCCGCCTGCACCCACGAACGTGACGGTTGCAGCGTTGTCGATCGCAGTACCGGCCGGCGTCACAGTTTGCGCAAGAGCCGGTCGCACAACGCACAGCAGACCGGCGAGCAGCACGCCCGCGAGGCGTGCAAAACACACGCCCATAGATACACCGAAGGCGGGACGGTTATGCACCGTCCCGCCTGCGTTGTGTATCACAGTCTGCGAGGAGACTCTGAGCATCGATCAGTCGATCGTCACTCGGAACTTGACCGTCGCCGTTCCGTTGACCGTGCCGTTGTTCTTCACGACCGTGCCGGCATTGACGACCACTCGCGCCGGCGGACCGGCGAGGAAGTTGCTGTCAGGCAAGCCACCGCCGTTCAGCTGGATGCTGCCGGGCTGGAAGGTCGTGTTGGCCGGAATGTTGTCGGTCACGCTCACGGCGGTCGCGTCCTGCACCGTGCTGGAGTTGGTCACGACGATCGTGTACTCCATCACCGCGCCCGGAATCGCTTTCGGGTTGGTCGTGAGGTTGAACGGATCGCTGATCAACGCGGCGGTCTTGGTGAGCGTCAGCGCCACGCTGACCGCGTACTGATCGGCGGCCGACTCGGAGTTGTCGCGACCCGCGTCCGCCCACACCACGTCGACACCGGCGGTGTCGGCGCCAGCGGTCTGTGCGATCGGCGTCGTGCTGCCGACCGGCGTAGCGCGCGCGGTCAGGCGCACGTTGGCGTACTGGTTGTTGGTCGCGCCGGCGGGGACGTCGGCCAGCACGAACACCGTCACGCTGACGCCGGTCGTGGTCGTGCTCGCGGTCAGCGAGTTGATGTTGGTCGCCGTGTCCGTGCCCGCGTCGTACGTGCCGTTGCCGTTGCTGTCGACGAAAGTACGGAGGTTGGTGACGTCCAGGTCGTCGACGTGGGTGAACAGCGTCGTGCCGGTCTCGTTCGCGACCGTCAACACCCACCCCTGCGTGGAGTTACCGGTGTTGGTGACGCTGAACGTAGCGACGACGTTGGTCTGACCCGGATGCGTGGGAGTAGCGCCTCCCGAGACTTCGGTGACCGTGAAGTCGATTTTGGTGTCGACCACGAACGACGCTGCCGCGCTCGTGATCTGGGCCTGGCTCACGCCGCCCACGCTGTAGTCCACCGTCGCCTGGTTACTGATCGTCGTGCCGGAACCCGTACCGTTTGCGTACGCCCCCTGCACCACGCCAAGCGAAGTCAGAGCCAACAGCGCGAGGCCAACGTGCTTTACGTGCCTTGCGATTGTCATTTGCAGATCTCCAAGAAGTGATACACACAGCGGCAAGGGAAACTTCGAGGCCGTCGTGCGCTCTTGCCAGACGCACGCCAGCCATTCCTCAACCGTTACTGGACGGTGGCGCGATAGCGCACGAACGCGGTTGCGCCCGGTGCAAACGCGGCCTTGAACGTCCAGCGGATCACGCGGTACTCGTCAGCTCGCGCGGCGCGCGTCGTGCCATCGGCAGCGCGCACCTGCAGCTCGGCTGCGCTCTTGAATTCCTTGCCGTCGAGCGAGTAGGCGATGTCGGTGCCCGTGCCCATCGCCGAGTTGGCGACGTAGGTCATGTGCTGCGGCACGGGATTGGCGATCACGACGTTGTCCGTCGGCGTCTTGCAGACGTTGGTCGCGGTGATCGTCCAGACGATCTGATCGCCCGGCACGGCCTTGCCGACCGGCACCAGACGCTTGACCTTCTGGCCGTTCTCGACGACTTCGCTCTCGGTCTCGCCGCTGGTCTTGAGCTCGACGCACGCCTTGTCGGCGGCATAAGCGCCCGCGGTCATCAGCGTCATTACCAGCGCTGCAATCGTTGTCTTCCCGTTCATCGTCCCTTCTCCTCAAGTAATCGCGATCAATTGATGGTCACGGCGAACTGCACCGTCTGCGCTCCGGAAGCGCTGGTCAGATTGCCGAGGGTGACCCGCACTTCGGCTGCGGGTGCGGAAACGAAAGTGCCGGCATCGCTGTCGGCGGTGTCCGAAAGCGCTGCGCCGTTGAGCTGCAGCGAGTTGGCAACGTAGGTGGTGTTCGCCGGAATCAGATCGTTGACGGCGGCGTTGGTCGCGGTGCCGCTGCCGCTCGGCGTGACGACGATCTGATAGTTGATGCGGGCGCCAGGCAAAGGTCGTGCGCCGCCGAACTGATCGAGGATCGTCTGCGACTTCACTGCCGTGAGCTGCACATCGGCGACGAGGTATTCGCCGAACAGAACTGAATCGCCGCCGGTCGTGCCGGTCACTGCATCGACACCGCCGTCGCCTTGACCCGGGAATGCGGTGCCCGGGGTGCCAGTACCCGTCGCAGCCGCGGCTGTGAGCTGACTGCGGCCGCGGTTGCCGTTAACGACGGTGTTCGGAATGTTGTTGATGACGAGCAGACGAACGCTTGCGTCTGCCGCGAGGAGCGGATCGTTCACGCCGGGGTTGTACGCGACGTCGCCGCCGGAGAAATCGCCGCTGTTGTCGGTGTCGAAGTAGATCGCCGGCGTCGCCAGGGTCGGGTCGAAATCGTCGTTGACCACACCCGCGCTCAGCGCGGTGAGATGGAAGCGCTCGCTGCCGTTGCCGGTGTTAGTGAGCGTGAAGACCAGCGCTCTGCCGTTCGCGCCAGGAGACACCTGGACAGTCGTGGCGGCGAGCGTGAGGACCGCGTCCAGTCGCTCGGCGACCTGGATGGTGCTGGTATTGGAAGTGGCCGTGAGGTTCGAGCTACCGACCGAGTAGCTGACCTGCGCCGTGTTCTGAATGTTCGTGCCGGCAGGCGTGCCGGCGGCATGTGCCACCAGCGATGCGCCCAACGAGGCGAGCGCTGCAACCGACAACCAACGAAACCTGACCATGCGACCCTCCCGCTACTCCAGGTCACACCCGCACGCGGGGAGGGGGCTGCTCGTTGATAAGTCAGCTCGCTCAATCTTTCTTGATTAGACCCCTCCACTCGCTAGTGGGCGTTTCCTTGCGTGGGGCCGATGTTTGTCAAATCCCGATATGGAATTGTGAGAGCGGTCGCAGTTCACCTGCGGTGGCCTCAAGTTTCCCGAGGAAGTGCCGAAGCGATCGCGCTTTTGACGCTGTTCTGTAAAACCGGAGAGTGCACCGCGGCGAACGCAGTGCGAAATCGGTGCGCGAGAATGTGTGTGGTGCGCACGGCGATGCGCGTGAACTGTGCACGGAGAGTCAGGCTGAAGCCTGACCCACAGCCGGAGTCGGGCTGAAGCGTGCTGCGCAGGGATGCGCGAATGGCGCGGGGCGCGGGATGCGCCTGGAGCGGCCGACCTACAGGGCGATAGCCGACGGCTTCTCTGTTCTTATCCCGAATTGCCATAAGGGCGTCAAAGTGTGAACGCTTCGACGTGCCTGTGCTGCGGCGCTTAACTAGTCTGCGTAGATGCCTGCGCAATCGGCAAAAGCAGTTCTGCAGCGAGCGGCCCTGGTCGGGTTCGCGCTGGCGTTTGCTGGCCAGGTCAGCGCGGCGACGATCACCGGGCGAGTGTTCGAGGACACCAACTATGGCGGCGGCGCGGGCCGGCCGTTCGGTACGTCGGGCACGCTCGCCGTGGAAGGTGCGCGTGTCGAGATCTACAACGCCTCGAATGCGTTCCAGACAGCACTGACGACGGACGCCAACGGTCTCTTCACCTATACATACACGGGCAACGCCGAGCGTCGCATTCGCGTCGTGAACGGCACGGTTCGATCGGAGCGCAGCGGCGGCTCGACGTGCACGACCTGCGTTCCGGTGCAGACGTATCGCGTGGAAGCGCCCGCGGGCAGCGTCGTCACCGTGACTAACGAGGTCGGCGGACGCAGTCCTGCACTGGTCGACGCCGCACAGTCGACCGGCACGATGCCGGGCACCACTGCGACGACGACGACTCAGTCATACAGCGTGGTCGATCCGGCCAACAGCGGCGACACCGTTTCCGGCATCGATTTCGGCTTCAACTTCGACACCGTCGTCAGCGTGCGCGACGCGACGAGTTGCACGGCGGGCGGCACGAGCAACACTTCCTATCCGTGCCAGGGCAATCTGCGCCAGTTCATCATCAACGCGAACGCGCTCGGCGGCAAAGGCTCGCTCTCGCAGGCCGGCACCGGCGTGATCGAGAGCAACCCCACGACGCTGCCTGCGGGCTTCGAGTCGAGCATCTTCATGATTCCGAGCGGCGCGCTGACGAGCGGCGTCGCGGTGATCACACTCGCCACGACATTGCCGACCGTGACTGCCGCGAGCACGCGACTCGACGCGTCGACGCAGACGACGAACATCGGCAACACCAATAGCGGCACGCTCGGCACCGGCGGCTCCGTCGGCGTCGATAGCATTTTCTTTCCGCAGTTCGAGCGGCCGGAGGTACAGCTCAACGGTGCGGCCGGCGGCACGGTGACCTTGAGCGGCAGCGCACAGGCGATCGTGGGTTTCGCGCTCCGGCAAGCCTACATCCTGCTGTCCGGCGCTTCCGGTCAGGCGCGCGGCAATCTCGTCGGCATGACCGCGACCGGCTCGAGCGCCGACAATTCCGCGGCGGCCTACGGCATCGCGTTCTCTGCAAGCGGCGCGACGATTCGCAATAACTTCGTGACCGTCAACAACTCCGCCATCCGCAGCGACGGCGGCGCCACCGGCTCTGTCATCACGCTCAACGAAGTTGCCCGCCCGAGCTTCGGCCACGACAACACCTTCGACGGCATCCTGCTGATCAACGGCGCGAGCACGGTGACGATCGCCAACAACCTGGTGCGCGATCAGCGCGGCGGCGGCATCGAGCTCGGCTTCGGCGCGGCGACCGACGCGTACACGAACATCACCGTCGCGAACAACACCGTGCAGAACAACGGCTTCGATTCGGGCTCGACGCCGTCGACCGAACGACTCGGTATGACCGGCTACAACTACACCGGCAACAACGTCGTGTTCTACCGCAACCGCGTGCTCAACAACGGCGGCCCGGGCATGGTGCTGCTCGGCGCGACCGGCACGATCCTCAGCCAGAACAGCTTCAGCGGGAACGGCGGATTGACTGCAGTCAGCGGTCTCGCGATCGACCTGGATCCGAACACGCGCGACCCGAACGCGCTCAACACACCGAACGGCGTGACGATCAACGACGCCAACGACGCGGACACCGGACCGAACGGCCTGCTGAACTACCCGGTCATCACTTCGGCAATCATTGCGAACGGCGAGCTGTCGATCACCGGCTTCGCGCGACCCGGCAGCGCGATGGAGCTGTACCTGGCGCAGGCCGATCCGAGCGGCTTCGGCGAAGGCCTCACTTATTTGACGACGCTGACCGAGGGCGCGGCGTCGGATCTGAACGCGACCACCGGCACCTACGGCCCGGCTGCGATCAACGGCCTTCTGCAAGGTACCGATACGACGAATCGCTTCGCCTTCCGGATGACGATCCCGAGCGGCGTGAGCATCGGCTCGGTGCTGACGAGCACGGCGACGCTGGGCGGACAGACTTCGGAGTTCGGCGGCAACGTCACCGTAACCTCGGGGCCGGCGTTGACGTACCTGAAGTCGGTCGCGGTCTTCAGCGATCCGCTCAACAACACGACCAACCCGAAGAGCATCCCGGGCGCGCTGCAGGTCTATACGCTGCGCGTGACCAACCAGGGTTCGGGCGCCGTCGACAGCAACACGGTCACGATTGTCGATGCGGTCCCGGCGAACACGGCGATGTTCGTTCAGGATCTCGGCGTCGCCGGCTCGGGACCGGTCGCGTTTACGAATGGCACACCGACGAGTGCGCTGTCGTACACGTTCTCCGGGCTGGGCAACGGCGGCGACGACCTGGAGTTCTCCAACAACGGCGGCACGAGCTGGGCCTACACGCCGGTGGCGGACGCCAACGGCTGCGATCCCGCGGTGACCCATATAAGAGTGAAGCCGAAAGGGACGATGGCGGGCGCAACGGGCGCGGGGAATCCGTTTTTCGAGCTCCGCTTCAGGGTGAGAGTGAACTGAGTCAGGCTAAAAGCCTGACCCACACGTGAGCCCATCCCTGTGGGTCAGGCTTTAGCCTGACATCTTCTTCCCCCTCCTCTGCATTGGGTATAGGCTTGCGCCCTTCGTTTGCGTCGAGGGCTAGGTAACGGTGGAACCGACCGATACTGGAAATCCTGATTACTATCATCGCGTAGTCGACTGCCAGTGGGCCTGCCCGGCCCATACCGATGTCCCCGAATACATCCGGCTGATAGCGCAAGGCATGTTCACGGAGGCCTACCTGGTCAACCGTGAGTCGAATGTCTTTCCCGGCATTCTCGGCCGCGTCTGCGACCGCCCGTGCGAGCCGGCGTGCCGCCGCGGCCGCGTCGAAGCCGAGCCGGTCGCAATCTGCCGCCTGAAGCGCATCGCCGCCGATCATCGCGACGACGTCAGCGATCGCCTGCCGAAAGCGCCGAAGCAGAAGAACGGCAAGCGCGTCGTCTGCATCGGCGCCGGTCCGGCCTCGCTCACCGTCGCGAACGACCTCATGCCGCTCGGCTACGAGGTCACGATCTTCG
Organism: Steroidobacteraceae bacterium; assembly: GCA_035493235.1. Lineage (GTDB taxonomy): Bacteria > Pseudomonadota > Gammaproteobacteria > Steroidobacterales > Steroidobacteraceae > Steroidobacter. Next base: position 15,766 of record DATJIP010000193.1, read on the forward strand.
AGAAATGGGGTACGCCCGGCGGCCTCATGCGCACCAACATTCCGGCCTTTCGCCTGCCCGAGCGCGTGCTCGCGGAGGAGATCGGCTACATCGTCGATTTGGGGGTGGACCTGCGATTGGGCTCACCGGTGACGAGCATGAAGCAGTTGCTC
>DATJIP010000194.1:0-14804 GCA_035493235.1 Steroidobacteraceae bacterium
TGCGTTCGGCCTGCTCGTAGGATTCATTGGCGTCGCCGTGCTCGCGAGCGGCAAGACCGCGGGCGGCAGCAGCGTGTGGAGCGCGGCACTCGCCGGCACCTTCGCAGGATTTCTGTACGGCATCGGCGGCAACCTGATTCGTCGACAGTTCCCAGGCATTCCGTCCGGCGCCGTCGCCTCCGCGACGCTGGTGTGCGCGAGCTTGTTGCTTGCGCCGTTTGCGATCGCTTCATGGCCGCAAGGGGCGATACCGATGCACTCCTGGGTGAGCGCCGTACTACTCGGCGTGCTCTGCACCGGTACCGCGTACTTCATCTACTTCCGACTAATCTATCGAGTCGGCGCCGCGCGCGCAGTGACAGTGACGTACCTCGTGCCGTTGTTCGGTGTCGTGTGGGCGTGGATCGTCCTCGGCGAACCGCTCACGCCGAGCATGGCGATTGCCGGTGCGCTCATTCTCGGCGGCGTTGCACTGAGTCAGCAGCGGAAATAAGCGGAACCGCGCTTTTCGCCTCGCGTTCTACCAAGGAGGGTATTGTGATGCACACCATCGTCATCGCGACGTGCGCGGCATCTGCGCTCGCAGCGTCGCTAGCAACAGCCGACGATTTGCCGGTGCGCAGCACCGCAGACGTCGAAGTCGTATTCAAAGCGCTCGATCGCAACAAGGATCAGCAGATCAGCCGCAGCGAAGCTTCCGTGAAGGGCAGCGTCAGCAAACGCTTCGACGGCATCGACTCCAACGGCGACGGCTACCTGAGCAAGCGTGAGTTCGAGGCGCGTCCGAGTGACCAGCGTTTCGAGTAACGCGTACTGAAATCCCGCGAGTGCTGTGGTCATCGCCACCACGCAATTCGTGCGAACGTCTGCAGTCAGCGACGGAAAATCCTTTCTCGGAACCGCGGCCATCGCGCCGGGATTTCGTTTCGGTACCGCTCAATCGCATACCGAGGACCACCGTCATGACTTTGAGATATCAACTGCTCGCCGCGCTGGCTGCCGCGACCCTGGCCGCTCCTGCTGCATTCTCGCAGGCACCGCCTCCGAGCCCGCAGGATCCAAGCTCAGCTGACGTGGGCGAGCCCGCGCAGCAGCAAGACTTGCCGCCGACCACGACCGACGACCAGAACGCGCCGGGCGCGACGACTGAAGACGAGCAGGAATCGCCTGCACCCTCGGGTGCCGCCACCGCACCGGGACCGGGCGCGACCGCCGGCCCGATCGAAGAGAAGAAGCTCGATCAGTTCGCGGATGCGTATCTAGCCGTGCAGACGATCCAGCAGAAGGCTGCGACCGAGCTGCAGAGCGCGAAGGACCCGCAGGCGGCCGACAAGGTCAAGCAGACCGCAGAGTCCGACATGATCGCGGCCGTGGAACGCAGCGGCCTGCAAGTGCCGGAGTTCAACAAGATCGTCGAGCGCATGGCATCGGATACGGAAATGCGCTCGCGCGTCGCCGCGAAGCTGCAGGAACGTAGCGGCTCGAAGCCCGACGCCGGCGCGAAGCCCAACGATACTGGCGGCTGACGCCGGACCCTCTTGGACTCATGATCAGCCGCCGTCCGATGTGAATCGGGCGGCGGCTTTCGTTTGTGTCCCTTACAATGCCCGCATGCCGCACGACCTGTTGCGCCTGGCCCGCGAATATCTCGAAGCGCTCGGCAGCGCCGACGAGCTCGGAGGCCTGCGCTTCTTTGCCGACGACGTCATCCAGGTCGAGTTTCCGAATCGCCTCGTGCCGAACGGCGCGACGCGCGATCTCGCAGCGTTGCGCGCCGCTGCCGAGCGTGGCAGCAAAGTGATGAAGGCGCAGCGCTTCGAAGTTCTGAATGCAATTACGAGCGGCGAGCAAGTCGCGGTCGAAGCACTCTGGACCGGCACGCTCGCAGTGCCGTTGGGCAGCATCCCGGCCGGTGGACAAATGCGGGCGCGCTTCGCGATCTTCCTCACCTACCGTGACGGCAAGATCGTGCGTCAGCACAACTACGACTGCTTCGACCCCTGGTAAGGCAGCGGTGGCTGCACGCCGGTGCTCAGCCACTTCGCGTAGAACTCGATCTTGCCGTCGACGATTTCGAGCGCCCCGGCGAGATCTGCGATGCGCTGCTCGATCAAGCGGCGATGCGTACGCAGGAGCTGCTGCCGCTCGCGCAGCGACGCCGAGCCCTTGCGCACCATCGATGCGTAATCGCGCAGTTCCTTGATCGACATGCCGCTGCGGCGCAAGCGATCCAGCAGCGCCAGCCATTCGACGTGCTGCTCGTGATAGACCCTGCGTCCTTGCGGGTCGCGCCGCACTCCGGGAATCAGCCGCTGCGCTTCGTACCAGCGGATCGTGTGAACGCTGCGGCCCGTCAGGCGCGCGAGCTTGCCGATGCGCAATGCCATGTCAACGCATTTGCTCCAGGATCAACGCAGCGACGTGGTCGTAGTCGCCGCCGAAATGATGACCGCCGGGCAAGTTTACAGCGCGCAGCGTGCTGCTCGCTGCGTCCGGGCAAGCTGATTCGTCGCCATCCTCGTTGTAGAGACACAAGGCACGAACCTTCGACATGCGCTGCAGCTCGGGTGCAATCGGCAAGCCGTCGTCGCCTTGTGACAGCCAGTTGGCGAGATGAAATTCGAACACGGCACGCACGCCGAGCCCGAGCATCGCGACCAGCCGCACGTGATCGCGCGTCGCTGCCGGCAAGCGATTGACCACGAACGGCAGGATGTCCGCGCCCTGCGAATAGCCGATCAGCAGGACCTCCTTCTTGTCCCACGCATCGAGATAGTGCTGGGCGATGCGGTCGACGTCGGCGGCAGCGCTCTGCGGCGTGCGCTCCTTCCAGAAATAGCGCAGCGAATCGACGCCGACCACTGCGATCCCCTTCTCGACGAGCGACGCAGCCACGGCTTTGTCGATACCCGCCCACCCGCCGTCGCCGGAAATGAAGATCGCAAGCGTGGACCCGGCATGCTTCGTCGGCACTTCGACGATCGGCAAACCAGCGAGATCCGCGGGCAGCGCGGCCGAGCGCTTCTTCGGCGGCGGATCGAGGCGCTGCACTGCTACGGACAGCGCCGCTTCCCAATTGCCGGTCTTCGGATCCATCGAAACCGGCTGGAGCTCGGCGCCGGGCGCTTCGCTCACGAACTTTTGCGTCACGGCCGGGTGGCAAACGCGCTGCGTTGGCGATTGAAAGACGATCCACTGCGCGTCGAGCTTGTCCCGCACCAGCAGACTGTGGCTGCTCTTCTTGCCGATCGGAACGGTGTGCAGCGAGTTCGTTTCGCACAGACGCTTGCGCAGCCGCAGCTCCGGACAGAAGTCGATCGAAACGCCGCCGGCGAAGGTCTCCGCCGGCGCCTGCGCGAGCATCGCGTAACTCATCGTCCCGCCGGCGCCGTAGCCGACGAGCACCGACGGCTCGTAACTCGGCAAGCGATAGTAGGCCTGCAGAAAATGGCTGAGATTTTCCAGGTCGCCATCCGGATAGACGCATTCGGCGCCGTCGCGCTCCAGATTCGCGAACAGCGCGCGCGAATCGATCCCGGCGACGAGCGCGCCCTGCGAGGCCAACAGCTGCGCGCTGCGGGAAAGCTGCTCGCTCCAACCCTGATCGCCGCTGAGGAACAGTACGACTCGCTGCACCTCGCCGCCGGGGCGATAGATCGCGAGGTTTTCGAAACGGCCGTGCGAGAGTGTCTCGGCGCCGCACTGCGCGCCCCACAACAACAGCAGCCACCACCACCGCTTCATTTCGCGATCACGCCTCGCAATCCGCCGGCGATCAGCGCCGTGACATCCGCGACCGACAGCAACGTAGCCATGCCGGGCGGGGCTGCAAGATAGCGCGGTTCCCAGACGGGGAGGAACTTGTCCTTGAAGCTGCGCAGGCCGCGGAAGTTGTAGAAGCTCTCGCCGGAATCGAACAGCCAGCGTCCGAAGCGATGCCAGCGCGGCGCCAGCTCGTGCGTGACCATGCCGGCCATCGGCGCCATGCCGAGCGCGAAGCGCTGCACGCCCTGCGCTTTGTAATACAGCATCAATTGCGTAAACAGGAAGTCCATCGTGCCCGACGGTGCGCTCGGCAGCTGTCGCATGAGGTCGACGCTGACCTCGCTCTGCTGTTGCGTGCACAGGACGTTCGCGAAGGCGACGATCGCGCCGTTCTTGCGCACGACAGCGACCGGCCGGCGCAACACATAGTCGTCGCGGAAAGCGCCGAGCGAAAAGCTCTTCTCGCGCGTGCGCGACTCGGCGAGCCACGCAGCGGAGATCGTGCGCAAATCGGGCAGGAGCGGCGCAACTTCACCGGCGGGCGTGACGGAGAAACTCAGCCCATCGCGTTCCGCACGATTCATCGCATGGCGCAGGTCCGCGCGCTTCGAGCCCTGCAAGCCGAACTCCTGCAACGGCACGAACGCGTATTCGCCAAGCTTCAGCGCTCGCAGGCCGGCATCGAGATACAGCGACAGCGACTCGGGCCGCACTTGATAGAAGATCGCGCGGCCGCCGTGATCGGTCGCTTCCTCGATGAAGCGCCAGATCAGCTCCGGCCATTCGGCGCGCGGACCGACCGGATCGAACAGCGAGATCCACGAGCGTCCCTGCCGTCCGAACATGACGAACGCTTTGCCGGAGGTCGAGAACATCAGGTGCTTGTCGCCGACGAGCACCAGATTCGCGTCGGCGTAGGGTTGCGCGCTGACGATCGCCTCGGCGCGGTCGAGCTCCGGTGTCTTCGGCAACGCCGGCATGCCAGGCGACGGACGCAACAGCTGCCAGAGCGCGAAGCCGAGGCCGGCGAGCATCACTCCCACCATCGCCCGCAGGCCGCGCGGCGCGTTCGCGTCGAACTCGAACACCCACCACAACTCGCGGTCGTACTCCACTTCGCGATACGCGAAGAAGAGGATCAAGACAGTCGCTGCAAGGACCCATGCAATGGAGACGATCCAGGCCAGGCCAAGCGCACGCGAGAACAGTGCCGAGCGCCGCTCGAACTGACGTCGCGATGCGAGCAGCAGGAACGCCAGCACTGTTAGATATGCGGCCTCCGACAGCGCGATTCCCTTTGGCAGGGCGAGTACGGCCGCGACGAGCGCGAGCAGAAATGCGCCCCACCACGCCGCGTCCAGGCGATGGAACAGACCGCGCGCAATCACGAGCATCGCGAATCCTGCGACGCTGCCGATGAAGTGCGACGCCTCCACCAACGGCAACGGCACGTGCAACTCCAGCAAATCCGTCGCAGCGCCCGACAGCGGCGTTACGCCGGAGACGAGCAACCATGCGCCGGCGATGAACGTCAGCGTCGCGAGCAACATCGGCGAGATCGCGACCGCAGCTCGGCGGATCGGCGCCGCGACGCCGGAGCGCAACTCGTAACCGGCGAGCAGCATTGCGGCCGCGATGAGCGGCAGCAGGTAGTAAATGATGCGATAAAGAACGAGCGCACCGATGATCTGCTCCGGCGGCGCACGCCCGCCGCACGCGAGCAGAATGACGGCTTCGAACACGCCTAGACCGCCCGGCACGTGACTGAGCAGACCAAGCGCGACTGCCATCGCATACCACGCAGAGAATGCCGGCAGACCGATGATGTTCGCAGGCAGCAGGAACCACAGCGCGGCAGCGGATGCGGCGAGATCCAGCGCGGAGATCAGCAATTGGCGAATCGCCAGCTCGGGCGGCGGCAGTCGCACCGGCCAGCGATTGAGGACGCGAATCTCACGGCTGCGTGCCGCAGCGACGACCAGAGCGCCCACTGCGAGCAACAACAGAACTGCAACGCCGCGCAGCATCCAGCTCGGAATTCGCACCAACGCCGCAACGTCGTGCGCGCCCCAGAGCAATCCGACAGCGCCGAACGCAGTCATGCCGATGACGAACGCACCGGCGTTGAATGCTGCGGCCTGCGCGACGCGTCCGGCATCGATACCAGAAGCGGTGTACAGGCGCATGCGAACAGCGCCGCCAGTGAGCACACCGAGGCCGACGGTGTTACCGAGTGCGTACGCGATGAACGATGTGAGCAGAACCGTGGTGCGACGAACCTGCACGCCCACGTACTTGAGCGCCGAGAAGTCGTAGCCGGTCAGCACGAGATAACTCAACGTCGTCGCGAGACCCGAGAGCAGCAGATTCCTGTCGGGCTGGGTCCCAATCTGCTGCACGACTTCCGCATAGCTGACTTCTCGCAGCAGCGTGCGCAACGCATCGAACAGCAGCGCACTGACGCCGACCAGCGCAGCCCCGATGATCCAGGGACGCCACCGATTCCAGTTGATAGCACTCACAAGGCGCGATTTTGACTTGAAGGGCCTGTGTAAAGATTACGTTATCGAAATCAAGCACGTTCGGTCGCAAGGAGTGTGGCGAGCTTCTCAGCGTGCCCGCGCAATTCTAAGGCCGCGGTGGCCTCCCAGAGGTCCGCACGCAGCATAGGACCGACATAGAAAAGGTGTGGGCCGGGCCAGCCGTCCGCGTCGAGAACGGCGCCACGCGGGCCCGTGCGCAGCCCCAGGCCCAGCGTGTCCGGCACGCACAGCCCGCATTGCACGAGGCTGCGCCACAGCGGTTCCGAAGAGCGCGCGACGGCGTAGTCCGGCCCGGTGCAATTCACGACACGATCGAAAATCTCGGTGCGCTCGGATTGCGTGCCCCGCGGTCGCCAGGTGACTGAAATGCGTCCATCGCTATCCGCGAAGCGGAGCAGCTGGCCGGCGTGAATGTGCAATCGCTGCGCTTTGCGCAATTGCTCGATGCGCTGGATGAGCTGCAGCGGCAGACGATGACGATGCGCATCCCACGGCGCTCGCAGATGGCGCATGAAGCGCACGCGATCGTGCTCCGAGAGTCGCTGCCAGATCGTCGGCGCCATGTTGCGCACGAATGTGATCGCTTCGCGCCAGTCGCCGCCGATGCTCTCCGCTTCACGCGCAAGCAGCCGGACTGACTTCGTCAATCCTCGCAGCGATGTGGCAGCAGCGAGCACCAGCGCGTTACCGTCACCCTTGAATGCATCGGGCCGGAATGCAGTTTGTTGCGGCGGTACCAGACCATGACGCGACAAGGCATGCAGAGTCGGCGCGCGTTGCGGATCCGCAGAGGCCGCGTTGATCACGTCCGCTGCGGTCAGGCCGGTGCCGATCAGCAGCACGCTGTGAGCGCGCGTGAATTGCAGGTCGCTCGACCATGGATCGGCGACGTACGCGGGATGCTCGACCACCGATGCGGCGATCGCCAGCGATGCGGGTTTGGGATTGCCGAGTGCGAGTACGACATCGTCCGCGGTCAACTTGCGGCCATCTCGCAATTCAACCTGCAGCGGCAGGTGACGTTCGAGACGGCGCACGTTCGTCACGTCGCCGTGTAGCACATCGAGACGAACGTTCGACGGCGCGCTGAGCTGCGCCGCCAGCAGGAATTCCTGCAGATACTCGCCGTACAGCGCGCGCGGCAGGAAGTCCTCGCCGCCAGCGCCGGGAATGCGCCGCTGCACGAACTCCAGAAACTCGTTCGGCGCAGCGCTGTTGGCAGACATGCGGCTCGCCGGAACGTTGAGCAGATAGGGGAACTCGCGATCCGCGTAAGCGACGCCGCGACCCAGCGCGCCACTGCGCTCGATCAGCACCAGACGTGTCGGGCCTGGCGGCGGACGCCGCAACAGGTTCGCGGCCAGTACGGTGCCGCAGAAGCCGCCGCCGACGATCACGATCGTGCGCAAGAGTGCGGGCACGTACGCGACCTACTCGACGATGAGCTTGTAGCCGGCGCCGACCACTGTCTGCAGCATCTGCGGCGCGGCCGGATCGACTTCGATCTTCTGCCGCAGCCGGTGCACGAGCTGCTTGAGCAGCTGGCGGTCGCCCGAGCCCTTGTGACCCCATACCTGCATCAGCAGCCGGTCCGAGCTGACGGTGTGACCGGCGTTCGCCACCAGCATCTGCAGCAGACGCAGCTCGAGTTTGGTCAGACGCACCGGCTCTTTGGTGCCGACCTGCACGGTGTGTTCCTGCGTGTCGAGCGCGACGCGCCCGGCCGCCAGCGGTGCGGAATTCTCCAGACCCGCTCGGCGCAGCAACGCCTTCACGCGCGCCAGCAACGTGCGCGGACTGAACGGCTTGGTCATGTAGTCGTCGGCGCCGAGCTCCAGTGCGCGCACCAGGTCTTCTTCCTCGCCGCGCACGGTCAGCATCATCACCGGCACTCGCGACTGAGCGCGGATGGCCTCGCACACCTGGAAGCCGGAAGCGCCCGGCATGTTGATGTCGAGCAGCACCAGGTCGGGCGCTTCGGCCTCGAACGAGCGGATCGCGCTCGTGCCATCGCCGGCGCGCACCACCAGATAGCCGGCCTGCGACAGCGTGAACGCGATCAGCGCCAGCAAATCCCTGTCGTCGTCGGCACAGAGAATTTTCATGCGTGTGTCACTCGCGAGCCACCAGCAGCTGCACTTCGAAGCGCGTCTTGCCGGCCGGCGTGCGCCGCGCGGCGATCGTTCCGCCGTGGCGCTCGATGATCGATTTCACGATCCACAACCCGAGCCCCAGTCCACCGGGCTCCGGTTCCTCTCCGGCGCCGCGCGAGAAGCGATCGAAGATCGAGCCTGTTTCCAGCTCCGGCACGCCGGGCCCATCGTCTTCGACCCAGGCCGTGACCTTGTCGCCCTGCTGCGAGGCGCCGACGCGCACGACGCTGTCCTCCGGCGCGAACTTGCTGGCGTTCGCGAGCAGGTTGACGAAGACCTGCGTCAGACGCGGGCCATCGCCGTCGACGTGCGGCAGATCCTCTGGAAATTCCAGCTCCAGCCGCTGGCGACGCTGATTGAGCAACGCGCCGATCAGCGCGTCGGCATCCTCGATCACTTCCGCCAGCGACACGTTCTGATGGCGGATGCCGAGCTGGCCGGATTCGATGCGCACGCTTTCCAGCAGATTGTCGATGAGCCGCGTCAGCCGCAGCGTGCCGCGCTCGAGCGAGAACACCAGCTCCTTCTGTTGCTCGCGCGACATGGAGTCGATCCCTTCACGCAGCAGCTCGATGGACGCGAGCTGAGCCGCGAGCGGCGTGCGGAATTCGTGCGAGATGTTCACGAGCACCGAATCACGCGCGCGGCGCACGCCCTCGAGCTCGGTTTCGTCGCGAATCACCTGGACCTGCAGCTCGTCGACGGGTGCCGCGCTGGTGATGATCGTCGTGCGCGGTGCGCCGTTGGTGAGATTCAGTTGCTCGGTGGCCTGCGCGTTGCCTTCGAGCCGCGCGCGCATGATGGGGCAGCGCGTTTCGCAGGGACGCACGCCGTTTTCGGCACAAGGCTTCAGCACGTCGCCGCAGAAACGTCCGATCGCTTCGTGCGCCTGCACGCCGAGCAGCCGCGCGGCCTGCGGATTCAGGTAGCGAATGACGCGTGACTTGTCGACCGCGTAGACGCCTTCGACGATGCCGCCGAGCACCGCCTGCGCTTCGGCCTCGCGGCGCCGCAGTTCGCCCGTGAGCTGCACGAGGTTGTCGCGCATGATCTCGATCGTGTGCGCGAGGTTGCCGACTTCCTTCGTGCCGCCGGCGGGAATCGACGTCGAGAAATCGCCCTGGCCGAGCTTGCCGACGGCATCGCTCAAAGTGCCGAGCGGACCCGTGACCTGCTGGCCGAGAATCACGCCGGCGAGCACTGCGAGTGCTGCCAGCACGATTGCCGTAACGATCAGGCGTCGCACCAGACTGCCGACCGAGGCATCGATCTCGCCCGACGGCAAGCGCGCTTCCAGCAGCGCGATCGCTTCGCCGGTCGAGGCGAACACCGGGAAGCTGGCCGCGTACAAATCGAGATCGCCGATGCGCAGCACTGCCGAACGTCCGTCGGAGAGACCCGCGGAGTGCAGCCGCGTGAAGTCGTCGACACGCTTGTCCTCGACGAACATCCGGTAATTGATCAGACGGATCGGCGTGCCGACGCGCTCGCTCAGCACCTGCGCCATGCGCTCATCGAGCAGCCGCGCGACGTACAGACGACGACCTACCGCGCCGCCGATCTGCGCCGACGCACCGAGCAGCGCATAGCGCCCCACGGATGGCGCGACGAGGAATCGCTCACCCTGCTCGGCCCCCGCGGCTGCAATCTCACCCCAAGGCAGAGACACGCCGGCTTGCGCGACGAGCTGATCGCTCTCGAACACGGCGCACGCAACGATCGTGTCGTTGTTGCAGGATCGGCGCAGATACAGTCCGAGGCTGGCGCTGCGCGCATCGGCCATCATTCGCTGCAGCGTCTGCCGATCGGCAACGCTCTTGGCTTGCGTCAGCGCATCTTCGCCGTAGCGCCGCAGATCTTCGCGCGCCATCGCGCCGGCGAGCTGCACGCGCGAGCTGCCCTGCTGATTGGCGAGATCGCGCAGCGACCCGATCGCCGAGATCGAGATGCCGCCGACCACGAGCACGACGATCGCGACGTTGATCAGCGCGATCCACACGCCGAGCGGTGCACGCGACGTGTCGAGCTGCAGGCGGTCGATGAATGCTTGGATACGCGAGAGCATGCGAACGGCGAGTTTGTTGTCGGGCTAAAGCCTGACCTACTTTCTCTTATACCCCGTGCGCCACTCAACCAACGTTTTGATGACCAGCGTGACGACTGCAAGCAGCGTCAGCAGCGATGCGACGGCGAAGGCGCCCACGAAATTGTATTCCTGATAGAGGATCTCGATGTGCAGCGGCATCGTCGTGGTCACGCCGCGCACGTGGCCGCTGACGACCGACACGGCGCCGAACTCGCCCATTGCTCGGGCGTTGGACAGGATCACGCCGTAGACCAGGCCCCAGCGGATCTTCGGCAACGTGACGTGGAAAAAGGTCATCAGCCCGCCCGCGCCGAGCGTGATCGCGGCCTCTTCTTCGTCGTTGCCGAGCTGCTGCATCAGCGGAATCAGCTCGCGGGCCACGTACGGGAAGGTGACGAACATGGTCGCCAGCACGATGCCCGGCACGGCGAAGATGATGCTGATGTCGTGCTCCTGCAACCACAGCCCGAACCAGCCCTGCATGCCGAACAGCAGCACGTAGATCAGGCCCGAGATGACCGGCGACACGGCGATCGGCAGGTCGATCATCGTGATCAGGAAGCTCTTGCCCTTGAACTCGAACTTGGCAATGGCCCAGGAAGCGGCGATGCCGAAGATGACGTTCACCGGCACGACGATCGCTGCCACCGTGAGTGTCAGGCGAATCGCCGCCAGCGTGTCGGAGTCCCGGAAACTGTTGAAGTACAGCTCGGCGCCCTTCGACAGCGCAGTGGCGAACACAGTGATCAGCGGGGCGAACAGCAGCGCCGCGAGGAACAGCAGCGACGTTGCGATGAACGCTGCCTTCACGACAAAGCTGAGGACCGTGTCGCGGCCCGGGCGGCTCGCGATCTCGGCCAACAGTTCCTGTGAAGTGCCCGGGCCGGCCATCAGCGTCCCGCGACGACTTGACGTCGCCGACCCCAGGTTTGCAGCAGATTGAGCGACAGCAGCATGACGAAAGACAGCACCAGCATCATGAAGCCGAGCGCTGCGGCGCCGGCGTAGTCGAACTGCTCCAGCTTGATGACGATGAGGAGCGGCGTGATCTCGGTCTTCATCGGCAGATTGCCGGCGATGAAGATCACCGAACCGTACTCGCCGACTGCGCGCGCGAACGCCATCGTAAAGCCGGTCGCGATTGCCGGCGCCACGGTCGGCAGGATGATGCGCCGGAAGATAGTGAAGCGCGCTGCACCGAGCGTCTCGGCCGCATCTTCGAGGTCGCGTTGCACTTCCATCAGCGCGGGCTGCACCGAGCGCACCACGAACGGCAGACCGATCAATGTCAGAGCCACGACGATACCGATCCAGGTATAGGCAACCTTGATGCCGTACGGCGCGAGGTACTGGCCGATCCAACCGTTCTCGGCGAACACGGCGGTCAGTGCGATACCCGAGACCGCAGTTGGCAGCGCGAACGGCATGTCGATCAGCGCGTCAATCAACTTGCGGCCGGGGAACTCATAGCGCGTCAGCGTCCACGCGATCACGAACCCGAACACGCTGTTCAGCGTTGCGGCAAGCAGTGCCGCGCCGAAGCTCAGGCGATACGACGCGACCGCCCGTGGATCCAGCAACGTCCGCACGAGGTCGTCCCAACCCATCGTCGCCGTCTTGGTGACGAGCGCAGCGAGCGGGATCAGCACGATCGCGCTCAGGAAGAACGTGGAAAAGCCCAGCGTCAGTCCGAAGCCCGGCAACACCGACGGCGTGCGGATCGTCGCGTTCACTGGGCCTTGATCCCGTAGATCTTGTCGAACACGCCGCCGTCCGCGAAGTGCTTGTCGTGGGCAGCAGTCCAGCCGCCGAACACTTTGTCGACGGTGAAGAACTCGACCGGCGCGAACTGGTCGCGGTATTTCTCCAGGACTTGCTGGTTGCGCGGACGGAAGTAGTGCTTCGCCGCGATCTCCTGACCCGCCGGCGAGTACAGGTACTGCAGATACGCTTCTGCGATCTGTCGCGTGCCACGCCGGTCGACGACCGTGTCGACGACCGCGACCGGCGGCTCGGCAAGGATGCTGACCGATGGCACGACGATCTCGACCTTCTCCGGCCCGAGCTCACGGATGGCGAGCAGCGCTTCGTTTTCCCAGGCGAGCAGCACGTCGCCGATCTCACGCTGCACGAACGTGTTCGTCGCACCGCGCGCACCGCTGTCGAGCACCGGCGCGCGTTTGTACAGCTCGGCTACGAATTTCTGCGCGGCAGCCTGCGCGTCGGCGACCTCTTTGGCCGCCTGCGGATCGTCCAGCTTCGACAAGTCGCCATGCAGCCCACGCCGCAGCTCGGCGCCCCACGCGGCGAGATAGTTCCAGCGCGCGCCGCCGGAAGTCTTCGGGTTCGGCGTCACGATCGCGACGCCGGGCTTGAGCAGGTCGGGCCAGTCGTGAATCTGTTTCGGATTGCCTTTGCGTACCAGGAACACGATCGTCGACGTGTACGGCGCGCTGTTGTCCGGAAAGCGCGTCTGCCAGTTCGCGCCGAGGCGCTTGCCTTTGCGTTGAATCGAATCGATGTCGTATGCGAGTGCCAGAGTCACGACGTCGGCGGGCAGGCCGTCGATTACCGCGCGCGCCTGGCTGCCGGAACCGCCGTGCGACTGCTTGATGGTGACTTGCTGGCCAGTCTTCTGCTGCCACTCTTGGGCGAACGCATCATTCACGTCGCGATACAGCTCGCGAGTCGGGTCGTAGCTGACGTTGAGGAGCGTGACGCGCGCGCTCGAACCATTGCCCTCGCTCGTCGACGAGCCGCCGCATGCGGCGAGCAGCGTCAATACGAGTACGCCGAGGACACTAAGCGTTGACTGCCTGCTCATCACTTTCTCTCGCGGGCCGATACACGACCATCATTGAATAGGCCGCGGGCGCGGCGAACAGCGGCGCGAACTCGCGCGTCAGTTGCGAGAGATCCGAGATTCCCAGGATCAGCATCTGATCCAGCGGATCGCTCAGCTGCCGCTGCAACTCATCGGCAGCCGCACCGAACCGCAGCTCCGTGCGCATTTCCAGCCCGTGCACTGCCTGCGCTTCCGAACGCGCGTCGAGCAGAGTGCGCACACCGAGCGGACGCTGCCCCTCGCTGCGACCTTCCGGAAGTATCCCGACGTACACGGCTTCGGCCGGAACGTGCCGCAGGAGACTGGCTGCGACCGCCAGCGTCGAACGACGCGCCAGATCATCCGCCCAGTGAATGAGCACGCGCTGCGGCGACACTGCCTGCGACGGCAGCACCATCACTTCGGCAGCACCGTTCCACAGCAGCCACTCGACCTGCTTCGCGACCTTCGCGTGAGCGGCGATCACAGCGACACCGGAGATGCGCGCCTGCGCATTGCCCTGACACGTCGCCAGCACCGGATCGATGCGCTTGGCGATGCGCGTCTTCATGCGCCCCGCCAGCTCGAGCAGGAACGGATGCTGCGACAGTCGTTCTGCAGCCGCGGACTCCGCAGCACAGACGGTGTAACTCGACAACGGAGTCGGCAGCACGTGAATGCGTCGCACGCCGATTGCGACCGATTGACCGAACACGACCGGGAAGGCGCGCTGCTCATGCTGCGTCCGTGTGATATCGAGCACGGCAGCAGGGTTGTGACCGTCGGCATGCACGCCACTGCCGAGGTGCGCGTCCGACGGCCCGCTGGTCATGCGCACGCGGATGCGCTCGAGCGCACCTGTGAATACCAGCTCTTCGACGACGCCGGTCGCGATGTAGTTGGTGCGCAGGTTGTCGCGGGTCGGCGCAAGCTCGATTTCCTCGGGACGCAGCACTGCGACGACTTCGTGCTCGCGCCCACCTTCGAGTTTCTCGATCCGGCGAGCGTTGACCGGCGTAGCGCCGAAGCGAATGCCCTGCTCGGTCTGCTTCGCAAGCAATAGATTCGCGGCTCCGAGAAAGGTCGCGACGAAACGCGTCGCGGGACGGTCATACAACTCGTCGGGTTGGCCGCTCTCCAACAAGCGGCCCAGGTTCATCACGCCGATGCGATCGGCCAGCGCGAATGCCTCCTCCTGATCGTGCGTGACGAGCACGGTGGTGATCTTCAGCTCGCGCTGTACCTGGCGGATTGTACGACGCAACTCCTCGCGGATCTTCGCGTCGAGCGCGCCGAACGGTTCATCGAGCAGCAGCACTTCAGGTTTGTGCGCCAGTGCGCGCGCAACCGCGACGCGCTGCTGCTGGCCGCCGGAAAGCTGCGAGGGCAGCCGATCGTCCATGCCTTCCAGCGCGACGAGTCGTAGCAACTCC
>DATJIP010000195.1:0-11297 GCA_035493235.1 Steroidobacteraceae bacterium
ACAGGCCGCGCGAGGTTCACGAGGATACTCAACCGAGCCGGACGAAGAACTTCACTGCTGTTGGAGCCGGCTGATCTTGGACGCAATCTCGATTGCGGTACTTCCTGCAACGGATCCAAAGCTTGCGCAAGGGGCTAACAAGCGTACGTTCCAGTCCCTCAGCCAGATTCCAACCGCGTCCGCGCTTAAACACTTCTGTCTTAGGCTTCGGCTTGCGCTGGTTCGCGGCGTCTATCGATCATGGGAGGAAGCGCGCCTACAGATATGAGAGTTCGACCTGGGCGGGGTCCTCGCGAGCTGCGGGCTAAAAGCGCTTCGTTGCTGGAACCTTACGGACTATGCGACAAGAGAAGCACAGGCCTTGAGCGTCGGTTTCGAATCCCAAACCCGGATTCGAATAGCACGCGCAGTGCGCAACGCAGCCATCGTGCAGACCTCGCATCTGCAGCGAATCTTGCGTGTGGGGTACGCGCTCACTGCGCTCTCAGATACCCCCAAACGTACCCCAAAAATTTGTGGCTGCTGCTGGAAGTCCTGGGAAGTCCCTGGCGCATCGGAGGATGCGAAAGCAGCTTAGAAACCGAGCCTTCGGGCGTTTGCTGGATGTCTATGGACGTCCCTGGAAGTCCCTGGACGTCCTTGGATGGCTCCCCGGGCCGGATTCCAAATCGCTCGCAAGTTGTTGAGCGAACGAGTCGCCCAGACTTCGAATGAGCTCGATACCCCCAGCGATACCCCACGCATACACGCGCTGCGGTCTGCATCAGACCGAAGGTGTGAAGGTTGCCATTCCAATTTGCAACGCCCGGCCATATCCAGTATCGGAATGGCTGCTGCGAGCACTGACTCTGCTCTGTGGTTTCGGCACGCGCGGTAGCGGTCGTGGGCGCGCCGTTTCTGAAATCAGGAGCTCTGGCGATAGCACGAGCTGCTCAAGACAACACGTGTCCTTGGCAGATCCGCCGCAAGTACAGCGGGAACTCGAGGGTGAGGCGGGATTGCAGGCGTTGAGCGCGAGACTCGTATTTCGCCTTCGTCGGCAGTGCAATGCGCCGCCTGAACGCGAACAACAACAGGTTATCGTCGGCGATCACCGGCACGAGCAGTGTGCTGCCGCCAAACGCCGCGCCGATTCGCTCGATGTGAGTGACATAGCGGTTGGGCACTCCGGAGAAGTTCATCACCATCACGCCTCGCGGCGACAGGCGTTTCGCCGCTTGGGCGTAGAAATCAGAGGCGGCAAGCGTCGGAGCAACCCCGATTGGGACGAAGTCTCCAGGATGTATGGCTGCGCTGGTTGCCCTGTCATCAAGCGCCGGCGGACCTCGTCGGTGCTCAAGCCGTCCGGTGGCGACGGCAGCCGCACCGTGCCCGGATTGAAGAACCATGGACTTTCGAATTCCACAAAAGACAATCGCTGCTCGGACATACGCGCGCTGCTGCAGGGCTGACTAGAATGAAGGTCGCGCGCGCAACTGAAATGCATCCAGGCGAGCGATAAGATCGTCCGGATCGATCGGCAGGGAAATGCATGTATCGCCCCCGTGCCGATGGATCACATTGCGTGCATGGTCGTCGCAATTGGACGTAGCGACAATCATCCAGGACCGCGGCGATCGTCGCCGAAGCGCATCGAGCGCCACGAGGCAGTCTTTGTCCGCCAGATCGGCGATCACGATCAACGCAAAGAAGAACGATTGTCGCTGCGCCTGCAGCGCCGATTCTGCGCTGCCTTCGATACGGATCTCGAAGCCCGCCGCCTGCAGACGGGAAGCGAGCTGGGCGGCATTCGCCAAGTTCGGTTCCAGTAGCAGCGCGGGGAACGGGCTGGTTGGGTGTCGCCGGATTCGCATGGAGATCACTTCGGTGGACGGTGTGATCAAGCACCCCCGCGCGACGCTGAGCCAGCGGGCGCCGTCTTGGAAATTGCCGTCAGAATGGCGGCAAGAATCTGTCGCGGGCTCGGCGGGCAACCCGGCACGGTCACATCCACCGGTAGGACGTTCGATACTCGGCCACGGCTTGCGTAGCCCTCGCCGAAGATTCCTCCGGTGCAGCCACAGTCGCCGACCGCGACGACCAGCTTCGGATCCGGCGTCGCGTCGTAGGTCCGTCGCAAAGCGACTTCCATGTTTCTGGAGACAGGGCCGGTGACCAGCAGCAAGTCTGCGTGCCGCGGGCTGGCTACGAACCGAATTCCCAGACCTTCGAGATTGTAGAGTGGATTGCCGAGCGCATGGATTTCCAGCTCACAACCGTTGCAGGAACCAGCGTCAATGGCGCGAATGCACAGGGCGCGACCCAGCACCGCGAGAATGCGCTCTTGCAGCGCCGCTACGACACGCAGCGTTTCATCAGTCGATGGCGGCAGCTCGGTAGCAATTCCCGCGCGATGAATCTGGCGTAGCGTTTTCCACATGGCCTGTCTCGCGATGACCTATAGATCGTGCCCACTGTAGGACAGGTTGAAGGACTTATTGATGAGCGGAAAGTCCGGCACGATATTGTCGATGACTGCGTGCTCGAGCACCGGCCAGTTCTGCCACGACGGGTCGTGCGGATGACATCGCAGGATTTTCCCGGCATCGCCGGCTTCGAGATACAGCAGGACCGGCCCGCGCCAGCCCTCAATGAGACCGATGCCCCAGGATCCCTTCGCGGGTGCGGTCATCGGCCTGCGATGACCACCCTCCGGCAGTTGCCGCACGACCTGTCGCACGAGACGGATGGACTCGGCGACTTCGTCGAATCGCACGGCAACTCGCGCAGCGACGTCTCCATCGGTGCGCACAACTTTGTTGGGTGCGAGTTCTGCGTAGGGATCCCACGGCAGGTCACACCGCAGATCAAAACCCTGGCCGCTGGCGCGCCCCGCCAATCCAGTCAATCCGAGTCGGGCGGCCAAAGCCGGCGTGACCACACCAGCCCCGACGAATCGATCGCGCAGCCCAGAGTGCTCGTCATAGATCGAGCGGAGCGTTTCGACCTCCGTCGCGATCGACTCGATGCAATCGATCAACCCGTGTGCGCCGCTAGGTGAAAGGTCGACGCGCGTGCCTCCGGGCACGACCAGGTCCATGAGGTAACGCTGTCCCAGCGCATGTTCGGTGGAGCGCAGTAGCTGTTCCTTGAGTCGGGAGAATTGCGCGAGGCCGACGGCAAAGCCCGCGTCATTGCCTAGCGCCCCAAGATCTCCGAGGTGATTCGCAAGACGCTCCAGCTCCAGAGCAAGCGCTCTCAACCAAATCGCCCGCGGCGGCACGCGCCCAGCGCTCATACCCTCGAGCGCCTGACAATACGCCCATGAGAATGCAACCGCCGAATCGCCGGAGACCCGCGCAGCCAATCGGTGGCCTTCGAGCAATGGCAGCTCGGTGAAACGGCGCTCGATGCCCTTGTGCACATAGCCGAGGTGCTGCTCGAGCCTGAGGACCTTCTCGCCCACGATGGAAAAGCGGAAATGACCCGGCTCAATGATGCCCGCATGTACCGGTCCGACCGGAATCTCGTGCACGCCCTCGCCCTCGACCGGCACGAACGGGTAGTCATCGGTGACAGGCGGGACAGTCTGATCGGGAATTGTCGCGTCGCTCAGCGGATGGAAGGCGGCGGGCCACGCAGCATGGCGCAGCCACGGCCGCTGATCCGCAGCGGTGCTGTGCAAGCCGGAGAGATCGGCGATGGCGCGCTGCATGCGGCTTGCACTGGGGAACGTTTGTTCGATCCCGGGATAATGGGATTGCGATCCCGCCAATCGCAGTGTCAATACCAGCACACCGGCGTCGGCCGCGAATGCAGCGCGCACGAGGTTCTCGCCACGGGTGTCGCGACTTGCCCAGAGTGAGATCAAGCGTCCGCCGCCCGAGCCAATGTTCTGAGTTGCCTGACGCCACTGCTCGACGGTGACGGCCAGCTCCCAGGCATTGGGCGCGCCCGCGATCGGTGCCGCGCCTTGCGCATCGGAATGTCGGACCGCCTGCTCGAACCAGTCCTGCATGAGGTCTCAGTGCCCCGCGATCAATTGCGCTGCTGCGCGATACCAGTCGGCGAGATACGGTGGGATGAAGATACCGAGCATCAGCACCAGTGCGAGGTGTGTGAACACCGGCAGCAACGCCGGCGGATGCGGCAGCCGCTTCGCGGTCGTTTCCCCGAACACCATCGGCTGCACCCGGCTGAAGATCGCTGCGAACGCGACGCCGAGCGCCAGCAGCAGGATCGGCGTGGCCCAGGGCTCCTGCTTCATCGCGGTGGTGAGAATCAGAAATTCGCTCGCGAACACACCGAAGGGCGGCATGCCGAGGATCGCGAGCGAGCCCATCATCAAGCCCCAGCCGATCGTCGGGCTCAGCGTGATGAGGCCGCGGATGTCCTCCATCAGCTGCGAGCCTGCCTTCTGCGCGGCATGCCCGACCGCGAAGAAAATTGCAGATTTGGTCAGCGAATGCACAGTCATGTGCAGCAGTGCGGCGAAGTTCGCTACCGGGCCGCCCATCCCGAACGCAAACGCGACGATACCCATGTGCTCGACGGATGAGTAAGCAAACAGGCGCTTGATATCGCGCTGCCGCCAGAGGAAGAACGCCGCGAGCACGACGGACAACAGGCCGAAGCCCATCAGCATGCGCCCCGGCAGAGTCGACTGCAGCGATCCCTCGACGAGCACCTTGCAGCGCACGACCGCATACATGGCGACGTTCAGCAACAGTCCCGACAGTACTGCGGAGATCGGCGTGGGACCTTCGGCGTGCGCGTCGGGCAGCCAGTTGTGCAGCGGAGCAAGTCCGACTTTGGTCCCGTACCCGACCAGCAGAAATACGAACGCCAAGCTGAGCACCGCGGGCTCGAGGTGCGCCTTCACGACATTGAGATGCGTCCACAGCAAGGCGCTGACACCCTCGGCGCCGAGGACTTTTTCCGCGGCGAAGTACAGCAGGATCGTGCCGAACAGCGCCTGCGCAATGCCCACGCCACAGAGAATGAAGTACTTCCAGCCTGCCTCTAGACTGGCGGGCGTGCGATACAAGGTTACGAGCAGCACGGTCGACAGCGTTGCTGCTTCCATTGCGACCCACATCAGGCCGAGGTTGTTGGTTGTCAGCGCGATCAGCATGGTCGCCATGAAGAGCTGGTACATGCTGTGGTACAGCCGCAGCTGCGCCGGGCTGACGCGGCCGTGCTCGGCCTCGATACGCATGTAAGGGCGCGAGAAAATCGCCGTGGTCAGGCCGACGAAGGCGGTCAGGGTCACCAGAAACACGTTGAACGCGTCGATGAAGAATTGCTCGTGCATCACCACCAGATTCCCGTGAGTGATGACGCGGGATGTCAGCGCGGACGCCGCCAGAAAGGTCAGCGCCGAGAACAGCACGTTGAGTGCGGGTGCCCAGCGCTTTGCGCCGAGCAGGCCCAGCAGCAGTGCGCCGACGAGCGGTGTCCCGAGCAACACGGCAAATGTGAGGATGCTCGACACCTACTGATCCTCTTTCAGCGATTCGAGGTGGCTCAGATCCAGGCTGTCGAACTGCTCGCGAATCTGGAAGAAGAACACACCGAGCACGAGCATCGCCACCAGCACGTCGAGCGCGACGCCGAGCTCGACGATCATCGGCATGCCGTAGGTCGCGCTCATCGCGCCGAAGAACAGACCGTTCTCCATCGACAGGAAGCCGACGACCTGCGACATCGCCTTGCGGCGTGTGATCATCGTCATGAATGCGATCAGGACGACGGCAACCGCGATACCGATCGCATTGCGCGTGGCCGTGCTGGCGAGCGCAGAGATCGGCTGGGCGAGCCCGAAGGAGAACACGACGACGAGCACGCCGATCAGCATGGTACCCGTGGTGTTGAGCAGCTGCTCGGTATCCCAATACACCCCAAGCCTGCGCATCAGCCGGTGCAGCAGCCAGGGCAGAAAGATCACCTTCAGCGCAAGCGTCAGTCCGGCGGAGAAATACAAATGACCGGCTCCGGTGCGCCATGCCAACAGAATCGTCGCAATGCACAGCAGTGCCCCCTGCATCGCCAGGAGATTGACCAGCGTGACGATGCGCCGCTGCGACAGCATGGCGAAGGAGAGCAGCAGCAGCAGAGCTGCCAAGGCATTGAGTATCTGCAGATCGAACGGTAATGCTTCCACTCTTACGCTCCCAGTAACAGCCGCACCAGCAGTCCGAGGACGGCGAACAGGAATGCAGTGGCAAGAAACTCCGGCGCACGGAACACGCGCAGCTTGGCCGACACCGTTTCGATCAGAGCGATACCGGCGCCGGCCAGCACGAGCTTTGCTCCAAGGAACAGTAACGAGAGAGTGAGGATGAATGGTGCCTGGCTCGTGGCCAGCCCCCACGGGATGAACAGTGCGAAGCCGATGCAGACGTAGTTGAAGAGCTTCAGTGCGGCGGCCCATTCCATCAGCGCCAGATGGCGCGCCGAGTACTCCAGCAGCAGCGCCTCGTGAATCATCGTCAGCTCCAGGTGCGTCGCCGGATTGTCGACCGGGATGCGCGCGTTCTCTGCCAGCAGCACCATCGTGAATGCCACGGCGGTGAAGGCCAGGCTCGGGTACAGCGCAAGCGACTGTGTTGCGAGCAGCTCGGAGATCTGCGGCAGCGCCGTGGTCGCGCCGATTAGCGAGGCGACAAAGATGACCATCAGCAGCGCAGGCTCGGCCAGGAAGCCGATCATCATTTCGCGTCGAGCACCCAGCGTACCGAACGCCGTTCCGACATCCATCGCTGCGAGCGATACGAACACGCGCGCCGTCGCGAACAGGCCAACGAGTGCAATTGCGTCCGCAGCCCGCGTGAACGGCAGGCGGGTGGCGATCGAAGGAATGATCGCTGCAGCCGTCACCATCGTGCCGAAGACGACGTACGGGGCGAGGCGAAACAGAGGCGAAGCGTTGGACGCGATCACCGCATCCTTGTGGAAGAGTTTGCGGATGGCGCGATAGGGCAACAGGAGCGGCGGGGCAGATTTGTTCTGCAGCCAGGCGCGGCACTGATTCACCCATCCGAGAAACAGCGGCGCGGCCAGCAGGGCAGCGAATATGCCGAGGATCTGCGCGACCCAGTCGAACGCGGTCATAGCACCAGCGCCAGCAATACTACGAGCGTGACGAAACTGTAGAGCAGGTAGTTCGCGATCCGTCCCTGCTGCAGCCAAGCTATGGCATTGGCGATGCGGCGAACGAGCGCGCCGAGCGGTAGGTACAGGCCACGCCAGATACGATCACCGACTACGACGCGGTAGCGCGGCGCCAAGTCGAACGGGCTCGGCAGCTCGCGCACCATTGCAAAGAAGGGATTGAACAGATGTCGGATGGGCTGCCCGAATCCTTCCGCTGTGTCCTGCATGCGGCCGTTCAGCCGTCCGAACCCGCAATCCCACGGCGCGCTCAGACGGACGCGTTGGTGATAGAAGAATCGCACCGCTGCGATCGTCACTAGGACTACGGCCACGATCACCGCAAGAAATACCAGAGGAGCATAGGAGGTCTGGCGCTGCGGCAGCGGCACCAGCAGCCACCAGGATCGTTCGTCGAGCGACAGTCCGCTGAATCCGAGCGGCTGTATCACCCGACTCAACATGGGAATGATCTGCGTCGGAAACAGCCCGAGCAGCACGCACCCGATCGCCAGCCACGCAAGCCCGATGCGCTCGACGATGCCGGCGTCATGCGCCGTGCGCAAGGCGGCTTCACGCGGCTGACCGAGGAAGATCACGCCGAAGAACTTGACCATCACGTAGCCTGCCAGCGCCGCAGCGAGCACCAGCAGCGCCGCGCCCAGCGGCAACAGCATGTTGACGAAGGCTCGCGGCAGCTCGTGAGCGAACAGAAACGACTGCAGGAGCAACCACTCGGACACGAATCCATTGAGCGGCGGCAGGCCCGCGATCGCCAGCGCCCCGACCAGCGTCAGCCATGCAACCCAGGGCATCCGATGGATCAGGCCTCCAAGACGTCCCAGGTTGCGCTCGCCGGTGGCATGCAGCACAGCGCCGGTGCCGAGAAACAAAAGACTCTTCATGAACGCATGATTGAGCGCGTGGTACAGCACGGCGATCAGAGCGAGCGACGCGGCAGCGTGCATTCCGGTGCCGGCGAACAGAATCGCGAGTCCCACGCCCGTAAAGATGATGCCGATGTTCTCGATCGAGGAGTACGCCAGCAGACGTTTCATATCGGTCTGCGCGGCCGCGAAGATCACGCCGTACAACGCTGTGAACAGACCGAGTGCGAGCGGGATCAGGCCCCACCACCACAGCGGCTCGCCGAGCAAATCGAACGTGACGCGCAGCAGGCCGTACAGCGCCGTCTTGAGCATCACGCCGCTCATCAGCGCGGAGACCGGCGAGGGCGCCGCCGGATGTGCTTCCGGCAGCCACACGTGCATCGGCACCAGGCCTGCTTTCGCACCGAACCCGAACAGCGCGAGAAGAAAGGCGATCGCGGCCCATGCCGGATCGAGCTGCGCTCTGCGCATGGCATCGAAAGTGAACTGCCAACTGCCGCCTTGCATGACGCCGAAGCTCAGCAGGATGGCAATTGCGCCGATATGAGCGATGAGCAGGTAGAGAAAACCGGCGCTGCGAATTTCCGGAATGCGATGCTGCGTCGTGACCAAGAAGTAGGAAGACAAGGCCATTGTCTCCCAGGCGAGCATGAATCCGTACGCATCGTCTGCCAGCAGCACGAAGCCCATGCTGGCAAGAAATAGGTGATATTGCAGGCACATCAGGCCCGGCGGCGTGCCTTCGCCGCGGCGGAAGTAGCCAGCGGCAAAAATCGAAATGCCGGTCGCGGTGGCGCCCAGCAGAAACAGGAACGCGGCCGACAGGCCATCGAGTCGCAGATGAACCGGCAGGTCCGGCAGGCCGATGGGCAGCACGATCTGTTCAGGTGACGCAGAAAGGCTCGTAGCCGCTACACAGGCGAGGGCCGCCCCACACAGCGCCCCCAACGGAAACAGGGTGCGCCCTGCGAAACCGACGCTCGCCGGCCGTATCAGGCCCGCAAATCCGATCGCAGCCCACGCGCTGAGCAGCAACGAGCACAGTACCAACGGCGAGCTCAGCGGCTCTGTCACAGAGCACCGCTTTTTCTTGTCGGCGTCAGACTTTGCATTGGGCGTGCGAGCGAGTCGATTGCGACGATGTGCAGTTTATTATAATGTGATGCACATTGAAGTGTCACTTCATGAGACTGCCTTTGGCTATCGAAGATCGCACGGCCCGACTGACCATCCTGATCGATCCGCGCAAGAAGGAGCTGTTCGAGCGACTGTGTGCGGAAGAGGACGCTACGCCTTCGCAGGTCGTGCGGCGTCTGCTGCGCCGTTACATTGAGGAGCGCACCGGTAAGCCCTGGGTGCCAGATGAGGAGACCCGCGGTACCAGCCGCCGTCGCAGTGCGAGCCGGTGACCTCACATGACTGAATTCACGCCTGCAACGATTGGCGCGCCCGCGGGAACTCAAATGCGCAGCTGAGTGAGATTGAACCCACGGTCGGCGATATGAACACGTTCTCATCGCCTGCTGTCTTGGTCACCGTGAAGCGATACGTAGCAGTTCTCGGATTCCCCGGGTGGCTAGAACCCACTGCATGTCGCAGCCTAGTCATGTTGTACAGGCGATGGAGAGGGGAATGGCAAGTGCAAGTGATCGCTACGGCCGATTGTCGATCATTATTCATTGGGCCACGCTGGCGATCCTCGTTGCTGTATACGCCTGCATAGAGCTGCGCGAACTATACCCACGCGGCAGCGGTATCCGTGAAGCGCTGAAGACGTGGCACTACATGTTGGGTCTGACTGTGTTCTTCCTGGTGTGGGCGCGAATCGTGGCCCGTCTGATCGGCAAGACCCCGCCGATCGTTCCCGCAGCCCAGAAGTGGCAGCTCATGATTGCGAACACGGTCGAACTCGCCCTATATGCACTAATGATCGCATTGCCGTTGCTTGGCTGGGTCATGTTGAGCGCGGAAGGCAAGGCGATTCCATTCTTCGGCCTCCAACTGCCAGCGCTGGTCGGCGCCAACGAGGCCCTTGCAGGACGCGCTAAGGAAGTGCACGAGACAGTGGCGACGGTGGGCTACTTCCTCATCGGTATCCACGCGATTGCCGCGCTCTTCCATCACTACGTGCAGCGAGACAACACGCTGCGGCGAATGACATTGCCGCATTGATTGGCACCGGGGCGCTGAGCTTCGACCGATTCCGTCGAAGCCCGAATCTTCCTTTTCGAACACCGGGGTCGCTTGCCAGGTCAAGGAATGGATGGCTGTGGACTGGTCCGAACGCTGAGAACCTGGCGATTACTTGCCGAGTCCGATCTGCTTCATGAAGTCCTGGTTGTCCCAGAACAGCCACTCGTGATCCATCGTCTTACCTTTCCAGTGACCGATGGTCGCCATGCCGATGGCAAAGCGCTTGCCGGTGGGCGGGATCTCCTTGCCGTCGGGTGTGGGCATCGGCCGCGTAAACGTTCCGGTCATCACACCGGTGACGGCCGTCCATGTGCCGGATCCGAAGCGCACAGGATGGACTTTGATCGTGATGTCAGGAGCGAACACGAACAGAGCTTTCAGGTCTTCGATGTGACGGTCGATCCCCTTGGTCTCGTGACCGTCGGGCCATGTCACGACGATGTCCTTGGCGTGGCTCTCGCCGAGGCGGTCCCATTTCTGGTTGCTGAAGACATCGAAATCAAGCGTATCGAAAGCATGCAGATTGCGTTCCACGGCTGGTGCCTGGCGCTCGTGTGGAGGCGGCGGCGTCGTGGGATGTTCGGCCAGCGTCTGCGCGTTGGCCGGCCCGCCGAGTGCGGCAAAGGCCGCAGCGACAAGGGTGGAGCGAAAAGTATTAGTCATGATCTGGTCCTCTTCCTACGTTAAAAAGTTTGGATCGGTTGAGGCACCGGTTATTAAAGGCCGATCCAGGTGGGCGCGATTGCGGTACCACGCCCGGCGCCGTAGCCGAAGTAGATGTTCAGTCCGGCGAGCGGTTCGAGATAGCGGGCGTTGCGCAACCCGCCCGCATCAACCGACGCGAACCCCATACTCTGGATGAGCGACTTCACGCCCTCCTTGGCGCCAGCGTCATCGCCAGCGAAGTAAACCGGCACCGTCGCGCCGGCCAGCTTCGGGCCCGCGGCAACGACTTGAGCGAACACGGTATTGAATGCTTTGACGACCTTTGCGCCTGGGAATGCCTTCTGGATCTCTTCCGCAGCGGAAGTGCTGTGGCCAATGGTGAGGCCCGTGTAATCGGCGGTAAGCGGATTGGTGATG
>DATJIP010000196.1:0-67989 GCA_035493235.1 Steroidobacteraceae bacterium
CTGCCCGAGCTGCAGGCGTGAAGGTCGCGGAGCTCTACCAGCGTGAGTGCGCGCGCCTTGGCTACAAGCCAGACCTTGCGCAACAGCAGGTCGTGGCGCAGCTCGACCAACTGCGCGATCGACTCATCGCTGCCAAGCCGAAACCATCGCTCGGCAAGAAGCTGCTCGGCGGACTGCTCTCCGGCGGCAAGCTGCACGAGTTGCAGCGCGGGTTGTATGTGTGGGGCGGCGTCGGCCGCGGCAAGACCTGGCTGATGGATCTGTTCTTCCAGAGCCTGCCCTTCCGCGACAAGCAACGCAGCCATTTCCATCGCTTCATGCAGTCGGTGCACGACGAGCTGAAGAAGCACAAGGAGCAGACGAATCCGCTCGAGCGCGTCGCCGATCGGCTCGCGCAGAAGGCACGCGTGCTGTGTTTCGACGAGCTGTTCGTCACCGACATCGCCGATGCGATGCTGCTCGGCAATCTGTTCCGCGGTTTGTTCGAGCGCGGTGTCACGCTAGTCGCGACCTCGAACGTTCCGCCCGACGATCTCTACAAGGAAGGTCTGCAGCGTGCGCGCTTCGTGCCGGCGATCCGCTTGCTCAAGGAGCACACCCAGGTCGTGCACATGGACGGCGGTGCCGACTACCGACTGCGCCTGCTCGAACGCGCACATACCTGGTTCGATGCACGCAAGGCTGACACGGGAGCCGATCTCGAAAGGCTATTCGACGCAATTGCAGGCGAAGCGGGAGCGAAGGACGCCACGCTGATCCTCAACCATCGCCGGCTGCGCGCGCATCGCAACGCCGATGGCGCGATCTGGTTCCCGTTCAAGGAGCTGTGCGACGGCCCGCGCGGTCAGGCCGACTACATCGAGATCGCACGCTGCTACCACACGGTTTTTCTCACCGACGTTCCCACGCTCGGACCCGATGCCGAGAACGCTGCGCGGCGCTTCATCTCGCTGGTCGACGAGTTCTACGATCGAGCAGTGAAGCTGGTCGTCTCCGCGGCAGCACCGGTGACGGAGCTGTATCGCGGCTCGAAGCTCAACTTCGAGTTCGAGCGCACGAAGAGCCGCCTGATCGAAATGCAGTCGCAGGATTACCTGTCACGCCCGCATCAGGCGTAAGCCCGGTGCACTCCGAACTGCGCCTTGGTGCGAGCTTCCGCGCTCTCCAGCGCTCTGGCCGCGCCGGCCGTGTCACCGTTCAGATCCATCGAGCGCGCCGTCAACTGCCAGTTGAACGGGCTCGACGGCTTGAGCTGCGTACGCTCGGCGATCAGCGCGCGCGCCAACCGGTTGTGGCGAGCACGCAATGAAGCTTCGACCAGCGTCAGGTGAATGAGATCGCGTTGCGCGTGACTGCCGCCGAACCGGTTCGCAATCGTACGAATCGGCTGCAACAGCGCGATGGTGTCGCCATAGCGACCCGCCGCGAACGCGGCAACGGCGCGCGCGAGGGGCAAGCCGACGTCACGCGTCATCATCGCGTTCGTGTCCGAACCGGCGGCCTTGCGTTCCATCGCCGCAATCGTTCGCTGCACCAATTCGCCACGACCGGCAGCGGCGAATGCCATCACGGCGTGTGCGTCGTTGAACGCGTAGTACGAGTGCTCTGCGAGCGGCTCCCAGGACGCCGCCAGCTTCTGCCAGCGGTCGCCGACGTTCGCCGAGCGCAACTCCAAGCGCCAGAGCAACGCGGTCGCGTCGATCATCTCCAGCGGAATCTCCGAAGGTGTCGCGCGAATACGCTGGTCGTAGAGCTCGAGGACGCGGGCGTAGTTACCCGATTCGAGATTGAACAGCGCGAGGTGCCACCAGTTGTGGAACGCGAAGCCGTTGTTCACCGACCAATCGTTCTCGCGCGTGGTGAGCCATTCGACGCCGTCGCGCAGCCGGCCCTGCATCTCCATTACGTGCGTGACCGCATGAACCGCCCAGGCGTCGCGACGATTGGCGTCGAGCGCGCGGCGACCGATGTCCTCCGCTCGCGAATACAGCGCAGTCTCCTCCAGCCCGAACGCATACATACCCAGCACGTAGCCGTAGCCCGGCGTGCTGGAGTCCCAGGTTGGCAGCACCTGCGCGACCCGGTCGCGGAGCATCGAGGACGCGCCGAGAAAGAAGTCGCCGACGTGCGCGACCTGCAACGCCAGGAGGTCCTGCGGATGGTCCAGCAGGATCTCGCCGTAGCGGTGAATGGAACCGGCGAAGTCGCCCTCCAGCCAGGCACGGGCGGCGGCAGCATGGGCCCGCTCACGATCGACCGCGCGGCGTCCCAGCGCCTCGATGGCCTCGACGCTCTCCTGCAGCATCGGCACGGCGCCCCGATCGGTCGCCATGACCGCCAGGCCGGCGCGCAGCGCATGGCCCATGGCGAAGGCCGGGTCCGCGTCGATCGCCTTCTGGATCGTCGCCAGCGGGTCGAGCTGATAGCTCGCCGACAGCTCCAGTGCCTGCTCGTATTGCTGCAGGGAAACACTGCTGGGGGCCGAAGTGGGGCAGCCGCGGGCGTCGGTGAGCATGAATCCTCCTGTCTGTAATGGGCGCAGGAGGAACTGTAGGGAGGGCCCGTGAGGCTCCAGTCTCGACAGTCGTGAAAAATACGTGAAAATGGGCACCTTAAAAATAGCGGGCTCCGGGGACCTCTCTTGACAGAGTTGAATCTGCAGGTGCTCGGCGCATTCCGCGTGCAGGACGCTGCGGGCGCCGAGATTCGAATTGCGTCACGCAAAGGCCGTGCACTGCTCGCCTACCTGGCGCTGCGCCCGGGCGAATCGCATAGCCGCGACCGGCTCGCGACGCTGCTGTGGGAAGACGCTGACGAAGAGCTCGCGCGCACGAGCTTGCGTCAGGCACTCGCGGCGTTACGTAAGTCGCTGCCTGCCGACGCCCACAAGGCGCTGCTCGCCGATACCGAATCTGTCGGCATCGATCCTGCAGTCGTGGGGAGCGACCTGCACGCCTTTCGACGCGCGCTGAACGCGGGCACTCGCACTTCGTTGCAGGAAGCGATGACGCACTATCGCGGCGATCTGCTCGATGGCTTCGATGCGCGCTCGACAGCGTTCGACGAGTGGCTGACGAGCGAGCGCCTGACGTTGCGCAAGCAATTGAGCGATGCGCTGAACAAACTCGCCGAGCTGTGCGTCGCCAATGGCGACAGCGAGGGTGCGCTCGCGGCATCGACCAAGCTCGTCGCACTCGAGCCGCTCAACGAAGCGGCGCATCGCATGGTCATGGAGCTGCACGCGAAGCGCAACGCGTATGCGGAGGCACTGCGCCAGTATCGCGTGTGTCGCGATGTGCTCCGACGAGAGCTGGATGTGTCGCCGGAGCCGGCAACTGAGCAGCTCTATCGCGACCTGATGAAACGACGTCGTGCAGCGCTCGGTAACGTTGATCCAGAGGATGCAGCGCTCGACGACACTGCCGCACATGAAGTGCCGCGTGCGCCCGAACCGGCTGCGCCGGTCGAACTGCGGCCGCAATTACTGGATGCGACGATCCTGGTCGCGCGCCTCGAAGGTCTGCTGGAGCTGGAAGCTCAGCTCGATCCCGAGGAATCCCACACGCTCGCGACGCAATTCCATCGCCGCGTCAACGAAGCGGTCACCGAGTTCGGTGGACGCGCCGATCGACGCGTCGGCAGCAACGTGCTCGCAGTGTTCGGCATTCCCACGTCCTACGGTAACGAGCCCGAGCGCGCGGCGCAGGCTGCGCTCGCACTCCAATGCACGGTCGCCAGCACGCCGTGGCCGATCGCAAACTCTCTGTCGCTGCGTGTCGGAATTGCTCAGGGGCAAGTGCTGTGCGGCGCCGAGATCTTTCCGCTGACCGGCCGGCCCACTCATATCGCGCACACTCTCGCAGCGCGAGCAGGAGACGGTGAGATCCTGATTTCCGATGAAGTGCGTGCGTCGCTCGGCGAGCGCGTCAGCGGCACACGCGCGTCCAGTGGACAGCCCGGACAAGCGGAATCCGTCGAGGCCTGGAATCTGCAGGGACTGCGCAGCGAGATCGGCCCCGGCGCACAACCCTTCGTCGGTCGCAGACCCGAGTTCGCGATGATTCTCGCCGCGCTGGACCGATGCACGAACAGTCGCCACGGGCGCGCCATCGTCGTGCGCGGTGAAGCCGGCATCGGCAAGACCAGTCTCGTCAATGCGATTCGCGGAGCGGCACGAGAGCGCGGTGTGGCCGTTCATTCTGCGCAGGTGTTCGACTTCGGTCAGTCGCCCGGTCGGCGTCCTATTACTGCGCTCGCATTGAGCTTGCTGGGACTTGGTGCGGACGCGCCGGCGAACGAGCGCGCAGCCGCCGTCAGGCGCGCGATGTCCGGTCGCAACGCTGTCGATCAGCTCATCTTCCTGAGCGACCTCATCGACGCGCCGGTCGACGCCGAGCTGGCGGCCCTGGAAAAGGCGATGGAGATCGCGACCCGTCAGCGCGGCCGCGCGCTCGCGCTCGCGCAGCTGATCGAAACGGCCGTGCAGCACGGGCCGCAGCTGCTGGTCGTCGAAGACGTCCATTGGGCCGACACCGACGAACTCGCTCGTTTCGGCGAGATCGCTGCAGTTGTCACCAACTGTCAGATCCTCTTCATCATGACGACGCGCCCCGAGGGCGATCCGATCAATGCCAGCTGGCGCGCCCGCGCCCGCGGTTGCCCGGTGACCACTGTCGATCTCGCACCGCTCGCGGAAGACGAGGCGCAGGAGCTTGCCGCTCACTTTCCCGAGCTGCCGCAGGAGACCATCGCTGCGTGCATTCAGCGCGCCGACGGGCATCCGCTGTTCCTCGATCAGTTGCTGCGTGCCGCACGTGCGGGCCACGAACTGCTGCCCGGATCGGTGCGATCGATCGTGTTGGCGCGAGCTGCTCGGTTGTCGGGCCGCGATCACGCGGCGCTGCAAGCCGCCGCCGTCCTCGGCCATCGCGCCGCGCTGACCGCTTTACGCAGCGTGATCGACAACGACGATTACGACCCGACTCCACTGACCGAAACAGCGCTGGTGCGCTTCAACGGCGTCGACCTCGAGTTCGCTCACGCGTTGTTCCGCGACGCGATCTACGAGTCGACGCTGAAGTCGCAGCGACGCGAACTGCATCGGATCGCCGCCGAGTGGTATGCAAGCGGCGATCAGGCCCTGCGCGCCGATCACCTGGCGGCTGCCGATGACGAGCGCGCCACGACTGCTTATCTCGAAGCTTCGATGGCCGAGCAGTCTGCGCTGCGTTTCGAACGCGCACTCGCCCTCGTCAACAAAGCCAGCGCGCTCGCGCGTGAGCCGCTCCTCCTGCACAAGAGCAGCATTCTGCTCGGCGAGCTGTTGCTGCAACTCGGTCGCACGCACGACGCACTCACCGCTTATCGCGAGGCGCTCGACTTCGCGATCGATCAGAACGGCCATGGCAGCGCGTGGATCGGCATCGCCTCGGCGTTGCGCATCATGGATCGATATGAAGAAGCGCTCGAAGCGCTGGAGCACGCCGAGAGCGCGCTCGGCGACTCGGCGGACCTCGAGACCCGCGCTCGCATTCAGACGCTCCGCGGCAATTTGTGCTTCCCGCTCGGCAGACTGGACGCGTGCATGCAGGCACACGAGCAGGCGCATCGCTTCGCCATGCAAGCGCAGTCGCACCTCGAGATTGCACGCGCGCTCAGCGGACTCGGCGATGCGTACTATCAACGCGGCAAGATCCTGACTGCGCGTCAGCACTTCGCACAGTGCATCAAGGAAGCGCGCGATCACGGCCTGGTCGGCGTCCTGTTGTCGAACCTGCCGATGCTTGCGGTTACCAACTCGTATTGCGGCGACGTGATCGCGAGCCGCGACTGTTGTCGCGAGGGCCTGGAGCTCGCGCGGCGCGTCGGCGACCTGCGCGGCGAATTGCTCGTGCATCTGACGATGGCGAGTGGCCTGCTGCCGCAGGCGCAGCTCGATGACTGCCGCCAGCATGCCCGCCAGGCGCTGAAGCTCGCGCAACAGCTCGGGGCACGCCGCTTCGAAGCGGAATGCATGGGCTACGTCGCGCAGACGATGATTCCGGAGGATCCCGCGCAGGCGCTGCAATTGACCAAGGACGCGCTGCGCCTCGGCCGCGAGACCGGCATGTCGTACTGCGGACCTGTGCTGCTCAGCATCGTTGCGCGTCTGACGCCGATCGGTCCTGAGCGCGCCGGTGCGCTGACGGAAGGCGAAGAGCTGCTCGCCGCCGGCTGTGTGAGTCACAGCTATTTCGAGTTTTACGGCAACGCCATCGAGGCCAGCTTGCAGGAACGTGAGTGGCCGTCAGTGCGGCGCTACGCCGACGGACTCGCGACCTATACGTCGGGCGAGCCGCTGCCGTGGACCGACATGCTCATCAAGCGTGCCCGGCTGCTCGCCGACGTCGGCGAAAAAGGCATGAGCAAGCAGACGCGCGCAGGATTGGAAAGCGTGCGAGAAGAATGTCGGCGGATGAATGCGGGCCTGGCGCTCGTCGCGATCGACGCCGCGTTGTCGGTCACAGCGTGACGATCTGACGAACGGTGAGGCCGTCGGAGAGGCGGTCGAAGCCTTCGTTGAGCTGGTCGAGCGCGATGTGCTCGCTCAGCAAACGATCGATTGGCAGACGTCCGGCACGATAGAGCTCGACGTAGCGCGGGATGTCGCGCGCGGGATCGCAGCTGCCGAGATAACTACCTTTGATCGTGCGCTCCTCGGCGACGATGCCCACGTGCGGAATCGAGAACAGGTGCTTCGGGTTCGACAATCCCGCGGTCACAGTCGTGCCGCCGCGCCGTGTCGCCGCGTAAGCAAGCTCCATCGCTTTGACCGAGCCCGCCATCTCGAACGCGTAGTGCACGCCGCCGCGCGTGAGATCTCGGATCTGCTCCAACGCCTTCGGGTCGCCGGCATTGATGGTGTGCGTCGCGCCCATGCTGCGCGCGAGCGCGAGCTTCTCCTCGCTGAGATCGCAGGCAATCACGGCCGACGCTTCGGTCAGTCGCGTGCCGAGCAATGCGGCGAGTCCGACGCCGCCGAGACCGATCACTGCGATGCTCGAGCCGCGATGGGGCTGCACTGTATTTGTCACAGCGCCGACGCCAGTCATCACGGCACAACCGAAGACTGCTGCTTCGTCGAACGGCAGTGAGTCATCGACCTTGATCAGCGACTGACGCACCGTGATCGCGTGCTCGGCGAAAGCGGAGACGCCGAGATGATGATTGACGATGCCGCCCGCACGACGCATGCGCTGCGCGCCGCCGAGCAACGTGCCGGTGGAGTTCGCCTTGAAGCCCGGCTCGCACAACGCGGGCCGGCCGCTCGTGCAGGGTTCGCAACTGCCACAGCAGGGAACGAAGGCCGTCACGACGTGATCGCCCGGCCGTAAATCGCGCACGCCCGCGCCGACTTCGGCAACTTCGCCGGCGCCTTCGTGGCCGATGATCATCGGCATCGGTCGCGGCCGATCGCCGTTGATGACTGACAGATCGGAGTGACAGAGCCCCGCGGCGCGCATGCGCACGAGCACTTCGCCGGGGCCGGGAGCATCGAGCTCGACTTCCTCGATCGTCAGCGGGCGGGAGTGTGTGTAGGGCCGCGGCCGGCCCATTTCGGTCAGGACGGCAGCGCGCGTCTTCACAAGAACTTCGCTGGAGTCTTCGCCTTGACTTCGTCGGCGGTGACGCCGGGGGCTCGTTCGAGCAGCTTGAAAGGCGACTTGCGGTCAGGGCGCGCAAACACCGCGAGATCCGTGATCAACATGTCGACCACGTTCGCGCCAGTGAGCGGCAGCTCGCAGCGCGGCTTGAACTTCGGCGCGCCGTCCTTCGAGGTGTGCTCCATCACGACCACCACGCGCTTCACGCCGGCAACGAGGTCCATCGCGCCGCCCATGCCCTTCACCATCTTGCCGGGCACCATCCAGTTCGCCAGATCGCCGGACTCGCTGACTTCCATACCGCCGAGGATCGACAGGTCGATGTGGCCGCCGCGGATCATCCCGAAGCTGTCCGACGACGAGAAATACGACGAGATCGGCAGCTCGGTGATCGTCTGCTTGCCGGCATTGATCAGGTCCGGATCCTCCTCGCCTTCGTACGGGAACGGACCCATGCCGAGCATGCCGTTCTCCGACTGCAGCACCACTTTCATGCCGGCCGGGATGTAGTTCGCGACCAGCGTCGGGATGCCGATGCCGAGGTTGACGTAGAAGCCGTCGTGCAGCTCGCGCGCGGCGCGCTCGGCCAATTGCTCGCGGGTCCAGGGCATGGCTGTTCCTCAGGCAGTCGTGCGCTTGCGCACGGTGCGATGCTCGATCGTTTTCAGATAGCTCGGACCCTGGATGATCCGCTGCACGAAGATGCCGGGCGTGTGGATGCTGTCGGGTTCCAGCTCGCCGGCCTCGACGAGGTGCTCGACCTCGGCAATCGTGACGCGGCCGGCGGTAGCCATCATCGGATTGAAGTTGCGGGCGGTCTTGCGATACACGAGGTTGCCCTCGGTGTCACCCTTCCATGCCTTCACCAGCGACACGTCTGCGGTGAGGCCGGTTTCGAGAATGTACGTCTCGCCGTTCACCACCCGCGTCTCCTTGCCTTCGGCGACCAGCGTGCCTGCTCCCGTCTTGGTGTAGAAGCCGTAGATGCCAGCGCCGCCGGCGCGAATGCGCTCCGACATCGTCCCCTGCGGGTTGAACTCCAGCTGCAGCTCGCCAGCGAGGTACTGACGCTCGAACTCCTTGTTCTCGCCGACGTAGGAAGAAATCATCTTGGCGATCTGGCGCGTCTTGAGCAGCTTGCCGAGACCGAACTGATCGACGCCGGCATTGTTCGAAACGACGGTCAGGCCGCGGACCCCGGAGTTGCACAACGCGTCGATCAGGTTCTCCGGGATGCCGCACAGGCCGAAGCCGCCGCACATCACCGTGATTCCGTCGCGCGCCACATCGGCGAGCGCGGCTTGCGCGCTCGGGTAGACTTTGCTGATGGTCATAGGGGCGGAATTGTACCTGCGCCGGAGTCGGGCTGAAGCCCGACCTACAGCGTGCTAACCAACGTCCGTTCGTGGGCTGTAGGTCGGGCCTTAGCCCGACACTCTTCCTCTCACGCCGCGTCGGCGTCCGAATCCGCCCCGTATCCCAGAATCGGCGACAGCCAGCGTTGCGCCTCGTCCAGCGTGATCTTCTTGCGCGCTGCGTAGTTCTGCACCTGATCCAGGTCGACCTTGCCGACCGCGAAGTACCGCGAGCCCGGATGCGAGAAATACCACCCGCTCACGGCGGCCGTCGGATACATCGCGTACGACTCGGTGAGCTGGATCCCCACGTTGTCAGTCGGCGCCAGCAGCTTCCACAGCGTCGCCTTCTCCGTGTGATCGGGACACGCCGGATAGCCAGGCGCCGGGCGGATGCCGCGGTAGCCCTCGCGGACGAGCTGCTCATTGTTCAGCCGCTCGTCCGGCGCATAGCCCCAGAACTCGCGTCGCACCCGCTCGTGCAACCGCTCGGCGAACGCCTCGGCGAGGCGATCGGCCAGCGCCTTCAGCATGATGCTCGAATAGTCATCGTGGCTCTGCTCGAAGCGCTGCAGGTGCGGCTCGATGCCAAGACCCGCCGTCACGGCGAATGCACCGATGTAGTCGCGACGCCCGGACGCCTTCGGCGCGACGAAGTCAGCGAGCGCGTCGTGCGATTGACCCGCCGGCTTGCCCTTCTGCTGACGCAGGAAATGCAGTCGCGTGAGCACGCGCGTGCGCGATTCGTCGGTGTAGACCTCGACGTCGTCGTCATCGACGCTGTTCGCCGGGAACAGACCGATCACGCCGCGCGCCGTCAACCAGCGCTCGCGGATGATCTGCTTGAGCATGCGGCGTGCGTCCGCGTACAGATTGCTCGCCTGCTCGCCGATCTTCGCGTCGGTGAGAATGTCCGGGAATTTGCCGCCGAACTCCCACGCGTTGAAGAACGGCATCCAATCGATGTAGCGCGTCAGATCTTCGAGCGAGTAGTCCTCGAACACACGCACGCCGAGGAAGCGCGGCACTGGCGGCACGTAAGTGTCCCAGCCGCCGTTGAAGCGATTGGCGCGCGCCTGCGCGATAGTCAGCTGCGGACTCTTGATCTTCTTGCCGTGATGCTGCTCGCGACGCGTCGCGTGCTCGCTCTTCACCCGCGCGACGTAGTCGCCCCGCCCCGCCGCTACGAGCTGCTGGCAGATGCCCACTGACCGCGACGCGTCCTTCACGTACACGACCGGACCTTCGTACTGCGGATCGATCTTCACCGAAGTGTGCGCCGGCGAAGTGGTCGCGCCGCCGATCAGCAACGGCAACTCGAATCCCTGCCGCTTCATTTCCTTCGCGACGTGCACCATCTCGTCGAGCGACGGCGTGATCAGGCCCGACAGGCCGATCATGTCGGCGTTCTCGCGCCGCGCCGTCTCCAGGATGCGCTCGCACGGCACCATCACGCCGAGGTCGATGACCTCGAAGTTGTTGCACTGGAGCACGACGCCGACGATGTTCTTGCCGATGTCGTGCACGTCACCTTTGACGGTCGCCATGATGATCTTGCCGTTCGAGCGCAGCACGCCGCCGGCGGCAGCCTTCTGCTGCTCGATGTACGGAATCAGGTACGCGACCGCCTTCTTCATCACGCGCGCGGACTTCACAACCTGCGGCAGGAACATCTTGCCGGCGCCGAACAGGTCGCCGACGACGTTCATGCCGTCCATCAGCGGACCTTCGATCACCTGCAGCGGCCGCTCGAACTGTTGCCGCGCTTCTTCGGTGTCCTGCACGACGAACTCGTCGATGCCCTTGACCAGCGCGTGCTCCAGCCGCTTCGCGACCGGCCAGCTGCGCCAGGCAAGATCCTCGGCCTTGCGGCCCGCGGCGTCGCCCTTGAAGCGTGCTGCGACTTCCAGCAGTCGTTCAGTCGCATCCGGACGGCGGTTCAGAATCACGTCCTCGACGCGCTCGCGCAGCTCCGGATCGATGTTCTCGTAGATCGCGAGCTGGCCCGCGTTGACGATACCCATCGTCATGCCGGCCTTGATCGCGTGATACAGGAACACCGAGTGCATCGCCTCGCGCACCGGATCGTTGCCGCGGAACGAGAACGACACGTTGCTGACGCCGCCGCTGATGTGCGCGTGCGGACAGCTGCGCTTGATCGCAGCAGTAGCTTCGATGAAGTCGCGTGCGTAGTTGTTGTGCTCTTCGATCCCCGTTGCGACAGCGAAGATGTTCGGGTCGAAGATGATGTCTTCCGCCGGAAACCCGGCTTGCTCGGTGAGCAGCTTGTAGGAGCGCTCGCAGATCGCGACTTTGCGCGCGACCGTGTCGGCCTGGCCCTTTTCATCGAAGGCCATGACGACGACCGCAGCGCCGTAAGCGCGCACTTTGCGTGCATAGTGCAGGAACGATTCCTCGCCTTCCTTCAGGCTGATCGAGTTGACGATCCCTTTGCCCTGAATGCGCTTCAGGCCGGCTTCGATTACCGACCACTTCGACGAGTCAATCATGATCGGCACGCGCGCGATGTCGGGCTCGGCCGCGATCAGGTTCAGGAAGCGGACCATCGCCGCTTCCGAATCGAGCATGCCCTCGTCCATGTTGATGTCGATGGCCTGCGCGCCGCTCGTGACCTGCTGGCGCGCGACATCGAGCGCGGCGTTGTAGTCGTCCGCCTCGATCAGGCGGCGAAACTTGGCTGAGCCCGTGACGTTGGTGCGCTCGCCGACGTTGAGGAACAGGCTGTCGGATCCGATGTTGAGCGGCTCCAATCCCGACAGTCGCAAGCGCTGCTCGACCTGCGGCGGTTTGCGCGGCGGCAAGCTCGCCACTGCTTCGGCGATGTGATGGATGTGATCGGGCGTGGTGCCGCAGCAGCCGCCGACGATGTTCACGAAACCGCTGGTCGCAAACTCGCGGATCAGCTCCGCGGTCTCGCACGCGACTTCGTCGTACTCGCCGAAGGCATTCGGCAAGCCGGCGTTCGGATACGCGCTGACATAGACATCCGCGATCCGCGACAGCTCTTCGACATACGGCCGCAGTTGCTTGGCGCCGAGCGCGCAGTTCAAGCCGATGGCCAGCGGCCGCGCGTGGCGCACGGAATTCCAGAATGCTTCGGTCGTCTGTCCCGACAGCGTGCGACCCGAGGCGTCGGTGATCGTGCCGGAGATGATGATGGGCACGTCGATGCCCGACTCGTCGACCGCCTGCCGCGCAGCGAACACCGCCGCCTTCGCGTTGAGCGTGTCGAAAATCGTCTCGATCAGCAGCAGGTCGACGCCGCCTTCGATCAGCGCCCGCGCGCCTTCGAGATACGTCGCCGCGAGCTGGTCGAAATCGATGTTGCGAAATGCAGGATCGTTGACGTTCGGCGACAGCGACGCCGTGCGATTCGTCGGACCGAGCGCACCTGCGACGAACGCCACCTTGCCCGTCGCCGCTGTGTACTCGTCGGCCGCGCGACGCGCGACCTGCGCACCCGCGAGATTGATGTCGCGCACCAGCTCTTCGGTGCGGTAGTCGGCCTGCGAGGAGTAATTCGCCGTAAACGTATTGGTCTCGATGATGTCCGCGCCCGCGTCGAGATACTTGCGATGAATCTCGGCGACGATCTGCGGCTGCGTCAGCACCAGGATGTCGCTGTTGCCCTTGAGGTCGCAGGGCCACGACTTGAAGCGCTCGCCGCGATAGTCGCTCTCGCCGAGGCGATAGCCCTGGATCATGGTGCCCATCGCGCCGTCGATCACCAGGATGCGCTGCGTGAGCGCCTGGCGGAGTGCGTCGATGCGTTCGGTTCTGGACGTGGACATGCGGAAACTCTCAGCCGGTCGCGGCTTGTGCGGCCGGAGTACGGACATTCAGTGCGTGACAGATTGCGTAAGTGAGCTCGGAGCGATTCAGCGTGTAGAAGTGGAACTCCTCCACGCCGTGCTGCTGCAGCGCCTGGACCTGTTCGATCGCGACGGCCGCGGCGATCAAACGCCGCGTATCCGGATCGTCGTCGAGACCCGCGAAGCGATGGACCATCGCGTCGGGGACGCTGGCGCCGCAGCGTTGCGCCATGCGGATCATCTGCGGGAAGCGCGTGATCGGCAGAATTCCCGGCACGATGCTCGCCTCGATCCCGGCGGCCGCGCAGCGATCGCGGAAGCGCAGGAACAGCTCCGGATCGAAGAAGAACTGCGTGATCGCGCGCGCCGCGCCGGCATCCAGCTTCGCCTTCAGGTTATCCAGCTCGAACGCCGCGTGCGGTGCTTCGGGATGCGGCTCGGGATAGGTCGCGACCGAGATTTCGAAATCGCCGACCGACTTCAATCCTTTGACCAGATCGACCGCGTAGGCGTAGCCATCGGGATGCGGCTCGTACTTGCCGCTGCCTTGCGGCGGATCGCCGCGCAACGCGACGATGTGGCGAATGCCGTGTTGCCAGTAGTTGCGTGCAATCTCCAGAATTTCCTCGCGCGGCGAGCCGACGCAGGTGAGATGCGGCGCGGCCGTCAGCGAAGTCGTCTTCTGGATGCGCGTGACGATGTTGTGCGTACGCGTACGCGTCGAGCCATCGGCCCCGTACGTCACCGAGACGAATCGCGGCTGCAGCGGAGTGAGCCGCTGGATCGAGCTCCACAGCGTCCGCTCCATCTCCTCGTCTTTCGGCGGGAAGAATTCGAACGACACCAGCGGCCGGCCGCGCAGGCGGCTGGCAGCGTTGCCGATGCGATCGACGATTTTTTCCACGGTCATGCTGATTGCCTCGTGTCCACCACCGGCCGCCGCGCCAGCGCGATCAGCAGATGTGCGTTCTCGGTATCCACCGGATGTACGCGCTCGCATTCCAGCCCGGCCCGCGCGAACCATTCGCGCAGGGTCGCGATCGGATTCGCTGCACCCACGGCACTGAGCACGTCGAAGTCCTCGATCACCACGGCGCGCCCGCCGCTCTTCAATGTGCGTGCGATCTCGCTCAGCGCGGCTGCAGGACGTTGCGCCGGCGCCAGGATGCGATCGACGATGACGGTGTCGAACAGCGGGCCGGCGAACGGCAGGTCGTACATGTCGCCACGCTGCAGCTCGCAGTGACTGAGCCCGGCGCCGTGAACGTTGGTGCGGGCAAGCCGCAAAGCGTCGCTCGATATGTCGATGCCGACGGCGCGCGTCGCGTTCGCGGCGAGCAGCTCGAGCAGATGTCCCGAGCCGGTGCCGACGTCGAGCAACACGCCGATCGGCTCGTTGCCGAGCTCGCTGAGGATGATCGAATCGACTTCGCTGGAGGCCGCGATGCGCGATCCGGCCGGGAGCTGATCCGCCGCGCGGCGCGCGCGTTCGCGAATCACCTGCTCCATGCGTTTGCGATCACGACGCAGCAGATCGTCGTCCTCGTGCACCATCGCGAGCAGCTGCTGGACTGTGCCGCGTTCCGATCCAGATGCAGGCGCGCGGTAGTAGACCCAGTGCTGTTCGCGGAAGCGATCCAGCAAGCCGGCGTCGCATAGAAGTTTGAGATGACGCGAGACTCGCGGCTGGCTCTGTCCGAGCACCTCGCAGATCTCACCCACCGTCAGCTCGGCGCGTGCGAGCAGCGCGAGCAGACGCAGCCGCGTTGGTTCGGCGACCGCTCGGAGCGCTGACACAGCGGGAAGAAATGAAGTGGGCATCGGTCAGAAACGCGGCTTAAGGATATAAAGATG
This sequence comes from Steroidobacteraceae bacterium, assembly GCA_035493235.1. GTDB lineage: Bacteria > Pseudomonadota > Gammaproteobacteria > Steroidobacterales > Steroidobacteraceae > Steroidobacter. The sequence goes on from DATJIP010000196.1 coordinate 14,686, forward strand.
TCCTTATATTCGACGGGACGATAAGTCGCAAGGCGGCCAAAGGGTTCCCCAGCGCCAGCCAAAGGCGCCGGTCGGAAGACCGAAGTAACTCTAAACGTTTGATTTAATGGCGAGTTTCGCTGCCGTCGGCAGTCGGCGTGGTCGCGAACAGCTTCTCGACATCGACGGGATCGAATCGATAAGCCCGATTGCAGAAGTCGCAGCGGACCTCGACCTCACCCCGCTCGGCCAGGACCGAGCGAATCTCTTCCGCACCCAGGCTGCGAAGCATCCCGATCACGCGCTCGCGCGAGCAACGGCAGCGGAAATACACCGGCGACGACTCGAACAAACGCACGTCGTCCTCGGCAAACAGACGCCGCAGGATGTCGCGATCGCTCAGCGTCTGCAGTTCTTCGCCGCGCAAGGTATCGCCAAACAGCTGCACGCGGCGCCAGGCGTCATCGATCTCGTCACGTCCCGGCAGCTCGACCGGCCGACTGACCTTCGTGCGCGCGTGTACGCTGTCGTCCGACAAGCGCTGCAGGAGCAGACCGGAAGCACCCTTCTCCGTCGCGTGCAGCCACAAACGCGTCGGCAACTGCTCCGATGATTCGAAGTATTCGCGCAGGCAGTCGGCGAGACGCTCGCCGCTCAGCGGCACCACGCCCTGATAGCGCTGCGAGAGATCGTCGTTCTCCAGGGTCACCGTCAGATTGCCTTCGCCCGAGAGCGCTGCGAGATCGCGCGCTTCATGGGCTTCGGTGTAACGCGCGACCGCGCGCACGCCGAGCTCGCTCGAACATTGCGCGAGCATCAGGTGCATCGGGCCCTGCCCTTGCAGCTGCAAGCTGAGCGTGCCGTCGAACTTCAGCGTCGCAGCGAGCAACACCGATGCAGCGACCGCTTCGCCGAGCGTGTCGCGGATCGCCGGCGGGTAATCGCGATGCTCGAGCAGCGCGCGCCACGAGGCATCCAGGTGCACGATGTGACCCCGGATCGGGTAATGCTCGAAAAGGAAACGGTGGAGGCAGTCGCGGTCGTGCATGGCACGGATTGTCGGGCTAAAGCCCGACCTACAGCTTCCTTTTCAACAGTTCGTTGACTTGGCTGGGGTTCGCCTTGCCGCCCGTCACCTTCATCACCTGGCCGACGAAGAAGCCGAACAACTTGTCCTTGCCGGAACGGTAGTCGGCGAGCTGCCTGGGATTCGCGGCCATCACTTCGTCGATGGTCTTCTCGATCGCCGACGTGTCGGTGATCTGCCGCAGGCCCTTCGCCTCGATGATTGCGTCCGCGTCCTGGTCCTCGGCCCACATCTGCTCGAACACGTCCTTGGCGATCTTGCCGGAGATCGTCGCGTCGGCGATGCGCGCGAGCAGGCCCGAGAGCCGCTTGGCAGCGACGCGCGAGTGCGTGACCTCGATGCCGTCCTTGTTGAGCGCGCCCGAGAGTTCGCCCATCACCCAGTTCGCCGCCAGCTTCTCGTGACCGGGAACGCCCGACACGACCGCCTCGTAGTAGTCGCCCATTTCGCGGCTCGCGGTCAGGACGCCGGCGTCGTACAGCGACAAGCCGAACTTCTCCATGTAACGCGCCGCTTTCTCGTCCGGCAGCTCCGGCAGCGTAGTGCGCACGGCCGCGATGAACGACTCGTCGAGCGCGACCGGCAGCAGATCGGGATCCGGGAAGTAGCGGTAGTCGTTCGCCTCTTCCTTCGAGCGCAGCGCGCGCGTCTCGCCCTTGTCGGGATCGTACAGGCGCGTCTCCTGTCGAACCGTGCCACCGCCTTCGATCACGTCGATCTGCCGCGCGACCTCGTAGTTGATGGCCTTCTCGATGAAGCGGAACGAGTTCAGGTTCTTGATCTCGCAGCGCGTGCCGAGCTTGGCCGCGCCGACCTGACGCACCGAGACGTTGGCGTCGCAGCGGAACGACCCTTCCTGCATGTTGCCGTCGCAGATTTCGAGATACCGCACCAGCGTGTGGATCTTCTTCATGTACGCGACGGCTTCTTTCGCCGAGCGCATGTCGGGCTCGGAGACGATTTCCAGCAACGGCGTGCCGGCGCGATTCAGGTCGATGCCGGACTGGCCCTGGAAATCCTCGTGCAGCGACTTGCCCGCATCCTCTTCGAGGTGCGCCCGCGTGATGCCGACCGTCTTGCGCGCGCCGTCTTCGAGCACGATCTCCAGCCGACCTGTCTCGACGATGGGCCGCTCGTACTGGCTGATCTGGTAGCCCTTCGGCAGGTCCGGATAGAAGTAGTTCTTGCGCGCGAACACCGAGCGTCGCGCAACCGTCGCGCCGACGGCGAGACCGAACTTCACCGCCATGCGGACCGCTTCACGATTCAGCACGGGCAACGCACCCGGATAGCCGAGATCGACCAGGTTCGCCTGAGTGTTCGGCGCTGCGCCGTAAGCAGTCGGCGCGCTCGAAAAGATCTTGCTGCCCGTCGCGAGCTGCGCGTGGATTTCCAGACCGATGACTGTTTCCCAAGTCATGGCGTTACTCGTAACCCTTCGGCATCTGCTTGTGCCATTCGGTCTCGCGCTGATACCAGTGCGCGACGTTGAGCAGCTTCGCCTCCGCGAAATGCGGTCCGATGATCTGCAACCCCACCGGCAGTCCGCCTGAAAACCCACACGGCACGGAGGTGGCCGGCAGCCCCGCCAGGCTCGCGCCGACGGTGTAGATGTCGTTGAGATACATCGTGACCGGGTCGTCCACTTTCGCGCCGATGTCGAACGCCGGCGTCGGCGAAGTCGGACCGATCAGCACGTCGACCTGCTGGAAGGCGCGTGCGAAATCGTCCGTGATCAGCCGCCGCACCTTCTGCGCGCGCAGGTAGTAAGCGTCGTAATAACCCGCGGACAACGCATACGTGCCGGTCATGATGCGTCGCTTGACCTCCTCGCCGAAGCCCTCGGCACGCGAGCGCTTGTACATGTCGAGCAGGTCCTTCGGGTCTTCGCAGCGATGACCGAAGCGCGCACCGTCGAAGCGCGACAGATTCGACGAGCATTCCGCGGGTGCAACGACGTAGTACGCCGGCACCGACAGCGGCAGTGTCGGCAAGCTCACCTCGATGAGCTTCGCGCCGAGCTTCTCGTACAAGCGCAAGGCGTCGCGCACCAGTTTGCCGCTATCCTCCTCCAGGCCCTTCTCGAAGAACTCCTTCACCAGGCCGATCTTCAGTCCTCCGAGCGGTTGTTCGAGCGCACCGAGATAGTCGGGCACGGGTGTGTCGACGCTGGTCGAGTCGCGCGGGTCGAAGCCCGCCATGTGCGCGAGCAGCATCGCGGCGTCGCGAATCGTAGACGTCAGCGTGCCTGCCTGATCGAGGCTCGACGCGAACGCGATCATTCCGTAACGCGACACCCGACCATAGGTCGGCTTGAAGCCGGTGAGTCCGCTAAGCGCTGCCGGCTGGCGAATCGAGCCGCCGGTGTCGGTTCCCGTCCCGGCAGGCGCAATGCGTGCCGCGACCGCAGCCGCGGACCCACCTGACGACCCACCGGGGACCTTCTTCGTGTCCCAAGGATTACGGACCGGTCCGAAATAGCTGTTCTCGTTCGACGAGCCCATCGCGAACTCGTCCATGTTCGTCTTGCCGAGCGTCACGATGCCGACCTCGGCCAGCCGCTCGACCACGGCGGCGTCGTAAGGCGCGACGAAGTTCGACAGCATCCGCGAGCCGCAGGTGGTGAGCACCCCGTCGGTGCAGAAGATGTCCTTGTGCACGATCGGCAGGCCGGCGAGCGGCAGGGCTTCGCCGGCCGCGATGAGCTCATCGGCCTTCTGCGCAGCAGCCAGCGCCCGCTCGCCCGTTACCGTGATGAAGGCGTTCAGCGCGGGATTGAAGCGCTCGATGCGCGCGAGGAAATGCCGCGCGAGCTCGACGCTGGAAAAATGCCGCGAGCGCAGACCCTCGTTGAGCTCCGCGAGCGTCAGACGATGCAGTTCAGTCATGAAATCGGTACCCGCGTCTCATTCGATGACTTTGGGCACGAGGTACAGTCCAGCTTCGACACTCGGCGCGTTGCGCTGATACTTCTCGTGCTGATCGGCATCGACCACCTCGTCGGGACGCAGGCGCTGCACCTGCTCGGCGAGCGGGTGCGCCATCGGCTCGACGGCAGCCGTGTCGGCGGCGTTGAGCTGTTCGACGAAGCTCAGGATCTTCGACAGGCTGTCGACGTATACAGGCAGCTGCTCCTCGCTGATCGCAAGACGGGCGAGGTGTGCGATGTTCTCGACATCGTGGCGGGTGAGACTCATGGACGGCCCATTCTGGACAACAAGATTCGACGCAGAAAACAGTGGAAAAACCCTGAAAAAACCACGGCGAATCATACGCCTTTTACTTGTGCTAAGCGCGACCCGTTGTTAGAGTACCGCAACTTTTTTGCCCCCCATTTCTCCACACGTCACTCGTTCGACCGACAAGAACCATGTTCAAGAATCTGCGCGGGTATTTCTCGAACGATTTGTCGATCGATCTGGGCACTGCAAACACTCTCATCTACGTCCGCGGCAAGGGCATCGTGCTCAACGAGCCTTCGGTCGTAGCGATCCGCGAAGAGCCGGGCCGCGCCGGCAAGAAGATCGAAGCGGTCGGCCAGGAAGCCAAGAACATGCTCGGCCGTACGCCGGGTCACATCACTGCCATCCGTCCGATGAAGGACGGCGTCATCGCCGACTTCACCGTCACCGAGAAGATGCTGCAGTACTTCATCGAGAAGGTGCACGGCAATCGGCTCATGCGGCCGAGCCCGCGCGTGCTGGTGTGCGTGCCGTACGGTTCGACCCAAGTCGAGCGACGCGCGATTCAGGAGTCGGCTGAAGGCGCCGGCGCACGCTGGGTGCGTCTCATCGAAGAGCCTATGGCTGCTGCAGTGGGCGCCGGATTGCCGGTGCACGAAGCACGCGGCTCCATGGTGCTCGACATCGGCGGCGGCACGTCCGAGGTCGCGGTGATCTCGTTGAACGGCATCGTCTACGCCTCGTCGGTGCGCATCGGCGGCGATCGCTTCGACGACGCGATCATCAACTACGTCCGGCGCAACTACGGCATCCTGATCGGCGAGTCGACCGCCGAGAAGATCAAGATCGAGATCGGCTCGGCCTACCCCGGCCAGCAGGTCAACGAAATTTCTGTGAAGGGCCGCAACCTCTCGGAGGGCGTGCCGCGCAGCTTCACGCTGAACTCGAACGAAATCCTCGAAGCGCTGCAGGAACCGCTGGCCGGCATCGTCGGCGCGGTGAAGGTCGCGCTCGAACAGACTCCACCGGAGCTGGGTGCAGACGTGGCGGAGCGCGGCATCGTGCTGACGGGCGGCGGCGCTCTGCTGCGGGATATCGACAAGCTGCTGATGGAAGAGACCGGCCTGCCGGTCGTGGTCGCGGAAGACCCGCTGACGTGTGTCGCTCGCGGCGGCGGACGCATGCTCGAGCTGATCGACGAACACGGTCCCGCGCTCTTCAACCTGGAATAACGCTCCACACACATCCACTACTCGTGGTCACGCTAAGCTCCGACAGCCGCCCGATCATCGGTCGCGGGCCGCCGCTCGGGGCCACGTTGTTCTTTCTCGGCATCGTCTCGGTCGTCGTGATGGTTCTCGATCATCGCGGCGGCTACCTGGAGACCGCGCGACTGTGGATGAGCGCAGCCGCGAATCCGATCTACGCAGTGGTGCAGACGCCGGGCCAGGTGTGGCGCTGGATCACCGACAGCTTCGCCGATCGCTCGCACCTGCGGACCGAGAATGCACAGCTCACCGAGCAGCTGCGCGTCGCCCGCACCCAGATGCTGAGGTTCGAATCGCTCAACGAAGAGAACCGCCGGCTGCGCGCGATCCGCGAAGCCTCCAAGGGCGTGAGCGAGCGCACGCTGATCGCCGAGATCATCAGCGTCTCGGTGAACCCGTTCCGCCACATGGTGGTCATCAACAAGGGTGCGGATAACGGCGTGTTCCGCGGTCAACCGGTGCTCGATGCGTTCGGCGTCGTCGGTCAGGTCATGCAAGTCGGCAAATCGACCGCAACGCTGATCCTGATCACGGACGCCGAGCACGCAGTGCCGGTGCAAGTGAACCGCAACGGCATCCGCTCGATCGCCATGGGCACGGGTGAGCCGGCAAAGCTGAGCTTGCCGTACATGACTGTCGAGTCCGACGTGCGCAAGGGCGACCTGCTGGTCAGCTCGGGTCTGGACGCGATCTTCCCGGCCGGCTATCCGGTCGCGACGGTGACGAAAGTCGAACGCAATGCCGCCGACACCTTCGCAACGGTCGAGGCAAAGCCGCTCGCGCAGCTCGATCGCGATCGCGAAGTGCTGCTGCTGTGGGCTGATACGCCGAAAGTGCCGGCGCCCGAAGAAGCGATCGAGGCGACCAAGAAATGAGCGTCTCCGACGGACGCATCAGCCGGCTGCGCGTCACCGCGACGGTGGTGCTCGCGCTGATTCTCGCCGTGCTGCCGCTGCCGCACTGGATGGACATCGCGCGTCCGTACCTGCTGCTGCTCCTGGTGATCTACTGGTCGCTCAGCGCACCGCGCATCGCCGGGCTCATGTTCGCGTGGCTGTGCGGGATGGCCATCGACCTGTTGAAGGGCACGACGCTCGGTCAGCACGCCCTCGCCTTCCTGCTGGTGAGCTTCCTGACGCACAAGTTCCAGCTGCGCATGCGCATCTTCCCGCTGTCGCAGCAGACGCTGACCGTGTTCCTGCTGCTGCTGTTGTACGAATTCGTGGTGTTCTGGACCGACGGTATCATCGGCTTCCCGGTCACGACCTGGATGCGCTGGATTCCGGTGTTCACCAGCGCGCTGCTGTGGCCGGTGCTCGTCGCCATCCTGGATACCTGGAATCGCAGGACCCGCTGAGGCCATGGCCCGCTCCGTCCGCATCAAAGATCATCACGCCGAGCAGCGGTTGTTCGAGGGCCGCGCCATCGCGGCCGCGGTGATCATGCTCATCGCGCTCGGGTCGGTGATCGCGCGCCTGGTGTGGCTGCAGGTCGTTCAATACGACTACTTCGCGGATCTCTCGCAGGGCAACCGCATCAAGGTCGAGCCGATTCCGCCGAATCGCGGGCTGATCCTCGATCGCAACGGCTTGCCGCTCGCGACCAACGCGCCGTCGTATCAGCTCGAACTGACGCGCGAACAAGTCACCGATATCGACGCGACGCTGGTCGGCCTCGCGAAGCTCGGATTGCTGGACAACGCCGACTTCCCGAGCCTGAAGAAGGACATTCGCAGCCGGCGCATCTTCGAAGCCGTGCCGGTCAAGCTGCAGCTCACGGAACAGGAGCTGGCGCGCTTTGCGGCCCGTCGCTATCAGTTCCCGGGCGTCGAGATCCGGCCGCGCCTGACGCGCTACTACCCGCTCGGCGCCAGCAGCGTGCATGCGATCGGCTACGTCGGCGCCATCAGCGAAGACGACGAGAAGACGCTCGATCTCAATGAGTACGCGGGTACGACGCTGACAGGCAAGAGTGGCGTCGAGAAGGCTTATGAACGCCAGTTGCATGGACGCGCCGGCGTCCAGCAGTTGCTCGTGAACGCCCAGGGCCGCACGGTCGAGCGCATCGGCAAGGACGCGGTCAAGCTGGATCGACGCGAGCCGGTCGCGGGCAACGATCTGTTCCTGACGATCGACTTGCGCGTGCAACAGGCAGCGGAAGAGGCGCTGCGCGGTCAGCGTGCCGCGGCCGTGGCAATCGATCCCACCAACGGCGACGTGCTCGCATTCGTGAGCACGCCGGCTTTCGACCCGAACTTGTTCGCGCGCGGTTTGAGCCGCCCGCAGTACCTCGCATTGACCGAAGATCCCGACCGCCCGATGTACGACCGCGCGCTGCGTGGCGTGTATCCGCCGGGCTCGACGATCAAGCCGTTCTTCGCCCTCGCAGCGTTGGAGTCGGGCGTCGTGACGGCGCACGACACACGCTTCTGCCGTGGCATGTGGTCGGCCGCTGGCTATGGCCGCGCACGACGCGACTGGAAGCCCGGCGGCCACGGCACGGTCGATATGCGCCGCGCCCTCGCGACTTCGTGCGACATCTATTTCTTCGACATGGCGCGCCTGATGGGCATCGACCGCATGGCGGGGTTCCTCTCGAAGTTCGGCCTCGGCGCCACGACCGGCATCGACATCGAAGGCGAGCGGCTCGGCATCGTGCCGTCCACCGAATGGAAGAAGCGCGCGTACAAGAAGCCGGAGTTCCAGGTCTGGTTCCCGGGCGACACGATCAGCGTCGGCATCGGTCAGGGCCAGATGCTGGTCACGCCGCTGCAGCTGGCCAACGCGGTCGCCGGGCTCGCCAACAAAGGTCATCGCTTCAAGCCGCGACTCGTGCGCGCCGTGCGCGACGTGCAGACCGGCAAGGTCCATGAGATTCCCCCGGAGCCGCTGCCGAACGTCAAGCTCGCCGATGAAGGTGAGTGGGATATCGCGCAGGGCGGCATGTTCGACGTCGTCAACGCGCCGCACGGCACTGCTCGTTACTACCTGCAACCTGCTCCGGCCTACCAGATGGCCGGCAAGAGCGGCACGGCACAGGTGTTCAGCGTCGCCATCAACGAGCGCGTGCGCAAAGCCGGCGAGCTCGAAGAGCATTTGCGCGATCACGCCTTGTTCGTGTCATTCGCGCCGTTCGATGCCCCGAAGATCGCAGTGGCCGTGGTCGTCGAGAACGCGCCGGGCGGCGGCTCGGCCTTTGCGTCGCCGATCGCGCGGCGCATCCTGGATCGCTACTTGTTGACGCCCGAGCAATGGGCCGAACAGGAAGCGAAGCGTAAGCCGACCGGACCGGTGGCAACGCCGACGAACGTTGAATGACATGAGCTACGACACCCTCGAAACGTCTCGGACTCAGCGCACCCTGACAGGCGGCGCAGAGCTGCTGCTCGCACTGCACCTGGACGGTCCGCTATTCATCGCGCTGTGCCTGGTCGGCGGCGTCGGCAGCATCGTGCTGTTCAGCGCGTCGGGCCGCAGCATGCCGATGCTGGAGGCGCACCTGCTGCGCTTTGCGCTCGGGCTCGTCGCGATGATCATGCTGGCGCAGATTCCGCCGCGTCTGATCCGCACCGTTGCACCGTGGGCGTACGTCATCGGGCTTCTGCTGCTGTTCCTGGTGATGTTCCTCGGCGACATCTCGATGGGCGCGCAGCGCTGGCTCGACCTGGGCGTCGTGCGCTTTCAGCCTTCCGAGATCATGAAGCTCGCAGTACCGCTCGCGTGCGCGTGGTTCCTGCACGAGCGGCCACTGCCGCCGAGCTTCGCGTCGCTGGCCATCGTCGGAGTCGCGATCGGCCTGCCGACACTGCTGATCGCCGAGCAGCCGGACCTCGGCACCGCGCTGCTGGTCGCGGCCGCCGGCGGGATGGTGATCCTGCTCGCAGGGCTGCAGCTGCGCTATATCCTCTCCGTCGTCGGGCTGCTCATTCCGGTCGCGTATGGCGCGTGGGCTTTCCTGCTGCACGACTATCAGCGTCAGCGCATCCTGACGTTCCTCGATCCGCAGAGCGATCCGCTCGGCAGCGGCTATCACATCATCCAGTCGCAGATCGCAATCGGCTCAGGCGGCGTGTTCGGCAAGGGTTATCTCAACGGCAGCCAGGCGCAGCTGGAGTTCCTGCCCGAGCGCTCCACCGACTTCATCTTCGCGGTCGTCGGCGAGGAATGGGGACTGATCGGACTCGTGACCGTGATCTGCCTGTTCATGTTCGTCATCGGTCGCGCGCTATATCTCTCGGCGACCGCGCAGGACACGTTCGCGCGCCTCGCCTCGGGCAGCCTCGCGCTCACGTTCTGCGTCTACGTGTTCGTCAACACGGGCATGGTGACGGGCTTGATGCCGGTCGTCGGCGTGCCGCTGCCTTTCATCAGTTACGGCGGCACGGCGATGGTGACCCTCATGGCCGGGTTCGGTATTCTCATGTCGCTCTGTGCGAAGCGAAAACTTGTTTCAAGATGAATGATTCCCTGCTGAAAGTCCTGCCCGCGCTGCTCACCTGCCTCGCCTGCATTCCTCCCGCATCCGCGCTCGATGTGAAACGCCTCGAAGTGAAGGCGTTCATCGATGAGACCAGTCGCAACTTCGGCTTCCCGCGCGAGCAGCTCGAGTCGCTGCTGGCGCAGGCCGAGACCAAGCAGGCGATCCTCGACGCAATCAGCCGCCCGGCCGAGCGCGTCGTGCCGTGGTACGAGTATCGCGAGCGGTTTCTCACGGAGAAACGCATCCTGCAGGGCACCGATTTCTGGATCGAACATGGCGAAGCCTTGCGGCGCATTCCCGACCCCAACGTGGCGGCGAGCGTCGTCGGCATTCTCGGCGTCGAGACTTCGTTCGGCCGCATCACCGGCAAGTACCGCGTGATCGACGCGCTCTCGACGCTCGCGTTCGACTATCCGCCGCGCAGCGAGTTCTTCCGCGGCGAGCTGCAGCAGTTCCTGTTGCTGTCGCGCGAGGAGTCCGTGGATCCGCGCACCGCGCTCGGTTCGTACGCCGGCGCGATGGGCGCACCGCAGTTCATCTCTTCCAGCTATCGCGCCGTTGCGATCGACGCCGACGGTAACGGCAAGCGCGATCTGTGGAACAGCTGGGACGACGTCATCGGCTCGGTCGCGAACTACCTGCTCGTGTACGGCTGGCGCGAAGGCGAGCCGGTCGTCGTGACGGCAGCGTTCGACGGCACTGACCTGAGCCGCTTCAACACCACGAAGCTGGAGTTGAACGAGACCGTGCAGTCGCTGCGCGACAAGGGCGTGCGCTTCGAGACGACGCTGCCCGCGGATGCACCCGCGTTGCTGATCGTCGCCGAGGGCAAGACCGGCCCGGTGTATCGCGTCGGCTTCAACAACTTCTACGCGATCACCCGCTACAACCGCAGCCCGATGTACGCAATGGCCGTACACGACCTCGGCGAAGCAGTCCTGAACTTCATGCGCGATGCGAACCGGTAAGGCAGCCCTCCTTCTGCTCTTCCTCGCCGGCTGCTCCAGCCAGCCGTATCGCACACAGCCGCTGCCGCCGCTTCCGCCAATGCCGCCGCCTGGCGACATCGCAGCGATACCCGAACCGGTGCCGAAGGCAGAGCCGCGCTCGGCGAAGGGCAACCCGCCCTTCTACACCGTGCTCGGCAAGCGCTACTTCGTGATGGACAAGGCCGAAGGCTACTTCGAGCGCGGCGTCGCATCGTGGTACGGCCCGGGCTTTCACGCCGCCGCAACTTCCAACGGCGAGCGCTACGACATGTACGCGATGACTGCCGCGCACAAAACGCTGCCGCTGCCAGCGTATGTGCAGGTCACGAATCTGCGCAACGGCCGCAGCGTCGTGGTCCGCGTCAACGATCGCGGGCCGTTCAAGGACGGCCGAATCATCGATCTTTCCTACACAGCCGCGAGCAAGCTCGACATGCTCAAGGACGGCACGACGTTCGTCGAAGTGCGCGCTCTGACGCCCGAGCAGAAGGCCGCGCCGCCCACGCCCCCGCCAGCGTCGGATACGTTGTACGTTCAAGCCGGCGCCTTCGCGACGCAGTCGAACGCAGCGCGGCTGCAGGAGCAGCTGCGCGGCCAGGGCGTGGAGAAAACGTTCATCCGCGAGGACCGCGTCGATGGACGCACGCTGTACCGCGTGCGCGTCGGTCCGATCCCCAGCGTCAACGAGTTCGATCGCGTGCTGGCGCGCTTGCGCTCGCTGGGGTTGTCCGATGCGCAGCTCGCGGCAGACTAGCGTGGCTGCAGCGCCCTGCCACGTTTCGGCCATCATTCGCCTACATTCTCTGCGCCGCGCTCGGTAGAATCCGCGGCGTCCAACTTCGCGCTCCACGCCCCGGAAGACTCATGCATCCACGGACCCTGCTGCTCACTGCCTGCGCGCTCACCCTGGTCGCCTGTTCCGACTCCGGTTCCCCGACACCGCAAGGAACGACGCGCAGCGTCGCGGCACCAGTCGCTGGCATCGCACCCGCGGCGCCCACGACGACACCGGCGCTCAAGCCGCCGCCGATTCCCGCTGCGCCGCAAGTCAACGCACGCGGCTACTTCCTGATGGATTTCACCAGCGGGCAGGTACTCGCCGAAGTGAATGCGGATCAGCGGCTCGAGCCCGCGAGCCTGACCAAGCTGATGAGCGCCTATGCGGTGTTCCATGCGCTCAAGGATGGGCGCATCAAGATGGATGACCAGGTGCGCATCAGCAAGCACGCGCGCGATCAGGACGGCTCGCGCATGTTCGTCGAAGTCGGCACGCTGGTGAGCGTCGAGAATCTCGTTCAGGGCATGATCTCGGTGTCCGGCAACGACGCGACCGTCGCGCTCGCCGAGCACGTTGCCGGCAGCGAGCCGGTGTTCGTCGACCTGATGAATCAATACGCGCAGCGCCTCGGGCTCGTGAGCACGCACTTCCAGAACAGTCCGGGCATGCCCTCGCCCGAGCACTACACCACCGCACGCGACATCGCCGTGCTGTCCGCTGCGATCATTCGCGATTATCCCGAGTACTATAAGTTCTACTCGCAGCGCTCGTTCACCTGGAACAAGATCACGCAGCCGAATCGCAACGGGCTGCTCGAGCGCGATCCCACCGTCGACGGCTTGAAGACCGGGCACACCGACTCGGCCGGCTATTGCCTGGTGTCCTCGGCAAAGCGCGACGGCATGCGACTGGTTTCGGTCGTGATGGGCTCGCCGAGTATCTCGGCGCGCGAAGACGCGAGCGCCGCGCTGCTCAACTACGGCTTCAACTTCTATCAATCGCGCAAGCTCTACGACGCGAATGCGATCGTGCTGACGATACCGGTGTGGAAAGGCGCCGCGGAGAGCGTGAAGCTCGGCGTCACGCAGGACGTCTACGCCGTCGTGCCGCGCGGACAGGATAGCTCGCTGTCGGCTGCCGCCGACCTTCCCGATCCGCTGTTCGCGCCGCTGGCACGTGGCACCGAGGTCGGCAAGCTGCGGGTGAATCTCGGCGACAAGACCCTCGGCACGTATGCGCTGCATCCGCTCGAGGACGTCGGCGAGGCCGGCTTCTTCAGCCGCATGATCGACGACGTGAAACTCTGGATGCACTGACCATGGCCGAGCCCCTGCCGATCTGCTACCTCAACGGCGAGTATCAGAAGCTGCGCGACGCGCGCATCTCGCCGCTCGACCGTGCCTTTCTGTTCGGCGACAGCGTCTACGAAGTGCTGCCGGTGTTCGGCGGCCGCATGTTCCGCTTTCGCGAGCACTTCGATCGACTGGCGCGCAGCCTCAACGAGATCCGTGTGACTTCGCCGCACACGCATGCGCAGTGGCTGGAGATTCTCGATGACCTGATCCGCCGCAACGGCGGCGGTGACATGTACGTCTACGTGCAAGTAACGCGCGGCATGGAATACGGGCGCAATCACGCATTTCCGGTCCCAGCGGTCGCTCCGGGCGTCTTCGCGATGGCCGCGCCATTGCCGGTGCTCACTGACGAGCTGCGCGCAAACGGCATGTCGGCGATCACGGTGGAAGATTTCCGCTGGGGCCGCTGCGACATCAAGAGCACTGCGCTGCTGGCGAACGTGCTGATGAAGCAGCGAGCTGCCGACGCAGGCGCGCAGGAGGCGATCATCGTGCGCGACGGCGACGTGCTCGAAGGGTCGTCGACCAGCATCTTCGTCATCACCAAAGGCGCGATCGCAACGCCGCCGAAAAGCAATCAGATCCTGCCGGGCACGACGCGTGACGTCGCGCTGGAGCTAGCGGATGGAGCCATGCAGGTGACCATCCGTCGCATCGGCATCGACGAGCTGCGCGCCGCGGACGAAGTGTGGATCTCAGCGGCAACGCGCGACGTGATTCCAGTGACGCGCATCGACGGCCGCCCGGTCGGTACCGGCAAGCCGGGCCCGCTGTGGAAGCGCATGAACGAGTCGTTCAACGCGCTGCGCGAGCGCCTGGCCGGAACGCCGACGCTGTGAAGCTCGGCACCCTCTTGTTCCCGGCCGCCGCGCCTCCAAATAGCAGCGCATGACCGAAGCAACGCTGTTCAAGTTTCCCTGCGATTTCCCGCTCAAGGTGATGGGGCGGCGGAGCGATGACTTCCGCAGCATCGTGCTCGGGATCGTGCAGAAGCACGCCGGCGCGATCGATCCGGGCCACATCGAAGAGCGGCCGAGCCGCGACGGCAATTATCTGAGCCTGACCTGCACATTCGCGGCGCAGAGCCGCGAGCAGCTGGACGCGCTGTATCAGGAGCTGACGTCCTGCGAGCGCGTGCTCGTGGTGCTGTAGCTGTCAGGCTAAAGCCTGACCCACAGCCTCTTTGTGGGTCAGGCTTCAGCCTGACTCTTATCCCTCTCCCGCTGCCACTCGGATGACGACCTTGCCCTGCGAGCGCCGGCCGTTGAGCACGTCGAGGGCCTCGGCATAGCGGTCCAGGCCGTCGAGCTCGGTGACGTGCGGGTTGATCTTGCCCGACTCGAACAGCTCGAACAGCGCCTTTAGGTTCGCGGCGTGCACCTGCGGCTCGCGCCGCGTGTGCGCGCCCCAGAACACGCCGACCAGCGAGCAGCCCTTCAGCAGCGGCAGGTTCAGCGGGATCGCGGGGATCTTGCCGCCGGCGAAGCCGATGACCAGATAGCGCCCGTTCCAGGCCATGCTGCGCACGACCTGCTCGGCGTAATCCGCGCCGACCGGATCGTAGGCGACGTCTATGCCGCGATCGCCGGTGAACTCCATCACCTTCGCCTTGATCGTATCGCGCGTGTAATTGAACGCGGCATCCGCACCATGACGCTTGGCGAGCTCCAGTTTTTCGTCAGTGCTTGCAGCAGCGAGCACGCGCGCGCCAATCGCTTTGCCGATCTCGACGGCAGTCAGCCCGACGCCGCCGGCCGCGCCTAGTACCAGCAACGTTTCGCCTGCCTTGAGATTCGCGCGCTGCACGAGTGCGTGGTACGTGGTGCCGTAATTCACGAGGAAGCCCGCGGCGGCAGCCATGCTCATTGAATCAGGCAACGGGATCAGCGCTTCGGCGGACGCCACGCATTGCTCGGCAAGTCCGCCCTGTCCTGCCATCGCCAGCACGCGCGCACCCGGCTTCACCGAGTGAACATCAGGCGCGACTTCAGTCACGACGCCGGCGGTTTCGTTGCCGGGCGTGTACGGCGCTTCGGGTTTGATCTGGTATTTGCCAGCGACCATCAGCGCGTCGGGAAAACCGAAGCCGACGGCGTGCACGCGCAGACGCACGTGACCGGGCTTCAGCGGCGGCGGCGGAATCTCCTGCACGCCAAGTTGCGACGGCGGACCATAACTGCTGAGAACGACAGCGCGCATGCGATACCCCGCGAAGAAGAACAATCACGCCCAATGAGCGTCGACGGGCATCCCGAGCGCACCGAGCAGGTGCGGCGCAAGCAACTCAGCGGCAGTGCGCAGCTCGAGCTCGACGCCGAGCGTGCGCAGATCGGTCACTTCCAGCCCGCGGTAGCCGCAAGGATTGATGCGGCGAAACGGCTCCAGGTCCATCGCAACGTTGAACGCGAGGCCATGATAACTGCAGCCGCGGCGGATCCGCAGCCCGATGCTCGCGAGCTTGCGGCCGTCGACATAGATACCGGGCGCGTCGCGCCGGCCCACCGCGGTGATGTTCCGCGATGCGAGCAAAGCGATGATGCCGTTCTCGAGAGCCATCACGAGCTGCCGCACGCCGAGCGCGCGACGGCGGATGTCGAGCAGCGGATAGACGACGAGCTGACCGGGGCCGTGATACGTGACTTGGCCGCCGCGATCGATCTGCACCAGCGGAATGTCGCCAGGCGCCAGCACGTGCTCGGGCGCGGCGTTCATGCCGAGCGTGAACACCGGCGGATGTTCGAGAAACCAGATTTCGTCGGCGGTCTCGGGCCCACGCTGTTCGGTGAACGCCTGCATCGCTCGCCATGTCGGCTCGTACTCGGCACGACCGAGCCATCGCAGCAGCGGTTGGACGTTGGCAGCTAGCGGCGTGTGGAGATCGGCAACCACTGGTTCAACCTGTAATCGCCTGCTTCTTCCCCAAGCCGGCGTTGTTGCGCTCGAGCGCACGCTCGGCTCGATAGCTCGACCGCACCAGCGGGCCGGCGACGCATTCGAGAAAGCCTTTCGCCAGCGCCATCTCGCGATAACGCTCGAAGTCCTCCGGCGTCACCCAGCGCTCGACGGCGAGGTGATTCGCAGTCGGCCGCAGATACTGGCCGAGGGTGAGCAGGTCGACCCCCGCTGCACGAATATCGTCCATCGTCGTCGCGATCTCTTCCTCGGTCTCGCCCAGGCCGAGCATCACGCTGGTCTTCGTCAGCACGTCGGGACGAGAACGCTTCGCGTGCGCGAGAACCTGCAACGTCTGTTCGTAGCCTGCGCGCGCATCGCGTACCGGATGCGTCAAACGCCGCACGGTTTCGACGTTCTGTGCGAAGACGTCGAGGCCACTGCCGACGACAGTCTCGACGTCGGCGAGCACGCCCTGGAAATCCGGTGTGAGCGCTTCGACGGCGGTCGTTGGATTGAGGCGCTTGATCTCGCGCACGCAGGCCGCGAAATGGCTGGCGCCGCCGTCCGGCAGATCGTCGCGGTTCACTGAGGTCAGCACGACATACTTGAGCCGCATGAGCTGCACGGTGCGTGCGCTGTTCGCCGGCTCTTGCGTATCGAGCCAACCGTGCGGATTGCCGGTGTCGACAGCGCAGAAGCGGCAAGCACGAGTGCAGACCGCGCCCATCAACATCAGAGTCGCGGTGCCGGCATTCCAGCACTCGCCGATGTTCGGGCACTTGGCCTCTTCACACACCGTCGCGAGGCGATGCTCGCGGACTGTATCGCGAACTGCATCGAAGGCTTTGCCTGCAGGCATCGGCGCGCGCAGCCACTGCGGCTTGCGACCGACAGTCAGCGGTTCGGCCGCTGCAGCGGCCTTGATGCCGTCCTTGATCGCGGTGAAACCCTGCGGGGTCCGGTACTTGTCGCCGCTGCGCGGCTTCGTCTCCGCGGCGGGGACGATGGGAATGCCTTTGAAATCGCTCACGGCCGCTATTCTACCCTGAGCCCAAAAAAGCGAAGCCCGGCGTTCAGCCGGGCTTCTGGTTCACTCACGGCGCCGATGCGTGGCGGATCAGGCCTGCAGCGTGCGGATTTCCCACATGTCGGCGAGGTCGTGCCACTTCGACTCGGCCTTCACGGCCTTGAACGCCTGACGGGCGAGATCCTTCTGGCCCTTGCGTAGATAAGCGATGCCGAGGCTGACCTGCGCCTCGTCGGCGTCGGTCACGCCGCCCTTGGCGATGCCCTTCTTCAGGGCGTCGATCGCTTCATCGAACTGACCATAGCTGAGGTACGCCTGGCCCAGCCCCACGTAGGCCTGACCCTGCGTTGCCTTTTCGGCTTCCTTCGCCAGCTGCGGCAGCTGCGCCTTGTCGGCGGCCGCGGCCTTCTTGGCGCCGGCCAGCAAGCGGTCGTACCGGCCTTGCGTGGTCTTGTCGTCGCTCTTCAGCGTGCCGTTCTGCACGCCCTTCTCCATGACGGCCTGCGCTTCGCCCGGGACGCCGGCGTCCATCGCGAGCTGCGCGGTTTCCATATAGTCGTCAGCCTGCTTCAGCGTGCCGACGTCGTTCATCAAGCGATAGAAGCCGAGCGTCACGCGGTCGCCGTTGTTCTTGCGGCGATAGATATCGAGCAGATTTTCCCAATACTCGGGCTTCGGGTAGTAGCGCACGAGCTTCCTGAGCGCGTCCGCGATGCCGTCCTTGTTGTCGAGCTTGAAGTGCGAGCTCAACACGATCTGCAGCCAGTTCTCCGGCGGCGTGCGCCCGCCCTTCTCGGCGTTCGCGACTACGCCCGTCATGGTCGAGGCGGCGTTCTTGTAGTCGTTCTGAACGTAATACGACTGGCCCACCAGCACCGAGATGGTTTCATCGCCCGGATGCTTCTCGAGGTACTTCTTGCCCCACTCGACTGCCTTCTTGTAATCCTTGTTCTGGAAGTGCAGCTGCGCGACGGTCTTGGTGCGGTCGTCGACCTGGTCGGGCGGCATGAAGCCGCTGTTCAGCATGCGCTCGAACACCGGCGTCGCCTCGGTGAACTTCTTCTGCTGGACCAGCACATAGCTGAGGAATTCGTCGATCTGGTAGGCCTCGAACGGCGTCTTCTTCTCCGACGCCTGGGCCTTCTTGATCTCGGTGAGTGCAGCGTCCCACTGCTTGTTCTTCATCGCCTCCTGCGCTTTCTTCAACGGCTCAGCGACCGCCTTGGTGGTCACCTTGTTGGCCGTCTCGGCCGCCTGCACGGTCGTTGCGGTGAACACCGCACCCATGGCAAGCGTCAGCGCCAACGCGATACTTCTTGCTCGAGTCATGATGATTCCTGCTGCAAACCCATACACAAGCGATGAAACTGGCCACTCACGCTCATTGTTCAACCGACGGGGCCCACAATGAGCTGATTACTGCAGGGCAGAGCCATGCAGAGACGGCACGTTACCTACGTGCCGTCAGCATAACAGCGTCTCAATCCGACGATCACGCGCCCGGCTTCAATCCGTGAATTGTTCGTTGCCGACGAAGCCGATGCGTTGCATGCCATTGCGCTGAGCGAGCGCCAGCGCTTTCGCGACGGTGTCGTAGGGCGCGCGTCGATTCGGCCGTACGTGCACTTCGGGCTGGGGATTCTTGGCCGCCTCGACCCGGAAATAGCCTTCCAGCGCACTCAACTGCACCGGCGTGCCGTTCCAGATGATCGTGCCGTCCCAATCGATTTCGAGCTGGATGGGTTCGACGACTACCGGCGGCGGCGGCGTGTTCTTCGCCTGCGGCATGTCGAGCTTCACTGCGTGGGTCATCACGGGCAGCGTGATGATGAACATGATCAGGAGCACCAACATGACGTCGATCAACGGCGTCGTGTTGATATCCATCATGGGTTCGTCGTCCCCACCGCCGCCAACGCTCATCGCCATAGCGAATTTACCCCTGGAACTTAGTACTGACTGCCAGTTGGACCGGGCTCGGTGATGAAGCCCACTTTCTGAATGCCGGCACGCTGCGCTGTGAAGATGACTTTGCCGACCGTCTCGTAACGCGCAGCACCGTCGGCACGCACGTGCACTTCAGGCTGCGGCTTCTGAAGCGCGGCGACCTTCAGTTTTTCGAGCAGTGCGCTGGTATCCGGAACCATCGTCAGATTCCAGAAGATCTGACCGTCGCGATTGACGGAGATGTTGACGTTCTCCGGCTTGGTTTGCGTCGCGAGGTTACGGACCTTCGGCAGCTCCAGCGGGACCGTGTGCGTGATCACGGGAATCGTGATCATGAACACGATCAGCAGCACCAACATGACGTCCACGAGCGGCGTCGTGTTGATTTCGGACATCGCCCGCTCGTCGTCCTGAGCGGGCGGTGCATTCATCGCGGCATATGAACTCATTAGCGGCTCCGATGAACGGTGCGCTTTACTTGCGAACCGCCGCGCCCGCGGCCGGACGCGCTGCAGCCGGGGCACCGCTGTCGACGCGTGCACCGCTCACGAGATACGAGTGCAGGTCGGCCGCGAAGTAGCGCAGCTTCTCGATGATGTCCTTATTGCGACGCAGCAGCCAGTTGTAGCCCATGACCGCCGGCACCGCGACGAACAGACCGATGGCCGTCATGATCAGCGCTTCGCCGATCGGACCTGCGGTCTTGTCGAGGCTCGCCTGGCCGGCGAGGCTGATCGCGATCAGTGCGTTGTAAATGCCCCAGACCGTGCCGAACAGTCCGATGAACGGAGCGGTCGAGCCGGTGGTGGCCAGCACGGCGAGTCCGCCTTGCAGACGGTTGGCGATGCTGTCGACCGAGCGATGCAGCGACACGGTGATCCACTCGTGCAGCGGGATCTGGTCGGTGAGCCGGCCTTCATGGTGCTGGGCGGCGCGGATGCCGTCCTCAGCGATCATCTTGAACGCGTTGTCCTTGCCGCTGAGCTTGGCAATGCCATCGCGCAGGTTGCCGGCCGTCCAGAAGCCCTTCTCCACTTCCTTGTAAGCCTTGCGAATGCGGCGCTGGTCCCACAGCTTGGTCAGCATGATGTACCAGGACGCGAAGGACATGATGACCATGATGGCGAAAACCGATTTGGCCACGACGCCGCCCTGGGCGAGCATCTGCTGAATGCCAAACGGGTTATCTGCAACGACTTGAGTTGGTTCGGCCATGGGAGCGCAATCCTCTACTGTTAAAGCTATGACCTGAGTCTGTGGGTTGAGTTCTGAAATCCGCTGCCGCCAATCTGTCTAATTGGCCGTTCAGTCCGTCAGCTTAAATGTGACGGCGAACTGCCCCCACATCGGCACCGGTTTACCGTTCTCGGTACCAGGGACCAAGCGCCACGAGCGCTTGACCTCTCGTATCGCGGCTTCATCCAGACGCGGGAAACCGCTCGACTGTTTCACCTTCGCTTCGCCGACGCGCCCCGTTTCGAGCACATAGACCTCGAGAATCACGGTGCCGGCTTCACCGGCGCGGCGAGACGAAGGCGGATATTCAGGCTGCGACAGCGGCCGGCGCGCGTCGGATTTCGGCGCGGTGCGCGCGACTGCCACAGGTGCAGCGACCGGCGGCGGCGGGGCCGTCGGCTTCACATTGGTGACCGTCTGGATGGCCGTTGAGTTGGTGTTCTCGACCGGAATATCGATCGACACCTCAGGTGGCGGCACGAACGGCGGCGGGGTTTCGATCTTCGGCGGCGGTGGCGGCGGCGGCTCGTCGGTCTTCGGCGCCTCCTCGATCATGCGGGTCTCGATCGGACCCAGGACCACGTCGACCAAGTGCTTCGACAGGCCGGAATTGAGTACGTAATACATCCCGAGGTGCAACCCGACGATCAGGATGAAGACCAAGCCGCGACGCGACAAAAAACCACTATCTTGTGCTGGTGCGTAAGGCATTCTGTTTCAGCTCGACAATTGCTCGACTGATGTAAGCGCGGGGATCAGCTCAGCCCCGCAATCTTAGTGCGTAACCGCTTGTGTTCGTTCGATTGAGTATGCTCATGCGGCATACAACCCCCGTTTCCCCGGCCGAACGAGTAACGCCAGGAAGGAGTAGTCCGTAAATTCCGGATTGACGTTACAGTCATCGTAGACCGCAGAAACGCCGCGCAAGGTATAAAGTTTCGACGAGGAAGGCAAGCGCCGCGACAGAACGCGCCGGTCCTTTGCTGTGCACCGCGCACGCTCGGCTCACCGTCGAGCCGCGAATGGCTTGCATATCACGACTAAAAAGTGCCGGGCCAGACACGATCAGCCGCCGCCCGAGTCATTTGCACGCAGCTGCGCGTCGAGGTGCGCGAGTTGCGCAGGTGTCCCGAGATTGTGCCAAGGGCCGCGATACAGCTCGCCGCTCACACGGCCCTGACGGATCCAATCGAACATCAACGGCGCCAGCGCAAAGCGTCCCGGCTGCCGCCCCGCGAAGAACTCCGGCCGCAGCACGCCGATGTTGGCGTACGTATGACGAGGCGCGCGGTCGAGCAGCCGGCCGCTTTCGATACCAAAGTCGCCTTGCGCATGGAAATCCGGGTTGGGCACGAGCACGAAATGCGCAACATCTGCGTGGGCCAGCCGGTCGATGCATGAATCCAGCGGGAACTCGCTCCAGATGTCGCCGCTGATCACGAGGAACGGGTCGGCCCCGAGCAACGGCAGAGCAGCCAGGATGCCGCCGCCGGTTTCGAGCGCGCCCTCCGGCTCCTCGCTGAAACGGATCTGCACGCCGAAGCGCTCGCCGCTACCCAGTGCGCTGCGGATGAGCTCGCCCTGCCACGCGAGATTGATGACGACGCTTTTGATGCCCGCGCGCGCC
Organism: Steroidobacteraceae bacterium; assembly: GCA_035493235.1. GTDB lineage: Bacteria > Pseudomonadota > Gammaproteobacteria > Steroidobacterales > Steroidobacteraceae > Steroidobacter. The sequence continues at coordinate 36,535 of DATJIP010000196.1, forward strand.
AATGCCTCGAGGTGATACTGGATGAGCGGCTTGCCGCCGACTTCCAGCAGCGGCTTCGGCCGCGTGTCGGTCAGCGGGCGCATCCGTTCGCCGCGCCCGGCGGCCAGGATCATGGCGCGCATTCAGCCTCGCGCGCGCGCAGCTTCGAGCGCCGGCAGCACTCGCCCGTCGATGAACGATCGCAGGAACTGCAGCTCGCGATAACTGCCGCTCACCGTCTGCACATAGTTCAGCGTGCGCGGGATGTCGTTCAGGTAGCCGGGTTTGCCGTCCCGATGCCACAGCCGCGCGAAGATGCCGATCGCTTTGAGGTGACGCTGGACGCCCATCAGGTCGAACCAGCGCAGGAATTCGCTCTCGCTGCTGCCCACACCGACCCCAGCGCCGTGCGCGGCCGCGCGAAACTGCAGAGCCCAGGCGCGCACGCGCTCGACCGGCCACGCGACGTAGCAGTCGCGCAGCAAGGACACGAGGTCGTAAGTCACCGGTCCGTTGACCGCATCCTGAAAGTCCAGAATGCCCGGGTTGGGACCGTGGCGCGCACCGTCGCCGACCATGAGATTGCGCGAGTGGTAGTCGCGATGAACGAAGACGCGCGGCTGCTGCAGAGCTGTCTCGCTCAGGACATCGAATACGCCCGCGAGCGCCACCGCTTCGTCGCCGGACAAGGTCAGGCCGAGATGGCGCCCGCAGAACCACTCCGGAAACAGCCCCATTTCCCGCCGCAGCAAGGCGTCGTCATAGGGCGGCAGCCGCGCGGCGTGCCCGCCCCCGCGCGCCTGGATACGCACCAGCGCTTCGATGGCGTCGGCGTAAAGGCGATCCGCGTCGCCCTGCGCATCGAGGTCCATCAGGTACGTTCGCGAGCCGAGATCCGAATTCAGCAGGAACCCCTCCTCGTCGTTGCGCTCGATCACTCGCGGGGCATTGACGCCGACGTCGACGAGCATCGCAGCGATGCGGATGTACGGCTCCATGTCTTCCTTGGCAGGCGGTGCATCCATTGCGATCCAGGTGTCGTTGGCGCGCGCTACGCGGAAGTAGCGACGGAAGCTCGCGTCGGCCGAAGCCGTGGTCACCTGGAAATCGCGCGTCCCGAACAGCTTCGCCAGCCAGTTTTCGAGTTGTTCGAGGCGCAGGTCGCGCGCGGCCGTGCCCGCGTGAGAGGAAGATGACACGTTGATCGGTGCTCCCGGGATGAAGCGCTCATTATAATCGCAGCCGATGCATGCACCGGGTCCGGAAAAATCCATTCGCGAACGAGCACGGCGCAGCTCTCCCCTGCTGATTGCGGCCATCGCCGCCTGCCTCGCCGGCAACGCTGCCGCCCAGGAGCAGTGTCCTGCGCCCGTGCGGGCCGTCGGCACCGCGCGCCCGGCGACGCCCAAGCAATCCGAGACGGTGCTCGCCGACACGCCGATCGAATACGAAGCCGATGGCGTCGAAGCCACGCGCGATGGCGATTACGTGCTCCAGGGCGACGTGCTGATCAAGCAGGGCGATCGCACGCTGAAGACGCGCAATGCCAAGTACAACAGTCAGGAGCAGAGCGTCGAGGTCGACGAGGCCGTCGAGTACGCGGACGAGAACCTGTCAGTCAGCGGCACCTCGGCGCAGGTCGACCAGGTGGGCGGCGCCACCTTCGAAGGCGCCAAGTTCGAGCTCAAGGATCGCAACGCGCGCGGCTCCGCCGACCGCATTCAGGTGACGCGCGACAACGAGCTCAAGCTGAACAAGGTGCGCTACACGACCTGCCCGGTCGGCCAGGAAGACTGGATGATCAGCGCCAGCGACATCGACATCCGGCAGCGTGCCGGCCTGGGCTTCGGCCGCGGCGTCCGGCTCGACTTCAAGGGCGTGCCGATCCTGTACACGCCGTTCATCTCGTTCCCGGTCGGCAACCAGCGCAAGTCGGGATTCCTGTTTCCGACCATCGGCACCTCCTCGCGCAGCGGCTCCTCGCTATCGGTGCCGTGGTACTGGAACATCGCGCCGAACTATGACGCGACGTTCGTCCCGACCTGGTTCTCCAAGCGCGGCGGCAAGCTCGACAGCGAGTTCCGCTATCTGACGGACCTGGGCGTCGGCACGCTCCAAACCGAGTACCTGCCGCACGACGACGAATTCGGCGACTCGCGCCACTACGTGCACTTCGTGGATCGCTCGGACTTCACCGATACGCTGCGGCTCGACATCGACGCCGCCAACGTCGGCGACAGCCAGTGGTTCGAGGACTTCGGCCTCGGTCCCGAAGGCACGAGCATCAGCTATCTCGAGCGCACCGCCAGCCTCACGTATCTGACGCAGCACTGGCTCGCGGTGCTGCGCGCGCAGAATTTTCAAACGATCGACGACATCGGCATTCCGCCCGAGCTGCGGCCGCACACGCTGCGGCCGCAACTGGCGGTGCATGCTGGCTTCCCCGACCAGTTCGCCGGACTGGAGTTCGGTCTCGACATGGAAGTGGGCGACTTCGTGCACAACTACGAGGACCTCGTGACGACCGGCTGGCGCATGGACGTCGCGCCGGAGGTCCGCCTGCCGCTGCGCGGCGCCGGCATGTATCTGGAGCCGGCTGCGAGCTGGCGCTACACGGCCTATCGACTCGACGATACGGGTCCGCCACGCACCAACCACTCGCTGAGCCGCTCGGCGCCGATCCTGAGCCTGGATGGCGGCTTGATCTTCGAGCGGCCGTCGGGCCGGCACGGTCAGCGTCTGCAGACGCTCGAGCCGCGCTTCATGTACCTGTACGTGCCTTTTCGCAATCAGGACGAGCTGCCGGTCTTCGACACGGCGGCAGCGGATCTGAACCTGGTGCAGCTGTTTCGCACCAACCGCTTCGTCGGCGCCGATCGTCTGAGCGATGCGAATCAGATCAGCGTCGGCGTCACTTCGCGGCTGCTCGACGCGGAGGACGGCAAGCAGTTCATCTCCGGCACGATCGGTCAGACCTATTACTTCGACTCGCCGCGCGTCGCGCTGCCGGGCGAAGTACTGAGCGATAACGAGGTCTCCGACATCATTGCGGAGCTCGACGTCACCGCGTTCGGCAATTGGAACGTCGGCATGGGCGTGCAGTACAACCCGAACGAGACCCGCTCGGAAAAAGGCGACGTTCAGCTGCAGTACAAGCCCGCGTTCGACCGCGTGGTCAACGTGGGCTACCGCTTCCGCCGCGGCAACATCGAGCAGGTCGACGGCTCCGTAGCCTGGCCGATCGGCCAGTCCTGGACCGCCTACGCGCGCGCCGTCTATTCGCTGGAGGATCAGCAATCGCTCGATCAATTCGCCGGCCTGGAGTACCGCTCGTGCTGCTGGCGGGTCCGCGCCGTCGCACGACGTTACGTGAGCGACCGGACCGGCGACACCGACACCAGCTTCCTCCTGCAGCTTGAACTTAATGGCCTGTCGAGTGTCGGAGTGGGCGCCGATGCTTTTCTGGAACGGGCGATTCGGGGATACTCCGTCACCGCTCCCGAACCCTAGATTTCACGCTAGAAACTGCCGATGCATCTCCTACGCGCCCGCACTTTTGCCCTGGTCTCATGGTTGTTCGTGGGGCTCGCGCTCACCGCTACGACCGCGTTCTCCCAGACGCGCGAGCTCTCCAGCAGCGGCGTGCTGCTCGACCGCATCGCCGCCGTGGTCAACGACGGTGTCGTGCTGGCCAGCCAGCTCGATGCGCAGACCGACGAGATCATCACGCGCCTGCGCCAGCAGAAGACCGAGCTGCCGCCGCGCAACGTGCTGCGCAAGCAGATCCTCGAGCGCCTGATCATCGAAGAGGTCCAGATGCAGCGCGCCAGTCGCCTCGGCATCGAAGTCTCGGAAGAAATGCTCAACGGTGCGCTCGAGGACGTCGGCAAGCGCAACAACATTCCCTTCCCGGATCTGCCGCGCGCACTCGCGCAGCAGGGTATCGACTATCGCGACTACCGCGACGAGATCCGCAAGCAGATGACGCTGCAGATGCTGCGTCAGCGCGACGTCATCGCCCGCGTCAACATTTCGCCGCGCGAGCTCGATCAGTTCATGGCGCGGCAGCAGAACGCGCCCGATCAGAACTCCGAGTACAACATCTCGCACATCCTGATCTCGGTACCGGTCACTGCATCGCCGGAGCAGGTCGAGGCGCGCGAGCAGCGCGCGAAAGAGGTGTACGACAAGGCCAAGGCCGGCGACGACTTCGCGCAGCTCGCCGTCACGTACTCCGAGAGCAGCACCAACATCGAAGGCGGCTCGCTCGGCTGGCGCCGGGGCCCGCAGCTGCCGTCGATCATCGCGGACAAGATTCAGCAGATGAAGGCCGGCGAGGTTTCGGAGCCGATCCGCACGCCCAGCGGCTTCCACCTGTTCCGCCTGAACGAAGTCCGCGGCGGCCAGCAGCAGGCCGTGATCGCGCAGGTCCACGCACGTCACATCCTGCTCAAGACGAGCGACCTCGAGGACGACCAGACGGTGCAGACGAAGCTCGCGAGCATTCGCGAGCGCGTGCTGAACGGTGAGGACTTCGGCGCCATCGCCGCAGTGACGTCGCAGGATCCCGGCTCCGCGGCCGACGGCGGCGATCTCGGCTGGAGCGGCCCGGGCAGCTTCGTGCCGGAGTTCGAGAAGCAGATCAACGCTCTGAAGGAAAACGAGATCAGCGCGCCCTTCCATACGCAATACGGCTGGCACATCGTCCAGCTCCTGGGTCGCCGCGACCACGACGCCACCGAAGACGTGAAGCGTCAGCACGCCTACGCGGAACTGCGCGACGCCAAAGCGGAAGAGGACACCGAGCTGTGGCTGCGCCGGCTGCGCGATGAGGCGTTCGTGGAATACAGGATGTAATGCCGCCGCCCCGGCTCATCCTCACCTGTGGCGAGCCGGCAGGCATCGGGCCGGATCTCTGTATCGATATCGCAGGTCGCGCGTGGCCGTGCGAGCTGATCGTCGCCGGCGATACTGAGGTGTTGCAGGCGCGCGCGCAGCAACTTCGCAAACCCGTCTCCTTTCTTCCGTACCAGCCCGGCGATGCGCGCACCGAGCATCGCGCGGGGACACTGCGCGTTCTGCACGTGCCTGTCGCATCGACCGTTCGTCCGGGTCAACTGGATCGCGCCAATGCACGTCACGTCCTGCAGCTGCTGGATCGCGCCATCGACGGCTGCATGAGCGGCGAGTTCGCTGCGATGGTCACGGCACCCGTGCAGAAGAGCGTGATCAACGATGCCGGCATCAAGTTCTGGGGACACACCGAATATCTGGCCGAGCGCACGGGCGGAGCACATCCCGTGATGATGCTGGCGAGCGGTTCGCTGCGCGTCGCGCTCGCCACGACGCATCTGCCTTTGAAGAACGTCAGCGCTGCAATCACGCGTGACTTGCTGCACAAGGTATTGCGCATCGTCGATCACGATCTGCGCACCCGCTTCGCAATTCCGACCCCTCGCATCATCGTGTGCGGGCTGAATCCTCACGCCGGTGAGTCCGGTCATCTCGGTCGCGAAGAGATCGAAGTCATCGCGCCGGCCATCGACGCGCTGCGCGGGACAGGCATGCAGCTCATCGGCCCTGTGCCAGCTGACACCGCGTTCACGACACATATGCTGAAGCAGGCTGACGCGGTGCTCGCGATGTTTCACGACCAAGGTCTGCCGGTCATCAAGTACGCAGGCTTCGAAACCGCGGTGAACGTGACACTCGGCCTGCCGATCATCCGCACGTCCGTCGATCACGGCACGGCGCTGTCGCTTGCCGGCACCGGCACTGCCGAGTCCGGCAGCCTCGCCACTGCCATCGAGGTGGCGTTGCAATTGGCAACCGCCTCTCACTGATGCACGTAGCGCGCAAACGCTTCGGCCAGCATTTCCTGCACGACCCCGGCGTGATCCAGCGCATCGTCGCTGCGATCGATCCGCGCCCCGACGAGCGTCTGGTCGAGATCGGCCCCGGTCTCGGCGCGATCACGCTGCCGCTGCTCGCGCGACTGCCGGAGCTGCACGCGATCGAGATCGATCGTGATGCCATCCACCACCTGCGCGCGGCGACGCAGGAGACCACCGCCCTGCGGCTGCACGAAGGCGACGCACTCGAGTTCGATCTGGCCGCGCTCGACGACGGCCGCCGTCTGCGAGTGGTCGGCAATCTGCCGTACAACATCTCCACGCCCCTGCTGTTCCGGCTCATCGAGCAGCGCGATCACATTCGCGACATGCACTTCATGCTGCAGAAGGAAGTCGTGGACCGCATGGCCGCCGCGCCCGACTCGGAGCACTACGGACGCCTCACCGTCATGCTCGCTCCGTGGCTGCGCATCGAGCCGCTGTTCGACATCGGCCCCGGCGCGTTTCGTCCGCCGCCGCGGGTCATATCGACCTTCGTACGTCTCGCGCCGCATGCAGAGCCGTTGCGCATCGAGCAGCCGCGCCTGTATGCCAACGTGGTGGCAGCCGCCTTCTCGCAGCGGCGCAAGACGCTTCGCAACTCACTCAAAGCAATCCTGAGTCAGGACGAAATCCGCGCCGCCGGGATCGACCCGGGGGTCCGCGCCGAAACCATCCCGGCCGCAGGATTCGCGGCGCTGGCGGCGCAGCTGGCACTCAAGACCGGTCGCTGAGCCGGCGCGTATTGACTTGAGGCGCGGCGCGTTCGCACTATTCGGCCGCACCGCTAGCTTCAGGGGGCGCGCACGATGCCCGACTACAAGAAAATTTTGCTCGTCGTGGACCTGTCCGACGACAGCCAGCTGGTCGGCGAACGGGCGAAAGCCATTGCCGCCTGCTACCGCTCCGAAATCATGCTGCTGCACGTGGTCGAGTACGTGCCGGTCGAGCCGATGGGCGAGGCCCTGCTGCCGACCGTGCAGATCGAGAGCGAGCTGGTCGAGCGCGCGCGCAAGAAGCTCACCGAGCTGGCGAGCAAGCTGGGGCTGAGCGAGGCGCGTCAGCTGATCGAGACAGGCGGCATCAAGACGGAAATCATCCGCGCGGCGCAACGGCTCGGCGTCGATCTGATCGTGCTCGGCAGCCGCGAGCGCCATGGCCTGGCAATTTTGCTCAACTTCACCGAGGACACGATCCTGCACGCAGCGCCGTGCGACGTGCTCGCGGTGCGTCTGCACTGACGAAGGCCATTTGCACTGACGAAGGTCAGTGTCGATGCAGGCGACATAACGACGAGAATTTTTCAGGCAAGTGCTGAGACGCAGTGCTGCTAGAATGCCTGCGTCTCGCCGGGGGCCAGGCAGCGAGCAGTCGGACTTCCATGAGCGAAAGAACACCCGATCACGACAGCGACGAGGCGACGGCCAGCGCGGCAGCGCATGCGACCGGCGAGCCGGCGCGCGCGCACCGGATTCGCGTCGACGTCAGCGCCAACTACGTCGGCGAGCAATCCAAGCCCGAAGAAGGCCACTACGCCTTTTCCTACACGATCACGATCCGCAACGAAGGTAAGGTCCCCGCGCGCCTGCTCACCCGCCACTGGGTGATTACCGACGCGAACGGCAAGGTCAAGGAAGTTCGCGGCGAAGGTGTGGTCGGCGAACAGCCCTACCTGCTGCCCGGCCAGGGCTTCCGCTACTCCAGCGGTGCGGTATTGGAAACGCCAGTCGGCGCAATGCAAGGCAGCTATCAGATGCTGGCCGACGACGGCGCGCACTTCGATGCGCCGATCGCCCCCTTCACGTTGGCCATGCCAGGGCTGCTCCACTGAGAAGAAGTGGATAGCATTCGCTATCCATGACAATCCGGGCCACCTACGCCGTCGGCGACATCCAGGGTTGCTGCGACGAATTCGAAGCGCTGCTGACGCGGCTGCGCTTCGATCCTGCCCGCGACCGGCTCTGGCTCACCGGCGATCTCGTCAACCGCGGACCGCGCTCGCTCGACGTATTGCGGCTCGTGAAGAGCCTCGGCTCTGCAGCCATCACTGTCCTCGGCAATCACGACCTGCACTTGCTGGCGGCAGCATTGACGCCGGGCGAGCAGCTCAAGCCTCAGGACACCCTCGGCCCGATCTTCAAAGCTGCCGATCGCGACGAGTTGCTGACCTGGCTGCGCTCGCTGCCGATGCTCCATCACGACGCGCAGCTCGGCTACACGATGATCCACGCCGGACTGCCGCCGCAGTGGGATCTGGCGACCGCTCGCTCGTGTGCGGCCGAATTGGAACAGGCGCTGCGCGATGACGAGCGCTGCCTGGAATTGTTCACGCACATGTACGGCGACAAGCCGAAGCGCTGGTCGGACGATCTGCGCGGCGTCGATCGTCTGCGCTTCATCACGAACTGCCTGACGCGGCTGCGCTTCTGCCGCGCCGACGGTACGTTGGAGCTGAAGTTCAAGGGCAAGGTCGCGGCTGCGCCCACGGGAGTGATGCCGTGGTTTCGCGTTCCGCAGCGACGCTCGCGCGACCTGCGCATCGTCTGCGGTCACTGGTCAGCGCTGGGCTACCACGACGGCGATGGGGTGCTGAGCATCGACACGGGTTGCGTGTGGGGCGGGAAGCTGTGCGCGGTCCGGCTCGATCGTGAAGCAGCGCCGATCTTCGTACCGTGCAGCTCGTCGGGTCTGAGCCCGGACGGCGAGTAGCGAAGCTACTTCTTCGGCTCGTCGGGCTTCGGCAGTTTGACCAGCGCTTGCACTTCCAGCTGCGGCTGACCGATCGTCATCTGTTGCGGCGTGCAGTGGGTGCTGTCCTTGACGACGCGGATGGCGAGCTTCGGCAGCACTTTACGGCGCAGCTCATCGATCAGCTCGCAGTCGCCGGGCTCCAGACCGACGGCGCCGCGACTCAACGACACGCGCTTCCACTGCGCCGGAAACGGCGCCAGCGCTTCGGGATCGATCTTCTCGCCACGCACCTTGGCGGTCAGTTCGAGCTTGCTCATGCCTTTGTCGCGTTCGGCAATCGCTTCCGGCGTGGCGAGAACCGGCGCGGTGATGTTCATGAGCACGCGCGGCATGCGCACCGGACCGCCCTGACAATCGACGGCGCGCACTCGCACGTACGGCTTCGCTACGCCGAGCACCTTGAGAATGCGCTCGAGCTTCGCCTCCAGGCTGGAGCAGGAATAGAACGTCGTCTGACTCTGGTAGTAGAACGCGAACTCCTGGTTCTTCCAGATCGCCTGCACGGGCTCGGGCGAGCCCTGCTCCGTGGCATCCGCGCCCAGCAATGCTCGCGGCAGCACGAACAGGACCGCGAGCAGAGTCCTCTCGTATCTCATGTCCACAGCCTACAGTTATACTCCGCGAGCTGTCCACGAAACGCCCCGCCGGAGATTCGCTCCGACGCAACTGGCGAGACACCATGAACGCGCTGAAAGCCTTCAATCTGAATCAATGGATCGAGCAGCATCGCGAGTACCTGAAGCCGCCGGTGTGCAACCGGCAGGTGTTCCAGCATTCCGAATTCATCATCATGGTGGTCGGCGGGCCGAACGCGCGCACCGACTACCATGAAGATCCGGGCGAGGAATTTTTCTATCAGCTCGAAGGGACCATGACGCTGCGGACGATGCAGGACCGCGGCCGCGTCGACATTCCGATCCACGCAGGCGAAGTGCTGCTGCTGCCGCCGCGCGTACCGCACTCGCCGCAGCGCTCGGCCAACAGTGTCGGACTGGTGATCGAGCGTCAGCGCCGCCCCGAAGAACAGGACGGCTTTCTCTGGTACTGCGATCACTGCCAGTACCCGCTGTATGCCGAGTATCTGCACGTCAACGACATTGAAAAACAATTGCCGCCGATCTTCGAGCGGTTCTACGGGTCGCTGCAGAACCGCACGTGTCAGGCGTGCGGCACCGTCGCTCACAAGCGTTGAACGACGAGCGTTTGGTGGCGACCGCGACGCCCGAGCTCACCGTTGAGATTGCCGGTCGCCGCTGGCGCGTCGGCAGGCAAGGTCACGACCTTTCGATTCCGCTCGAGTTCGACGCTCCACAACCGACCTTCTTCGGCGCCGCGCCGGCCGCGGCCACTGCAGTGACGGCCGGCTCGTTCGTCGGTGACGTGCAGCGCGGCGGCAGCTGCAACTGCGCGACTCACACGCTGACTCCGCATTGCAATGGCACGCACACCGAGTGTGTGGGACACGTCACCGCGGAGCGCCTGAGCGTTCGCGATCTGAGCGGCGAACATTTCAACCCCGCACTGCTCGTGTCTGTCGGACCGATGCCTGTCATCACGCGCGCCGCACTTGCCTCGGCGGCAACGCCTCACGCATTGCATCACTATCGCGCGCTGGTCGTGCGCACGCGTCCGAATACGCGCGACAAGCTCCAGCGCAACTACGACCGCGCTCCGGCCCCCTACTTCGACGCCGATGCGATGCGCTGGATCGTGAGCAGCGGCATCACTGCGCTCGTCGTCGATCTTCCCTCGCTCGATCGGAGCGACGATGCGGAACTGACCACCCATCGGATCTTCTGGGGCCTGCCACCGGGCGGCAAGAAGGCCGCGGCGGCGACGCGGCCGCACGCCACCGTCACCGAGCTGGCCTTCATCGACGATTCGATCCCCGACGGGCAGTATCTGTTGAACCTGCAGGTCGCGCCGTTCGTTGCCGATGCAGCCCCAAGCCGACCGATCCTGCTGCCACTGACACCGTCATGAACTTCTCTCTCGAACGCTCCTTCGCCGAAGACCAGGATCGCGCTGATCCGCTCGCGAAACTGCGCGACGAGTTCCGTCTGCCGACGCGCGCCGACGGCTCACGACAGGTTTACCTCTGCGGCCACTCACTCGGACTGCAGCCGAAAGCTGTCGCGAGCATCGTCGAAGAAGAGCTGGATAGCTGGGCGGAACGCGCCGTCGACGGTCACTTCGAATCGCAGCGGCCGTGGCTGACCTATCACGAGCGGTTCGCCCCGCCGCTGGCGCGACTGGTCGGTGCGCAGCCGGTCGAAGTCGTCGCGATGAACACGCTGACGGTGAACCTGCATCTGATGCTCGCCACGTTCTACCGTCCGACCCGCGAGCGCTCGAAGATCCTGATCGAGAAGAACGCGTTCTCGTCGGATCGCTATGCCGTGGCGTCGCAGGTGCAGCTGCATGGATTCGATCCCGACGTTGCGATGCTCGAAATCGGGCCGCGCGATGGCGAAGAAGCCGTGCGCACGGAAGACGTGCTGGCGCTGATCGAACGCGAGGGCGCACAGCTCGCAACAGTGATGCTGCCGGGCGTGCAATTCCTCAACGGCCAACGTTTCGACCTGCGTGCGATCGCGCAGGCGGCGCACCGAGTCGGCTGCCGCGTCGGCTTTGACCTGGCGCATGCGATCGGCAACGTGCCGGTGGAGCTGCACGACTGCGGCGCCGACTTCGCCGTCTGGTGCCACTACAAATATCTGAACGCCGGTCCAGGCGCCGTCGGCGGCTGCTTCGTTCACGAGCGTCATGCGCGCGACTTCAACCTGGTGCGACTTGCAGGCTGGTGGGGCAACGAGAAAGCCAGTCGCTTTCAGATGCCGCACGACCTCCAACCATTGCCGGGCGCGGAAGGCTGGCAGGTTTCCAATCTGCCGATTCTCTCGGCCGCACCGCTCATCGCTTCGCTCGCGTTGTTCGACAAGGCGGGGATGCCTGCGCTGCGCGCGAAGTCGGTGCGACTGACCGGCTACCTCGAATCACTCCTGTGCGCACAGCTCGCAGATTCGCTGACCATCCTGACGCCGGCGGACCCGGAAGCACGTGGCTGCCAGCTCTCGTTGCGGCTCCGGCGAACACCTGCTGAAGCACACAAGGTGTTCAAAGCACTCGCCGCCGCCGGCTTCGTCGGCGACTGGCGCGAGCCAGACGTGATTCGCGCCGCGCCGGTGCCGCTGTACAACACGTTCGTCGAGGCGTGGGAATTCGCCGCGGCGCTCGGACGCTTCCTGCGATGAGTGCCGCGACCAAAGAGCGCCGCGAGCCGGTAACGATCGTCGGCGCAGGCCTCGCGGGGACGCTGGTCGCAACGCTGCTCGCGCGGCGCGGGCACCCGGTCCGCATCTTCGAGCGGATGCCGGACATGCGGCACTCGACGATTCCCGCCGGCCGTTCGATCAATCTCGCGCTCGCGGCACGCGGCATCCGTGCGCTCGAGCTCGCCGGCGTGATGGATCGCGTGCGCCCGCTGCTCATTCCGATGCCCGGCCGCATGCTCCACGCGATCGACGGCGCGCTCACGTTCGTGCCGTACGGCCAGGGCGAGCATGAAGTGATCTACTCCGTCTCGCGCCCCGATCTCAATCGCATTCTGATCGACGCCGCGGAACGCGCCGGAGTCGAGATCAGATTCCGGACAGCGGCAGTCGGCGCGGATATTCGCCATCACGCCCTGGTGTTGCGCGACGAGGTCGCGAGCCGGCTCGAGGAATGCCCTCTGCGACGCGTGATTGCGGCCGATGGCGCCGGCTCAGTCGTGCGACGCGCGCTGGTAAGCGAGCTCGAAGTGCCCGCCTCCGAAGATCTGCTCAAGCATGGCTACAAGGAGTTGAGTCTGCCGCCCGGCGCCGGTGGCACTCATCGCATCGAGAAACACGCGCTGCACGTCTGGCCGCGCGGCGGCTTCATGCTGATCGCGTTGCCGAATCTCGATGGCAGCTTCACGGTCACGCTGTTCCTGCCGCACCAGGGCGAAGAGAGCTTCGCATCGCTCACCGAGCCCAGCCGCATCACGCAGTTCTTCCGCCGCCATTTTCCGGACATCTGCGCGATGTTGCCGGCGCTCACCGATGAGTTCCTGAAGCATCCCACCGGCATCATGGGTACCGTGCGCTGCGAGCGCTGGTCGGTCGACGACCGGCTGCTGCTGATCGGCGACGCCGCGCACGCGATTACGCCGTTCCACGGTCAAGGAATGAACTGCGCGTTCGAAGACTGTCGCGAGCTGGTGGCAATGCTCGACACGACAACCGACTGGAGCAGCACCTTCCGCCGCTTCGAAGCGCAGCGGCGGCCGCACACGGATGCGATCGCCGACATGGCGATCGAGAACTATCTCGAGATGCGCGACACCGTGCGCGATCCGCAATTCCACCTGCAGAAGACGCTGTCGCTGGAGCTGGAGCGGCGTTTCCCGCAACGCTTCGTGCCGCGCTATTCGATGGTGATGTTCCACGACGAGATCCCCTACGCCGTCGCCCTGGAACGCGGCCGCATCCAGAACAAGATCCTGGCGCAGCTCACGCGCAACGTCAGCACGCTCGGCGCCGTGGATTTCGAGGCGGCGCAGCGCATGATCGAGGAACGGCTGACGCCGATTAGCCCGCAAGCCCCAAAATAAAGGCTGTGCTGTCCGCGGTTTGCCGGACTGTGCCTTGGCGCGATAGCCCCCCTCAATAGAATGGCCCGCAGCTCCAACGGAGAAGCCGCCATGCGCGAACTCGCCTTTCGCATCGTCAACGTGTTCACCAAGGATCGCGGGTCGCTCACGGGCAATCCGCTGTGCGTGTTCGAGAGCGGCACGTCGCTCGACACAGCGACGATGCAAGCGCTCGCGCGGCAGTTCAATCTCTCCGAGACGACGTTCGTGCTGCCCTCTTCGCGCGCCACCGCGCAGGTGCGGATCTTCACGCCGAGTTATGAGATGCCTTTCGCCGGCCATCCGACGCTCGGCACCGCGCACGTGTGCCGTGCGCTCGGCCTCGGCGGCAATGACCTGAAGCTGGAGATGCAGGCCGGCATCATTCCGGTGCGCGCTGACGGCGACCGCTGGACGTTGCAAGCCAATGCACCGACGTGGCGCAAATGCGAAGCTTCGCGCGGCACGCTGGCGAAGATGCTCGGCGTTGCAGAAGGCGACATCGGCACCGATCCGTTGTGGATCAAAGCCGGCAAGGAACAGCTCGTCGTACCGCTCACCAGCGAACGCGCTGTGCGCAGCGCGCGCCCCGATCCGGCGACATTCGCGGGTGTCCTCAGCGAGGACGGCCACGCGATGGCATACGTCTTCGCCGAACTCGCACAGCCGGGGCGCTTGCTATCGCGCTTCTTCTTTCCCGTCGGCGGCGCGATCCTCGAAGATCCGGCGACCGGCTCGGCGACGGCGAACCTCGGCGGCTGGATGATCGCGACCGGCCGCAAGCTGCCGTGCCATTTCGAGATCTCGCAAGGCGAGTACGCCGACCGTCCGTCGACGCTGCTGCTCGACGTCGACAGCGACAAGCGCATTTTCGTCAGCGGCGATGTCGTCGAACTGGCGCGCGGTACGCTACGCTTGTGACCGGCCGTACTGCGGAACTAACCGCAGGGTCCGCACATCTACTTCGCATGAATGCTCGCGCCAGCTACGCCGACATGCCGCTTTCCCGCGTGCTGTTTCGCTACGTCTGGCCGTTCTGGCTGTTCAGAGATGCAACGCGCGGCGATCGCTACGCACGCGCGGCCGCGTACCGACACAACCGCGACATGCGCATCCATCTGCCGGGCTATCTGCTGCGCTGGGTCCTCGTGAGCGTGGCAACCTTTGCAGTCGCGAGCGGCTTCGGCTCGCTGCCCGCACCCCATGACGGAGCCGTGAACGTTTTCGCCGTCATCGCTGCGGGCTGGGGCATCGCGTTTGCGTGCTGCCTCTGCGTGCTGCTCGTCACGAGCTACATCTATCTCTATCTCAGCCGGCACGAGCACTGACGCGTAGAATGCGGCCATGAAAGCCGCGGTCTGCGCCCTGCTCCTGTTGTGCGGTCTCGTCGCACATGCCGAGCCGCTCGCTCAGCATTACGAGTTCCGCGCGACGCACGATCCGGACGGCATCGGCAAGTTCTACCTCGGTCGCGAGATCGCCCACGTCATGGGACCGGGCGGCATCATCTGGCTGGAGCGCAGCGAGCGGGAAACGGAAGAGAAGCCGCAGCTCGTGATCGACGCGCTGGAGATCAAGCCCGGCCAGACGATCGCCGATCTCGGCGCCGGCTCCGGCTACTACAGCTTTCGCATCGCGCCGCTGGTCGGCCCGACGGGCAGAGTGCTCGCGATCGACATCGAGCCGAAGATGCTCGAAGTGATCGCAGAACGCGCCGGCCGCGAGCACGTCACCAACATCGCGACCGTGCGCAGCTCAGAGCGCGATCCGAATCTCGCGCCGCACAGCGTCGACCTGCTGTTCATGGTCGACGTGTATCACGAGCTCGAGTATCCCTACGAAGTGATGAGGAAAGTGCGCGAGGCATTGAAGCCCGGCGGACGCGTCGCACTGGTCGAGTATCGCGCGGAAGATCCGCAAGTGCAGATCAAGCCGGTGCACAAGATGTCAGAGGCGCAGGTGCGCCGCGAAATGCAGGCGGCAGGATTCAGGCACGTGACGACGGTGCGGACGCTGCCGCTGCAGCACCTGATCCTGTTCGAGCGCGACGGAGCTTAGCGGTTCGTCACTTCCGACATCAGCGCGAACATGTTGCCTTCGCTGTCACGCGCGAACGTCATCCACAGATCGTGACTCGGCAGCTTCGCGATCACGTGCGGCTCGTCTTCGAAGCGCACGCCTTTACCTTTGAGCTCGCGATGCACGCTGCCGATGTCGTCGACCTTGTAATACAGGATCGACGGCGGATGCCGAAACTCCGCCTGCTCCGGAATATCCAGCATCAGCCGTACGCCGCCGCAGTCGAAGAAGCTCAGCTTCGGTCCGGCGTCGAACAGATGCCGCATGCCGAGCACGTCGCGATAGAAGGCGACCGCGCGCGGCAGATCCTTCACGGTGATGGCGATCTGGCCGATCTGGTTCAACGTAACCATCGCTTCTCCCTCAAATAGTGTTCGCATTCTGCCCGATTTCGGGCAGGATTGTTGGGCCATGACTCCCGACGAGGCAGACTGCGCGCCCATGCCGGATCAGACCGAACTCGGCGAGCTGATTGCGTACCTCGTCCGCTCGAGTCGACTGAGCCCTGCCGAAGCCGCGCGCGTCGTCAACGAAGTCATCGCTTTTCTCGATGAGACGGCCGACGACTTCATCTGCCGACGCCACCTGGCGTTGCAGGCGCAGGGCCGATCGAACAGCGAGATCTTTGCGCAAATCGCCAGCGAGTTGGGCCAGCGTCGCTTTCGCGCGCCCGCTTACACCGAGCGGCAGATCCGGCGAGTGATCTATGGCTAGCGCGAAAAGCGCCTCGGCGACTTTTCGTCATTGAAAGCGCAGCGAAAGCCACGTCTTTCGCAAGCGGGGAGTGTCGCCTCATGTGCGGAATCGTCGGTTATGTCGGCAAGCGCGATGCGGGTCCGATCCTCATGGAAGGACTGCACCGGCTCGAGTATCGCGGCTATGACTCGGCAGGCATTGCCTGCGCGCGCAATAGCAAGCTGAGCGTCTACAAGGCGAAGGGCAAAGTCCGCGAGCTGGAGCGGCAACTTCCCGCACAGCTCAAAGGCACGCCGGGAATCGCGCACACGCGCTGGGCGACGCACGGCGAGCCGAGCGACCGCAACGCGCATCCTCACTGCGACGGCTCCGGCCGCTTCGCGATCGTTCACAACGGCATCATCGAGAACGCGGCGCAGCTGCGAGCGAAGTTGCAGGCCGGTGGCGTCACGTTTCAGTCGGAGACGGATTCCGAAGTCCTCGCGCATCTCATCGCGGCAATGCCGGCAGACAAGCTCGAAGACTCGGTGCGCGCAGCGCTGCGACTCGTGACCGGCACCTACGGCCTCGCGGTGCTCGACGCCCAGCGGCCGGAATCGATCGTGGTCGCGCGCAACGGCAGCCCTGTCGTGCTCGGCATCGGCGATCGCGAGATGTTCGTCGCGTCCGATCCGGCGGCACTCGTGCGCCATACGCAGAGCGTCGTGCATCTCGACGACGGTGAGATCGCAGTCGTCCGTGCCGACGGCTTCGAAACGTCCACGCTCGACGGCGGCGCCACGGAGAAGACGCCGTCGACCATCACGTGGACCGACGCGTCGTACGACAAGAGCGGCTACACGCACTACATGCGCAAGGAGATCGCCGAACAACCTGACGCAATCCGCCGCACACTGAGCGGACGTCTCGACGCACGCTTCCAGACGACGCATCTGGGCGGAGTCGAGATGGCTGCGCGCGAGTTGCTCGAGATCCGCCGCGTGAAGATCCTCGGTTGCGGCTCCGCTTACATAGCCGGCTGCACCGGCGCTCATCTCATCGAGCAGCTCGCGCGCATTCCTGCCCACGCCGAGCCGGCGTCGGAGTTTCGCTATCGCAATCCCGTGATCGAGCAGGACACGCTCTACATCGCAGTTAGTCAGTCGGGAGAAACGTTCGACACGCTCGCCGCCGTGCAGGAGGTGAAGCGCAAAGGCGGACGCGTGCTTGGCATCGTCAATGTCGTCGGCAGCACTGTCGCACGCGAATGTGGGCGCGGCATTTATCTGCATGCCGGACCCGAGATCGCGGTGGTCGCGACCAAAACATTTACGTCGACGCTGGTCGCTTTCGCGTTGCTGGCGATTCATCTCGGCCGCATTCGCGACATGTCGACTGCGCAGGGCGCGCGATTGCTCAAGGCGCTCGAAGCGTTGCCCGCGCAGATCGAGACCATCCTCACTCAGGAGCAGCACATCGCAGCGCTCGCCGGCAACATCGCGAAGTACGACGACGCCTATTTCGTCGGCCGCGCAGCGGGCTTTCCGGTAGCGATGGAAGGTGCGCTCAAGCTAAAGGAAATCAGCTATTTGCATGCCGAAGCTTACCCGGCATCGGAGTTGAAGCACGGCCCGCTCGCGCTCATCGATCCGCAGACGCCGACCGTCGTCATCATGCCGCGCGACGATCTGTTCGCGAAGAACGTTTCGACCATCGAAGAGATTCGCGCGCGCAGCGGCCCGGTGTATGTCGTCACGCAGCCCGGCGATGCATTGCCGGTTCCTGCTCAGGGCATCATCGAAGTGCCGAAGTCCGAACCTGAGCTCGACCCGCTGCTGTTGAACATCCCGCTGCAGCTGCTCGCGTATCACGTTGCACTGGCGAAGGATCGCAACATCGATCAGCCGCGCAACCTGGCCAAGTCAGTAACCGTTGAATAGAGGACCTGTAGGTCGGGCTTTAGCCCGACTGCAAGCTCAGTAGTGACAGATCTCGCTGAACTCCTTGCCACCGCCCTTGCGCTCCTCCGGGGGTCCATGGATGCGGTGGCAATCGACGCAGCTCTTGTCCGACCCGCCTTCCAGCACCGCGCGCGTCTTCAGATAGACGTGTGAATCGCTGCTATCCAGCTTGGCCTTGGTGGCGCGGTTCAAGTCGACTTTGAAGTCCTTGAACAGGTCGTCGCCGGCGATGAAGGCATACGGATACGGCCGGCCGCTGGTCCTCGACTCGCCGCCGCGCAAATGGCAGGAGCCGCAGATCGAAATGACTTCCTTGTCGGCGTTCGCTCGCGTGCGCGACAACAGCGCGGTGCCCTTCTTCGTCGCGTGATCCTCCGGCACGTTGCCATGGCACGCAAAGCAGTCGAGCCCGATGCTGGAGAACTCGGCGGTCTGCGGATTCACGGCAGTCGTATGACAACCCACACACTGCTTCTCGAAGACATTCTCCTGCCACGCCGCGCCGGCGAGCGTGCGTAACGCGAACTTGCCGTAGCCGTTCTGCTTGAGCGGACGGAAGTGCTCCTTGCCGATGACGTGCGTGGCGTCCGCGGGCACGGGACTGACCGCGGGCGGCTCGCCGACCGGACGAATCGTCCAGGCGTGCGAGTTATCGAGCCAGGTCGAGCCGATGTCGTTGCGGTGGCAGAAGAGACAGGAATCGCCGGTGGGATAGTTGGCGATGGCTTGCGCGCGCGCATCGGCACTGCCCTGCTCCGCCGCTGCGGCGGTCAGGCCCGCCAGCAGCAGCGCAGCGAGACCGGCAATCCTCAATGACACACCTTGTTGCGACCGGTGCGCTTCGCCTCGTACAGCATCTCGTCGGCGCGGCGATACAGGTCGGCCATGTCCATCCCCTCGCCGAGACTGCCGGCGCCGATGGAGATCGTCACGTTGATGCGCTTATCTTCCGCGACGAAGGCATACGCTTCCACCATCGCGCGCAGCTCTTCACCAATCTTTGCGGCGTTCGCCAGCGCCGTTTCCGGCAGGATCGCGCAGAACTCCTCGCCGCCGTAACGACCGAGCCGGTCGTTCGGCCGCAAGCGCTTCTGCAGAATCGCCGCCAGCCCGCGCAGGACCGAGTCGCCCGCCAGGTGGCCGTAGGTGTCGTTGATGTGCTTGAAGCGGTCGATGTCGAGCATCAATACCGACAGATCGCGGTTGTGCCGGCGCGCCCGCGGAATCTCTTCGAGCAGCGTCGCATCGAGCTGCTTGCGATTGCTGATGTTGGTGAGACCGTCGGTCACCGTCATGCGGAACAGGATCTCGTGGTACTGCACCTCGATATCCGAGCCCGACAGGTATTTGAAGATCGTGTCGCCTATCCGCAGCCGGTCGCCGCGCTCGAGCGGCCGCTCGCGCACGGGTTGCGCCTCGTCATTGATATAGGTGCCGTTGGTCGACGCAAGGTCGACGACGAACAGGGCCTCGTTCCGCCGCTCCAGGCGGCTGTGACGGCGGGACACGCAGTCGCTCGGCAGCACGATGTCGTTGTCGCGGCCACGGCCGATCGTCGTAATCTCCTTGGCGAGCGTGTGCAGGCGGCCGAGATCGGCGTGCAGGGGAGCGTGGATAACGACGAGACAACCCTGCCCGGATTGCCCGATCTTCAGCTGCTCCAGCCCGGTCACCCGGGTCTTGACGTCGTAGTCCGAGTCCACGGCGCGCAGCCTACTGCGTGCGCCGCGGCCCGGTCTATAGAACCGTGGTCCGGCCCTAGAAATTGAAATCCGGCTGGTCCGGCAGCAGCCCCCGCACCTCTGCCGGCTCGAGCTGCCGCCACTGCCCCGGCTTCAGGTCGCCGAGCTGCAGGTTGATGATCCGCACCCGCTGCAGCTTCAGGACCTTGTAGCCGAAGAACGAGCACATCCGCCGGATCTGCCGATTCAGGCCCTGCGTCAGGATGATGTGGAAAGTCCCGGCACCGACCCGCCGTACTTTGCAGGGCTTCGTGACCGTGCCGAGGATGCGCACGCCGCTCGCCATGCCGTTGAGGAAGATCTCGGTGACCGGCCGGTCGACCGTGACCACGTATTCCTTCTCGTGCTCGTTCTCGCTGCGCAGGATCTCGTTGACGATGTCGCCGTTGTTGGTCAGCAGGATCAGCCCTTCGGAGTCCTTGTCGAGGCGCCCGATCGGGAAGATCCGCTGCGGATACTTCACGACTTCGAGCAGATTGCCGGCGATGTGCGGCTCGATGGTCGATGTGATGCCGACCGGCTTGTTGAGCGCGATGTAGACGTGTCGCTCCTGGCCGCCCACCGGCTTGCCGTCGACACACACGATATCGCCCGCCGCGACTTGCGTGCCGAGCGTGGCCACAACGCCGTTGATCGTGACGCGCCCGGCCTCGATGCGCGCGTCCGCCTCACGGCGCGAGCACAGGCCGGTCTCGCTGATGTACTTGTTCAGTCGCAAACGCTAAGCCGACGGAATGAACTCATCGTCGCCCTGATGTTCCCGCTCGAACTTCAGGAAATTGTAATACCCGCAGGTCTTGCCGTAGGGATAGCGCCGGCAGACGTTGGGCCGCGCGTCGTAGACGGTGCAGCGACGCTCGTCGCGGTCGAAGAAGCGGCACACGGACTTGTAGATGTGGTCCTGATGGTGGCGCAGGACCTGCTCGTCAGTCGTGCGCTCGCGATAGGTGAAGCGCTCCCTGGCCTCTGCTTCGGTCAAACCGAAGTGCTTAGCCAGGCGCTGGATGTCGAAGTCGCTCACGGCGATGCGGTCGTGACTGCAACAATAGCCGGGACACTTGAGACAGTTGTAGCGCGTCATGACCCGATTCTCTGCAAAGTGACGAAGCTTAGAGCGTATTGATGACGCTCATCCGCGGGGTGGTGTTCCACGGCTGCCTCGCGCCACTGCGCGGGATCGAGATCCGGGAAAAAAACGTTGCCGGCGACGCGCGCATGCACGCGCGTCAGGTGAATCGTGTTCGTGCGCGGCAGCACCTGCCGAAAGATCTCAGCGCCGCCGATGACGACGATCTCCGGCACGCTGCCGGCTGCGGTCAGCGCTGCATCGAGCGACTGCACGACGCGAACGCCCTCGATCGCGAGTCCGCTCTGGCGTGAGATCACGATGTTCGTGCGTCCGGGCAACGGCCGGCCGATGGAGTCGAAGGTGCGGCGACCCATGACGATCGGCTTGCCCAGGCTCAATGCCTTGAAGCGCTTCAGGTCATCCGGCAGGTGCCATGGCAGGCGGTTGTCGCTGCCGATCACCCCGTTGTCGGCCACGGCCACGATGATCGAGACCATGGCGGCTCAGTCGCTCTTCTTGTCGAGCGGCTCGCGGTCCAGCATCGTGCCGCGGCAGCGTTTCGCTCCGCAGCGGCAGGCGTACAGCGACAGCTCGACCGGATCGTCGGTGCTCTCCCAGGTCAGCTGGTAGTCGTACCCCAGCTCCTCGCCGGGCTTGATGCGCCGGATCGACTCGATGTAGACGCGGCCGTCCTCGATGACGGTTTCGCAGTTCGGATCGCAGCTGTGATTGATGAAGCGCGCCTCGTTGCCGTTGACCCCGGCATCGATCACGGTGCGCCTGCTGGCGATGAACAGGAACGTGTGGCCGTCGTCGTCGCCCTTGAGCTCGTAGCGCCGGTCGGCTTCCTTGTGCGTGATGCGCTCGCCGAGGTACTCGATGATGCGCACGCCCTTCTTGATCGAGCGCGTCGCATACACGCCGCGGCCGTGAATGCCGGAGCCACGCGTCTCCACCGGCGGCGACTCGTCTTGGTCGGTCTCTTTGGGCGCAGGCTTTTTGCGCGTGGGCTCTTTGCGAGCGGAATGGCGCGCCTTGCGGCGCTCCTGCTTGCGACTTCGCTTCGTGGTCATGGACGACTAAACGGCGATCGGGGCCTTGATGCTGGGATGCGCCTGATAGTTCAGGAGCTGGAAGTCCTCGAACTCGTACTCGAAGATCGACGGCGGCTTGCGCTTGATCGCCAGCCGCGGCAGCGGCAGCGGCGTGCGCTGCAGCTGCTCGTCGGCCTGTTCGAGGTGGTTGAGGTACAGATGGCAATCGCCGCCGGTCCAGACGAAGTCGCCGGCAGCGAGAT
The DNA here is from genome assembly GCA_035493235.1 of Steroidobacteraceae bacterium. Classification (GTDB taxonomy): domain Bacteria; phylum Pseudomonadota; class Gammaproteobacteria; order Steroidobacterales; family Steroidobacteraceae; genus Steroidobacter. Next base: position 58,633 of record DATJIP010000196.1, read on the forward strand.
CGCACTGCTGCGCAAACATGTGCGTCAGCAGAGCGTAGGAAGCGATGTTGAACGGCACGCCGAGAAACACATCGGCGCTGCGCTGGTAGAGCTGGCACGACAGCTTGCCGTCGCCGACCCAGAACTGGAACAGCGCGTGGCACGGCGTCAGCGCCATCTGCTCTAGCTCGCCCACGTTCCAGGCGTTGACGACGATGCGGCGCGAATCCGGGCTGCGGCGGATCAGGTCGATCGTGCGGCTGATCTGGTCGATCGGCCGGCCATCCGGGCCCGGCCAGGCGCGCCACTGCTTGCCGTAGATCGGACCGAGCTCGCCGCGCTCGTCGGCCCACTCGTCCCAGATCGACACGCCGTGCTCCTTGAGATACTGCACGTTGGTGTCGCCCCTCAGGAACCACAGCAGCTCGTAGACGATCGACTTCAGGTGCAGCTTCTTGGTCGTCAGCAGCGGAAAGCCCTGCGCGAGATCGAACAGCATCTGATGGCCGAACACGGAGCGCGTGCCGGTGCCGGTGCGGTCTGTCTTGACTGTGCCGTGCTCGCGGATGTGACGCAGGAGGTCGAGATACTGCTGCATGTCTACTACGTGGTCTGCAGGTGCAGGTTGCCGCTCGCCTGGTTGCGGCGATACGCGATTGCCATCAGCACGATGCCTGCGAGGATCATCGGCGTCGAGAGGATCTGGCCCATCGTCACCCAGTCGAGCAGCAGGTAGCCGCGATTCTCGTCCGGCACGCGCACGAATTCCACGATGAAGCGGAACACGCCGTAGCAGATCAGAAACAGGCCGGACGGCGCAAGCCGCGGCCGCGCCTTCGAAGTGAACACCCAGAGGATGATGAACACGACCAGTCCTTCGAGCAGCCCTTCATAGAGCTGCGAGGCGTGGACGTGCAGCACGCACGGGTCGATCCGGAAGTGATCGCACAAGCGCCGCGCCTCCGCGGCCTGCATCGGGTGCAGAACTGCCGGATCGACGGCGAATCCCCAAGGCACGTCGGTCGGCTTGCCCCACAGCTCGCCGTTGATGAAGTTGCCGATGCGACCGGCCAGCAGTCCCGGACCCGGCAGCGGCGCGAGGAAATCGTAGACGTCGGCGATGTGCCGCTGGCGGCGCACGGCAAATATTGCAACGGCGGCCAGCACGCCGATGAGCCCGCCGTGAAACGACATGCCGCCTTCCCAGATGCGCAGGATCATCAACGGATCGGCGATCACTTCGGTCGTGCCATAGAACAGGATCCAGCCGAGCCTGCCGCCGAGGATGACGCCGACAGCAGCGAAGAAGATCAGGTCGTCGACATCGGTCGGTGTCCAGGTCGAGCCGCGCTGCGAGGCGCGGCGTCGGCCGAGCCACCACGCGACGGCGAAGCCGATCACGTACATCAGGCCGTACCAGCGGACGGCGAGCGGGCCGACGGGGCCGAACGGGCCGATCGAAACGAGGATGGGGTCGATCGAAGGGTAGGGAATCATTGTTGTTGGCCGATTACGGGGGCAAGTATATCAACGGCGGGCAGCGCACCCGTCAGTCGCGCACGACGCGGCAGAAATACGCCTTGAGGTAGCGCGTCTCTGGAATCGCGGGGTGAATCGGATGATCCGGCGCCTGGCCGCCGACTTCGACGACCTGCGCGAAGCGATCGAGATGACGCGCCCCGCGCTGGATCGCAGCGAGCAGCTGTTGCGGCTCGAGGTGGTACGAGCACGAGCACGACACCAGGATGCCGTCGCGCTCCAGCAGCTGGATCGCGAGCTGGTTGAGGCGGCGATACGCAGCCTCACCCTTGGGAATGTCCTTCTTGCGCTTGATGAAGGCCGGCGGATCGATCACGACCACGTCGAAGCGTCGCTTCTCGGCATGCAGCTGCTCCATCACGTCGAACGCATCGCCGCGAATCGTCGCGGGCTTGAGACCGTTAGCCGCAGCCGCCGTCTGCAAGCCTTCCAGAGCAGTAGCTGACGAATCGACGCAAGTCACCTCCGTCGCACCGGCGCGCAGCGCGCCGAGCCCCCAGCCGCCGAGGTAGCTGAAGACATCCAGCACCCGCGAGCCGCCGACGTATTTGCGCAGTGCCAGCCGGTTCGCCGACTGATCGAAGAACCAGCCGGTCTTCTGTCCGCCGCCGAGCGGAATGCGGAAGGTCACGCCGCCCTCCTCCACGTCGACGAACTCCGGGATGTCGCCGAACGCCGGTTCGACGTACGCCGGCAAGCCTTCGAGCTCGCGCACACCCGCGTCGTTCTTCCACAGCATCGCTGTGGGTTCGATGGCCTTGCGCACTGCTGCCTCGATATCGGCCCGCCGCGCTTCCATGCCGGCCGTCGCAATCTGGCCGACGACGACGTCGCCGAAGCGATCCAGCACCAGCCCCGGCAGCGCGTCGGACTCGCCGTAGACCAGGCGATAGAACGGCTGGTCGTACAGCGAACGGCGCAGCGACTGGGCGACTTGCAAACGATGCACGATGAGCGACTTGTTCGGCGGGTACTCCGGATCGCGCCCGAGAATGCGCGCGCAGATCAGCGAATGCGGATTGACGTAGGCGTAGCCGAGAAACTTGTCGCGGTCCGACAGGACACGGCACAGCGCACCCGGCTCGAAGCCCGGCAACGGCGTCCGCGCCGTGTCGACTTCGTTGGAAAACACCCACAGGTGGCCCGCGGACAGCCGGCGGTCCTCGCCACGTTTCAGGCGCAGTTCGGGCAGTAGGTTCGGTTCGTGGCTCATAATGGGCGGCGCATTCTAACCGCTTGCGAAAGGCGTGGCTTTCGCTGCGCTTCCATGGCGAAAAGTCGCCGAGGCGCTTTTCGCAAGCCGCACCTTTCAAGGCATCTTTATGTCCACGCACTCTGCTCCGTCCACCCATCGCAATCGTCTCGCGGGCGAGACCAGCCCTTACCTGCTGCAGCACGCGGCCAATCCCGTCGACTGGTATCCCTGGGGCGACGAGGCGCTGGCGCTGGCGCGGCGTGAGAACAAGCCCATCCTGCTGTCGATCGGCTACTCCGCCTGTCACTGGTGCCACGTGATGGCGCACGAGTCGTTCGAGGATCCCGCCAGCGCCGCCGTGATGAACCAGCTGTTCGTCAACATCAAGGTCGACCGCGAGGAGCGGCCCGATCTCGACAAGATCTACCAGATCGCGCAGCAGATGCTGACGCAACGCTCCGGCGGCTGGCCGCTGACGATGTTCCTGGCGCCGGGCACTCAACGGCCGTTCTTCGGCGGCACTTATTTTCCGAAGGAGACGCGCTACGGCATGCCCGCGTTCACCGACCTGCTGCGGCGAGTGAGCGAGTTCTACCGCACGCACGCCGACGACATCGCCAAGCAGAGCGAAGCTCTGCAGCAGGCGTTCGCCGAGATGTCGCCGCCGGCCGCGTCCGCCGACACCGCGTTGACGCTAGCCCCGCTCGAAGCAGCCCGCGAGCGGCTCGCCGAAGAATTCGACGCGCAGTTCGGCGGCTTCGGCTCGGCGCCGAAATTCCCGCACCCAACCAACATCGATTTCCTGCTGCGGCAGTGGCGCACCACCGCTGCGAGCGACGAGCCCGACCTGCACTCGCTCTACATGGCGACGCTGACGCTGAAGCGCATGGCCGAAGGCGGCCTTTACGATCACCTCGGCGGCGGCTTCGCACGCTACTCGGTCGATCAGTACTGGATGATCCCGCACTTCGAAAAGATGCTGTACGACAACGGTCAGCTGCTGCGCATCTACGCGAACGCCGCGCTCGCGACCGGCGACGAGCTGTTTCGTCGCGCCGCCACGGAAACAGCCGAATGGATCATCCGCGACATGCAGGCGCCGTCCGGCGGCTACTGGTCGACGCTCGACGCGGACTCGGAACATCACGAGGGCAAGTTCTACGTGTGGACCGTGGACGAGGTGCGCGCGCTGCTCTCCGCGCCTGTCTACGAAGTATTCGCACGACGCTTCGGGCTCGATCGGGAACCGAACTTCGAAGGCCAGTGGCACTTGCATGCCTACGTTGCCGAGGAAGACGTCGCCACCGAGCTCGGCATCGACGCGGCAGAAGTCCAACGGCGTCTGACCGAGGCGAGGCAGATCCTGCTCGCCAAGCGCAACACGCGTGTCTGGCCGGGCCGCGACGAGAAGATCCTCACGTCGTGGAATGGCCTCGCGATCGCGGGCATGGCCGTCGCGGCGCGCGTACTCGGTCGCACAGATCTTGCCGAATCAGCAACGCGTGCGGTGGATTTCATCCGCGAGCACCTGTTCCGCGATGGCCGCTTGCTCGCCGTCCATAAGGATGGCCAGTCGCGCTTCGCCGCGTATCTGGACGACTACGCGTTCCTGCTCGACGCGCTGCTCGAGCTGCTGCAGACACGCTGGCGCAGCTCCGACCTGCAGCTCGCAATTGCGCTCGCCGATACCCTGCTCCAGCACTTCGGCGATGGCGAGAACGGCGGTTTCTACTTCACTGCCGACGATCACGAGCGGCTGATGCATCGATCCAAGTCGTTCGGCGACGAAGCAGTGCCGGCGGGCAATTCGATTGCAGCCCAGGCCCTGACGCGCCTCGGATTGCTGTTGGGTGAAACCCGCTACCTCGACGCAGCGGCGCGAACGCTGCGAGCGGCCTGGGCTCCGGTGCAACACTACCCGCACGCGCACGCGTCGATGCTGGTGGCGCTCTCCGAGCATCTCGATCCGCCGGAGCAGGTGATCATCCGCGGCGACGACGCCGCTCGTTGGCGCGATGCGGTGACGAAGAAGTACTCGCCGATGCGGCAAGTGTTCGCGATCGATGCGGCGGCGAAGGGATTGCCGGAGATGCTGGCAGCGAAACGGGCGCTGGAGGGCACCGTGGCGTATGTGTGTAGAGGAACGACGTGTTCGGAGCCGATAAAGGCGTTGGCGCCGTTGTTGGCGTTGGCGGGATAACCTTCCTTACTTGCTGTCTTTTTGTTTCTTGCGCGCCTGCTTCATGTGGCGGGAGCGCTCGATGCCGGCGAGCTGCTTCACCTTCGCGGCTTCGATGGCGGCAGCCAGCGCCTGTTCACCCCAGACCTTGAGCTGCGCGGGATCGTCGACGATCTCCGGCGGCACCTGGTGATGGTCGGTGGTGAGATCGAACGCGTTCGGGTACGGCTTGAACTGCTGCATGCCGCGCGCCTGGTACACGGCCAGGTTGGTCGCGTCGGTGTGCAAATAGAGCTTGTCGTCCATCACGATGCCCAGCAGGCGCTCGTCGACGAAGATCCCGATGCCGCCGAATATCGATTTGGTCGAGATGCGCCCGAGGAACGCGAGCTGCTCTTCGACGTAGTTGGCGAGATCCGACCTGACCCGCATGCGAGCGACTCTTTTCTTCCTGAATGGGCTGCTTGGCGGAAACGTTGCGGAGTTTACGTCAGTCGCGAACGGATCGCATCGCGCAGAGGTCCATGCACCTGCAGATCGAAGCTCGGTGCCTGCGTCCAGTCGTATGCCCATGGGTTGTTAGTGCGCAATGCTGCAGGTTCATCGGCGTAGCGCGGGTGGACGTGCGCGTGCAACGCCGGCTCCAGATTGCCGAAGATCGCGTAGTTGATGCGCAACGCGCCGGTGGCTGCGAGCACGGCATCACCGAGGCGGCCGAGGTCGGCCAGGAAACGATCGCGCTCGGGCGCACTCAGCGCGTTGAGATGCGGCACCACTGGGTCAGGCAGCAGCAGGCTATAACCAGCCAGTACCTGCCGCTGGCCGAGAACTGCCCAGCCGGAAGGCAGTCGCGCTATCACGCTCGGCTCGGTGCCGGCGCGACATGCCTCAACCCATTTGTGGATTGCGGTCGTCATAGGTTACTTCCGGGATCACTTCCGAAACACAAAATACACCGCGCCGAGGATGCAGAGCGCGGCCCACAGGTAATCGAGCTTCAGCGGCTGGCGCATGTAGATCATCACGAACGGCACGAACACGGCCAGCGTGATCACCTCCTGCATGATCTTGAGCTGCGGCAGCGTCAGCACGGTGTAGCCGATCCGGTTCGCAGGAACCTGCAACAGATACTCGAACAGCGCGATGCCCCAGCTCACGAGCGCAGCCACGATCCAGGGCTTCTGGGCGAGGTTCTTGAGATGCGCGTACCAGGCGAACGTCATGAAGACGTTCGACAGGGTCAGCAGCACGACAGTACGCACGATCGGATTCATTGAGGCACCTCGATGCGCTGGAGGCGCGGCGGCGTCGCGCCCCGCTCCAGCCGCAGCACGAAATCGAAAGCGTCGACCTGGGTGCACAGCTCGAAGTCGCGCTGTGGGGCCCAGTCACACGCGGGGTCGAAGAACATCGCCGCACTGTCGGCACCACGCAGCCGCTCAGGCAAGTCGGTGACCGACGGTGTCGCGCCTGTCAGGCGCTGCGCCAAGAGTTCGGCACAGAGGTCATCCTCGGCGCAGCGTGCCTGCGCCTGCTTCCCCATGCGCACCAGCGTGATGATTGCCGGCGCTCGCTGGCGAATGTAGCGGACGATGGCGCCGGCGTTGACGAGCGAGCCCGTGATGACCTCGTCGGCGAGGCTGGCCGCGGCGAGGCCCTGGGTTCCCGAATGAGTCGTGTGGACCAGCGTGCGGTCGCGAAGATCGAACCGCTCAAGGTCGGCCGGCGAGTTACCGGAATCGAAGCCGGGTAACGGACGCGCATGGCGCTCGCCGATCAGCAGCCAGTCCGGGTGCAGCCGCTTCAGCTCGCGCGCCTCGTCGACGTCGGCGACTGGCACGATGGCACGCGCACCGCGAGCGAAGGCGTAAGGCGCCAGGGAAAAGGCGCGGAAGACGTCGATGATGACTGCGAGACCGCGGGCGCTGCGCGCGCCCGCTACGAAGTCAGCAATGTGGAGCTCAGCCGGCCGCCACCCGCTTGGCACGCTGCAGTCTCACGACGCGCTTGGCGTCTACCGGCTGCTCGTTCATGACGACGACCTTGGCGCGCTTGAAGAAGTTGAAGTCCGTGGCGCTCGCCCAGGTGTAGGCACCCATCATGCGGCCGACGACCAGGTCGCCGACTTCGAGCTCGGGCAGCTGGATGTTGTCGTCGATGACGTCGATGGAGTCGCACGTCGGGCCGGCGAGCACGCTGTCGAACAGCTCCGCGCCGTCGCGCAAGGCGGCGACCGGATACTTGGCGTGGTCGAACAGCTGACCGCTGTACGAGCCGTACAGACCGTCATCGAGGTAGTACCACCAGCGGCCGTCGCGCTTGGCCTTGCCCATCACCGTGCTGACGGCGATCGCAGCCGGCGCAGCGATGAAGCGGCCGGGCTCGGCGATGACGCGCACGTGCTTCGGCAACTTCGCCAGCGCGGCGCGGATCGGGGCGCAGAACTCGTCGATCGGCATCACGGCGTCGTTGTACGCCACCGGGAAACCGCCGCCGATGTCGAGCACGTCCAGCGACGGCAGACCGGCCAGCAGCGCTTCGGCGATGAGGTTCGTGCAGGCCTGGACGGCCTCGATGTACTTGGACGGATCGGTCGCCTGCGAGCCGACATGGAACGACAGGCCGCGGACGCGCACGCCGAGACGGCGGGCCTGCTCGATCAGTCCGAGCACCGCGCCCGGCTCGCAGCCGAACTTCTTCGACAGGTCGCAGACCGCCGTCGGGCTGCGGAAGCAGACGCGCAGCAGCAGCTCGGCGCGCTTGCGGTAGCGCACGAACTTGCGAATTTCGTCCGGATTGTCGGCCACGAAGGTCGTCACGCCGAAGCGCAGCGCGTCGCGGATGTCGCTGTCGCGCTTGATCGGGTGCGTGTGGATGCAGCGCTCCGGCGCGATGCCCTGCGCCTTGACCAGCTCGACCTCACCGGTCGTCGCCAGGTCGAAGAAGGCGCCTTCGTCCTTCAGCGTCGCAACGACGGACGCGTGCGGGAGCGGCTTGAGAGCGTAGTGCAGGTCGACACCGGGCAGCGCTGCGCGCAATGCGCGGTACTGGCGGCGGACCTGTTCGCAGTCGACGACGAGCAGCGGCGAGCCGAAACGGGCTGCCAGCCGGCGGATCTCAGTTTCCGTCAGCGTCGTCGAGTCGAAGGAATAAGCGGGGGAAACAGCTAGGGACTGCTTGGCTGCGCGTGGCAACACCGTTCGGGCACCTCATGAAGCAAAAAAAGCTGCGGACTCACTTAACCAACCAACGAGAGCTTCGACTCCGAATCTCTCAAAAGTTCTGGTCGAGCGGCACCTGCAGCTCTTCGCATCGGGGTGCTCTCTTACACAGTCGCGCGCAATGTAACAAAAACGCGCAGCGATGCAAGAAGCAGCGCACGCTTTTGGTTACTCGCGTGCGCGACGTCGATCACATTTCGCGCGCGTGCGTCTGCTAAATTTCCCGGATGGCAGACGTTATTCCCTGGACGACACCAGCCGTCCCACCATCGTCCGACGCGCTCCGGGAGCTCGAAGCGCTGCTTCGCAGCCGCGTGCCGCTCGTCGTGATCGAAACGCGCGACGAGCCGCGCGCCCTGGAGCTGCTCTCCTCACTCTCGCCACGGCTGGCGGCTGCACACACACCGGTCTTCCAGTGGACGGTGACCGATGGCTTGCGACGCCTGGACGTCAACCTGGGCGCCTCGCAGCAGCACAACGCGGAGCCGGACGCAGTGCTCAAATCGATACGCGCCTCGAACGTCGCGGGCATCTACATCCTGCTCGACTTCCATCCGTTCCTGGCCGATCCGGTGCACGTGCGGCTGCTGAAGGACATCTGCCTGGACTACGACCGCACGGCACGCACGATCGTGCTGATCAGCGCCGAGATCGTGCTGCCGCGCGAAGTGGAGCATCTCGCGGCGCGCTTCCGGCTGGCATTTCCGGATCGAGGCGAGCGCCGCGCGATCATCGAGAAGGTCGCGGCCGAGTGGACGCGGACCAACGGCGAGAAGGTGCGCACCGACCGCAAGTCGCTCGAATTGCTGATCGAGAACCTCGCCGGCCTGTCCGTCGGCGACACCGAGCGGCTGGCGCGCAAGGCGATCCTCGACGACGGCGCGCTGCTGCCGAGCGATCTGCCGACCGTGATGAAGGCCAAGTACGAATTACTCAATCGCGGCGGCGTGCTCAGCTTCGAGTACGACGCCGCGCACTTCGCCGACCTGGGCGGCATGGCCCGTCTCAAGGACTGGCTGAAGCTGCGCAAGCCAGCGTTCGACGGCACCGCTCCCCAAATAGAGCCGCCGAAAGGCGTGCTGCTGCTCGGCGTGCAGGGCTGCGGCAAGAGTGTCGCTGCGCGCGCCGCAGCCGGCATCTACGGCGTGCCGCTGCTGCGGCTCGACTTCGGCGCGATCCAGAACAAGTACATCGGCGAGTCGGAGCGCAACCTGCGCGAAACGCTGGCCACCGCCAACGTGATG
>DATJIP010000197.1:0-2353 GCA_035493235.1 Steroidobacteraceae bacterium
CAGCTCGGCGCTCAGCGTGATGGCCAATGCGCTTCGTCTGCAGGGCAACTTGCCGGAGGCGCTGACGGCAATTCAAGAGGCGCACGAGATCGGTGATCGCACGACCTATACGAGCGCGCTCACACGCATGAGCCATCGATATGGGATCCTGCTGCGTGAAGGCATGATCCTGCGTGAGGTGAAAGAGGCCGATCCCGGCGCTTCGGTCGATCCGACGATTCCGCTCCAGAAAGCCGTCGACATCACTGACGAGTATGCAGTTCGCGATCCGAAGGACGCAGCCAGCCGCGGACGACTGGCGACGGCGAGTCGTGAGCTGGGAGATCTGCTGAAGGAGAGCGATCCGGAACGTGCACTTGCTGTTTACGACAACGCATTGAAGCGCCTCGATGACACGCCGAAGACGACCAAGTCACAGCGCACGCGCGCAGAGCTGCTCGCGAAGTCCTCGGATCCGCTGCGAAGACTCGGGCGTGGGGAGGAAGCCGGGAAACGCCTCGACCTCGCGCTCGCGATGCTCGAAGAAACGAAGGATCTACCCTCCGAGGGAATCGCACTCGACAGTCCGCAATTCGCAGTGCTCAGCGCACGAGCAGATGCTGCGGCGGCGAACGGCCGCATCGATGACGCTGCAGCAGGTTATGAAGAGATTCTGAGCAAAGCACAGTTCGAAACGCCCTGGGCCGCGCCAGATCAGGATCTGCGCTCGGCGCAGCGAATGGCGCGCCTGCTTCGGACGTTGGCGGGCTTGTACGCGCAAGCGGGAGACACCACGAAGGCAGAAGCGATTCACAAGCGCCAGCAGGAGCTGGCGCACGTGTGGCAGACAAGGCTCCCAGAGAATCCAGTCGCCGCGCGTCTGCTCGTTCACTGAATGGGCGACTGCATGCGTCAGGGTGCGCCGCCCAGCTGCCAGTATTCGGAAGCTGCGGTTTCCTTGGCGATCGCGAAGCCGTGCCTTGCAGCGTCAGGCTCACATCACGCAACGTGGAGGTATTCAGGAGAAGTACGCGCTGATTGCTATCAGCAACCAGAACGTCACCACACCGACCTTGCCGTAGCGCCTCCAGGAACCGTCCGGCCGGAACAAGAGGTTCCTGAGGGGATTATTGCGGCCACCTACCCACATCCAATCAGGACCGGCACCCCCTACGAAGAGGAACACCATCATCGCAATGCCTGCGCCGACCACGATGACGAAGAGGATGGTACCGACTGGCATGAGTGTTCGCTGTCAATCCTTACCTGCGGCACCAGTGCAGAGCCACGCGTATATCGGCGGTACGAACGGGTAGAACATCAACGTCAACGCTGACCAGGCCGCCTTGCGCTTCATATCGCTCACTGCGCCATTGAAGAACGGATGCAGGACGAAGAAGCCGTAGTGCGCTACCCACACCAGCACGAAGCCGAACCACCATTCCGCTTTCATGCCTTCCACGATTGCGACGGGCACACCAGCCGCGAGCAATGCGCCCCAAACCGGCCAGTCGGCTGGGGGTGTACGACTCGCTGCGATGACGGCGACAAACGACACGATCGGGAACAGCGAGAAAGCGATCCAAAGCATCCTGCGTAACATGCACTGCCAGCTTGCCATGTGAAGGGGGCGCAGGGGGCAGGCTGATTCACGTTTCGGTCAGGTGCCGACCGCAACGCCGCTGTCTGTCAACAAGTTGACAGTTCTCCTCCCGCCGCCCTGGACACAATCCAAGAGTGATGGCCCATCGACCACCACCCCAACCGGCGCATGACGCGCCATCGGAAATTGCATGAAACCCTTCAGTTCGGCCGCTGCGCTTGCAGTGACCGCGATGATCTCCCTGTCCCAGAACGCCCTCGCCCACGACTTGCGCCCACCGGCTGTACCGGCAGGCCTCGATGTGCCGGAAGGAAACTTTGTATTCCTCAAGGGCGCTGCCACCGGTACGCAGAACTATGCGTGCTCACCCTCTGGTAGCGGCTTCGCCTGGGTCCTGTTCACACCCGAGGCCACGCTGTTCAACAAGGCGGACAAGCAGACGATCACCCACTTCTTCGGCCCGAACCCGGACCCGCGCGATGCCAACACCGATCCACGAGTGGTCGCCAACGGGACGATTCGCGCTGCGTGGCAAGCGCGAGACACGAGCACTGTGTGGGCACGGGTATTTCCGCCCTCACAGCCTTCGTTCGATCCCAAGTTTGTCCGACCGAATTCGGTGCCGTGGCTGTTGCTCGAAAAAGTCGGCGTGCAGGAAGGCCCCACTGGTGGCGATCTGCTGACGCGCACGACGTTCATCCAGCGAGTGAACACGTATGGCGGGCTCGCACCCGCGACGGGCTGCTCGCAGCCGTCGGACGTCGGCAAGAA
>DATJIP010000198.1:0-18337 GCA_035493235.1 Steroidobacteraceae bacterium
TCGGCTTCGAACGCACGATTCAATACGCGACGGGCATGACGAACATCCGCGACGTGATTCCGTTCCCGCGCGCGCCGAAGAACGCGGAGTTCTGATTTAGTTCCGTTGATTTCGATACAGGGCAGCCGCTGCTGAAGATGCGTGACCGGCGGTAACGAACGCGCCTGTCGAGCCCGGCAGCCTTCTCGCATTCTCGCTCGCACCAGCGCGATTCGGAGGATGCGAGGTTGGCGGATCGATCACATTATTTGGGCTTCGCCGCAGCGGCGGCGCTGCTGCTTGCTGCACACGTCGTGAGCAGCCGCGATAACACTGCTGCTGGCGGGCGCAGTGAAGATCGGCGACGGCGCGTCGTTCGATCCTGCGCAGATGCGCAACTTCGGTTCGGGCGCGTTCGTCAGGCTGCGTGCAGACGAGCCGCACTACGCCACCAGCGACGGCGGCGCGACCGTGCAGATCATGGGCACGGGCCCGTTCGCTATCGAGTACGTTGGACTTCGAGAACCTGCTCGAGAGAGAGCTCGGTCTGGTCCGCAATGATGCGCAACAGCTTGTGCGTGGGTGACTTCGGCAAGTTGAGCGCGTGCAGCTTTTCCCAGAGGCGAATCCGTTCGTCGGGCGTGCTGAGCGGCGAAGTCAGCAGGGCGAGCTGCTGCTGGCGCTCCTGAAGGCGCTGCTGCTGCTCATGTTCGGCCTGGGCGCGACGGTCGGCGACCGAGCCTGGATCCGCGACGGCTCCCTGATAAGACCTCTGATCAACCATCGCTCTCTCCTGTTGCGCCCGGCACGGGTCGTTACCGACCCGTGCCGAACTGCGAGTGCTTACCAGCGACCGCCGCCGCCGCCGCCGCCACCGCCACGGCCGTAGCCACCGCCGCCGCCGCCACCGCCGCGGTTGAAGCCGCCGCCGCCACCGCCGCGCGGGCCGCCGCCGCCACGGGGCTTGTCCTGCGCCTCATTGACCTTCAGGGGCCGACCGCCCATGTCCTTGCCATTGAGGTTCTGGATGGCGCGCGCCGCGTCCGCATTCGGCATCTCGACGAAGCCGAAGCCGCGGAACTGTCCGGTGTCACGATCCTTGATCAGGGCAACCGATTCGACCGTGCCGTGCTGGGAGAACAGCGTGCGGACCTGTTCTTCGTCGGCGGAAAAGGGCAAATTGCCCACATAGATCTTGCTCATACGATAAATACACTCACTAGAAAGATGACGAACGCAACAGCTGCATAGCGCTGTGCTCCAGGTTCGAAACGATTCGGTTTAGTTGAATTGGCCTTGAGTGCCGAGTGGCGCGTGGCCAAGAACGAAAAAGGAAGGTCGCGAGCCGGGGCGCACTATACACGAGGCCGGGCAAGGCATGAAGAAAATGATGAAATACGCCGGGTTGGGCCTCGTTTCGCTGTTTTTTTTGATCGGCGGACAGGCGCATTTCACGCAGACCCCGTTCTTCGTGAGCATCGTCCCGCCCTACATACCGATGCCCCTGGCGACCGTGTACCTCACCGGCGTGCTGGAGCTCATCGGCGCGGTCGCGATCTGGGTGCCGGCCTGGCGGTCGTGGGCGGGGATCGGCCTGTTTGCGCTCACCGTGTGCGTAACGCCGGCCAACGTCTATATGTGGATGAACCCGCAGCTCTTCCCCGACATCAGCCCGGCATTTCTGGCCTGGCGGCTGGTTGCGCAGGTGGTGCTGCTGGCGATCATCTGGGGGTCGACACGGCCGGAGCCGGCTGCGGCTGCGGCTCCCGCAGCGTCCTGACACTCGTCACCGATTCGATGAAGCTCACGCTCTGGTCCAGAACGGGCGTGCGGTCACGAGCCGGGATGGAGAAGCCCGCCACCGTGTCGGCATGTCCCTTGTCCGGATAGAACTGCGTTTCGACGGGCACGTGATTGGCCTGCAACACGTCGCGCAGCCTCTCCGCGTGCTTGATCGAGACGACGTCATCGGCGGTGCCGTGCACGAGCAACGTCGGCGGAGACTGTGGCGTCACGAAACTCACGGGCTGCCAGTCGGCTGCGGTGTAAGGGCTCGCGAAAATCGTGTTCAACACTTTCGAATTCGGCTCCAGCGCATAAGGCCCGGACAAGCCGACGAGGCCGACGATCCACTCCGGGTGCGCGCCGACCTTCTGCAGTAATTCCCGGTCGTACGCCAGGAACGCCGCTTCGTGGCCGCCCGCCGAGTGACCCATCAGCACGATGCGATGAGGATCGCCGCCGAACTCCTGCGCGTGCTGCTGTACCCACGCGATCGCCATCGCGCCGTCGTCGATGAAGACGGGAAATTTCACCTGCGGATAGAGCCGATAGTCGGGCAGCACGGTGACGATGCCTCGCTCCGCGAGCGCCGCGCCGACGAAGCGATAAAGCCCGCGCCGTCCCGCGGTCCACGAACCGCCGTAGAAGAACACCACTACAGGACGATCTTGCGCGTCCTTGGGCGCATAGACGTCGAGCTTCTGGCGTTCCTCAGGTCCGTACGAGCTACTCGTCGTACGGTCGTAGTGCCCGGTCAGCGTGGCCGTGTTGGCGAGGAGGAAAGAGAGGCTGGTGCAGCCGGAGGCGAAGACGATGAACGCTGCGATCGAGGCGAGGGCAAGCCATTTCATGGACCGACATAGTACAAGGAAGTCCGATCAGCGTTCCGGACGACTCCACAGCCACACCGCAACTACAGCCATCGCGAGCGGTGCGCCGATCCGCAGCCAGTCCGGCAGGCCGAGCAGTTGCAGAAGCACAGCACTGCAGAACATGGTGAGCGTGGCCCAGACCTTCGCCAGGCGAGGCACGGCCCGCCGCTCCCGCCAGCTGCGAATGTGCGGGCCATAGAAACGGTGCTCGAGCAGCCGACGCTCGAATGCGGGCCAGCCTTTGCTCGCGGCCCAAGCGGACAGAATCAGAAACGGCACCGTAGGCAGCACCGGGATCGCGATGCCGACGACGCCTATGGCAAACGCGGCGAGTGCAGCTACCCGCCAAAGAATGCTCTGCGTCTGGCGTAGCACGCGGCGTCAGACCTTCGCTGCACGATCGTTCATACCTTAGTTATCCCCCACGGCGAGACAAGTTCCCTCGTGTCGGGATTGGGCTCGCCAATACGATGCCCTGATCATGAGCTCCATTCACACGACCGTCGCCAACCCGTCAACTATTGCTACTGCAAGGACTGCCGCGCCCACCGCCGATCGGCGCGCGTATCGCATGTCCTCGCTGGATATCCTGCGCGGGCTCGTCATCGTCGTGATGGCGCTCGATCACGTTCGCGACTTCGTCATGACCGCGGCGGTTCAGGATCCCGCTGCAGATCCGACAACTGGCCCACTGTTATTCGCCACGCGCTGGATCACTCACTTCTGCGCACCGACGTTCGTGTTCCTCGCCGGAACGAGCGCGGGCTTGATGGCGAGCCGCAAGAGCCCCGCGGAGCTGGCTTCGTTTCTGGTGACGCGAGGGCTGTGGCTGATCGTGTTGGAAGTGCTCGTCATCTCCAGCGCGTGGACATTCGCGCCGACAGGCGTCGGCGGTTGGGGCGGACACATCTATTGGGGTCTGCAGGTGATCTGGGTGATCGGCGTCAGCATGCTGATCCTGGCCGGCGTGCAATTCCTCGGGCGGCGTACGTGTCTGATGATCGGTGCCGTGATCCTGCTCGGCCACAATCTTCTGGACGCGGTGTGGCCGGCGGCGAGCACTACCGGAAACACCGCCGGCGTGTGGGCGGCACTGCATTCGCGACAGCTCTACGAAGCCGGCCTGTTCCGGATCTTCTTCTCGTATCCGTTGCTGCCGTGGGTCGGCGTGATGTTGCTCGGCTACGGCGCCGCGGGTCTGTTCGAATCGCCCGAGACGCAGCGGCGCGAAAGGTTGGTGTGGATCGGCATCGGCCTGATCATCGCGTTCCTGGTCATTCGCACCATCAACGTCTACGGTGACCCGAGCCCCTGGAATTCCGAGGCCAGCAGTACGGCAGCCTCGGTCATGTCATTTCTCGGCGTGACGAAGTATCCGCCGAGCCTGCTGTACGTTCTGATGACGCTGGGTCCCGCTGCAATCGTGTGTGCGTTCGTCGATCGCCTCTACCCTCCGCTCAGAGATGCACTGATGACGCTCGGCCGGGCGCCACTGGCGTTCTACGTCGCGCATCTCTATCTCATCCACGCCGTCGCGATGCTCGTCGGCGTCGCGCAGGGTTTCTCAGCAGAGCAGTTCCTGACGCATTACCGATTCTTTCCGCAAGGCTTCGGTGTTGGATTGCTGGGCGTGTACCTGATCTGGATCGCGGTCGTGATCGTGCTGTATCCGTTGTGTCGCTGGGTAGCAGGCGTGAAGGCACGGCGCAAGGATTGGTGGCTCAGCTACGTTTGAAGCGCATCCCGCTGCAGAGCCCGCAAGACCTGCAGCGCCTTCTGAGCCTGCGCGACGGGAACGAAGAGATGGTCGTGAAACGCGCCGGCGACGACATTGCAGCTGATGCCGGCCTGACCTAGAGCGCCGGAAAACGCTGCAGTGAGGCCGACGGCCTCGAGATCGGAGTGCACGGTCAGGCTGATCCACGCGGCGCGGAACAACACACGCAGTCCAGCGGCGACTGCTTGTTCCTCCGGCACGACAAGAGTCAGCCCCTCTGACTCGCGCACAGTTACGACGGGCGCGAGAGCAGCGATCGGATCGTCGTGAGTGACAGTGCAGTAGGCGTAGACGCCTTCATGCAGCACCGGCTCCATCGAGCGTAGCAGCGCCGTGAGATTCGAGATGGGTTGGGTCATGACGGTGACGATTATGCGCTCACCGCCATGATGTGAAGGACAGCTACAACTTCCGCAAATACGCCAGCAGTGCCGCACGCTCTTCCGGCAGCGGTATCCGATCGAAGTGCACGCCGTCTGTTGAAGCGACCGGCGGCACGACACCAGGCGCGGCGACTGTCGGTACTCTCTTGAAAAACTCAATGTAGTGGTCAACCACTTCTTCCAGCGTGTCGGCGCTGTTGTTGTGGAAGTACGGCGCCGTGTTGCGCAGCCCGCGCAGGCCCGGAGCGTCCAGCTTATTCCAGTCGTCCTGGGCGGGCGGTCCCACGCCTGCGAACCCCGTCAACAGGGCGCGCCCGGGATCCGAGCTGGTACGGCGGATCTTGGCGCCGGTGGGCAAAGTGATTTCGTAGGTCCGCACGTTGCGCGCGAGGCGTGGCGGGCAGGGCTTGAAGTTGAACCGCGCAGGCGTGGCGGTGTCGACCGGCCGCGGGCACTGCGATGAAATGTCGTGAAAGCGAACCACCGGGGGTTGTGGTGTCGACTGCCCGGCACCGCCATGACACTGTGCGCACGCGCGGATGAATACCGCTTTGCCCTGCTGCTCCAGTGCATTGAGCGGCGGATCGGCATCGGGCAGCGGCGTCACACCCTCGTCAATTGCTTCCGAGAGCGCTCGCACACGTCCGTTCGTGAAGAGCACGCGCTGAAACGAGCTCAGATCGTCCAGCATGCGTTGCGGCGGCGGGTTCTGCGCCTGAGCGTGATTGAGCAACGCCCCGAGCGCCTGCTCCTGCAGCGTCGACACTCGTGCGTCGAGCTGAAAGCCGCCGGTCGGGTTCGGCCCGCGCGGCCAGGCGTTCGAACCATCCGCGCCCGTGAGCTTCAGATCCGTCACGCCCGGCACCATGCGCCAGACGTCGACGCTGGCTTCATCCGAAGGTTGGTTCGTGATGGGATCGATCAGCCGGATGTTCGGCGGCAGCGCGAAGACGATGCGGATCAGGCCGTTCTGCCGCAGGTTGCTGTAGTCGCTGGCCTGCGGGCCGTTCACGCGGAAATCATCGGCGTCGATCGGCCGGAACAGCGGATCGTCCGCATTGGGATTATGTCGTCGCCGCTTCTGTAGCAGCTGGTAGCGGTTCTCCACGGCGGCCGGCGTCAGCCGGAACTGCTCGGTCACCATGTGACAGTCGTTGCAGGAGCGGCCGTTCCCATCCAGCCCATGCAAGTCGCGGTCGAAGAACGCGAACAACCCGCGAATGACGGCAGCGCACGGCTCGCCGCCGCACCGCTGGCCGGTGCTTTCCTGGGCTGGCGGCGTGTCCGCCCAAGCCAGCGAACTCGCCAAAGCGTAGAGAAGAAGTGCACGAACAGCAGCTTGTAGCCAATTCATCGAGGTCTCCCCAGTCGGCCATTACCAGTGGGCCTTTCGGGCGTGACTGTGGAGCGCGAGACATGGAAGAATCCTTGGCCGAGCGCTGAAAGAGTTCTGATTTAGTTCTGATCCGGGCTTTCCCTCGCATGTCCCGCACCGGCGCGCACTACGAATTCGGTGATTTCGCCCTGGATGTCGGTGAGCAGTGCCTGCTGCGCCGGGACACGGGTCAGACCATCGTGCTCACGACCAAGGTGTTCGAGACGCTGCTCTACTTCGTGGAGCACGCGGGCGAGACGCTCGACAAGGACGTGCTGCTGCGCTCGATCTGGCCGGGCGTAGTCGTCGAGGAGAACAGCCTCACCCAGAACGTTTCGACGCTGCGGCAAGCGCTGGGAGAAGCACGCGGCGAGAATCGCTACATCGCGACGGTAGCTCGCAGGGGGTATCGCTTCGTCGCCAAGGTCACGCGGCGCGATGCGGCGATGGAGCCGAGTGTTGCAGCACCGCCCGCTGCGGCGCGCCGGCCTCGCCTGCTGCTCGTGGCCGCCGCGGCCGTGTCGATTGTCGTGATCGCGGCAATCATCTTCTTTGCCTCAGCGACGCGACCGCGCGAGACCGCTCCGCTCGCCGCCCGCACGCTGGCGATTCTTCCGTTCAAGCCTCTGTTGCCCGCCGAGCGCAATGAATCGCTCGAGCTCGGCATGGCGGAATCGCTGATCTCGCACCTCAGTCAGCCGGGCCGGCAGGCGATCAGTCCGCTGAGCTCGGTGCGCCGCTACGGTGCGCTCGATCAAGATCCGATTGCAGCGGGTCGCGAGCTGGGCGTCGATACTGTGCTCGACGGTTCGCTCCAGCGCAGCGGCAATCGACTGCGAGTAGCGGCGCGCTTGCTGCGAGTGGCCGACGGGCAGCAGCTCTGGGCACAGAGTTTCGATCAGGACTTCACGACGATCTTCGACGTGCAGGACACCATTGCCGCGCGGGTCGCGCAGGCCATCTCAGTGGGCCAGGGCGTCGGCTCGACGCGCGGAACGCCGTACACGCAGGATTCGGAAGCGTATGCGCTGTACGCGAGCGGCCAATTCGCCTGGGCGCGGCAGACCGAGCCGAGCCTGCTGCAGGCAATCGGCTTCTTCGAGCAAGCCATTGCGAGAGATCCGAACTACGCCCTCGCCTACGCGAGCCTTGCCGATACCTACGCTCTGCTTGGCGTCTTTGGCA
This sequence comes from Steroidobacteraceae bacterium, assembly GCA_035493235.1. GTDB lineage: Bacteria > Pseudomonadota > Gammaproteobacteria > Steroidobacterales > Steroidobacteraceae > Steroidobacter. The sequence continues at coordinate 7,354 of DATJIP010000198.1, forward strand.
TGCGCGCGCCGCGTGAGGTGTTTCCCAAGGCGCGCAGTGCTGTCGAGAAAGCGTTGTCGATCGATCCGGATCTCGCCGCGGCACATTCAGCGCTGGGGCACATCAAGATGATGTACGAGCACGATTGGGACGGGGCGGCTCGCGAGTACGCGCGCGCGCTGCAAATCGATCCCTCGCTCGCGGTGGCGTATCACCGGCGCGGTTTGCTGTACGCGATACAGGGCGATATCGAACACGCTCTGCAGGCCAACGCACGCGCGCAACAACTCGAGCCGCTCTGGCTCGCGCCAAAAGGGGCCGCCGGTAATTTCCTGTACCTGGCGGGACGCTACGACGAGTCGATCCAGCTGTGCGAAAAGATTCTCGCGCTGGATGAAGGCGCGGACAACGCGCGCAGCTTTCTGATTCGCAACCTGCTCGTCAAAGGAGATTACGAGCGCGCGCTTGCGGAGTACGACAGGCGGCCGCTGCAGATGCCCGGCAGCAACGCGCACCGTGCACAAGCACTCGCACTGTCGGGGCAGCGTGCAGCCGCGCTTGCGGAGTTGGATCGAGTCCTCAAGTTCTCGAAGGAGCGCTACGTCCCTGCGTACGACATCGCCTTGATCTACGCAGCGCTCGCCGACACCGAGAACACGTTCCTGTGGCTGGACCGCGCCGTCGAAGATCGATCGACGCTGATGGTCTTCCTCGCGCGGGATCCGATGTTCGACGCGTTCCACAGCGATCCGCGGTGGAACGCGTTGGTGCAAAGGGTCGGTGCTTAGGTCGGCACGATCCCGATCGCCACCAGCTCGAATGCTTCCACCACATACGGGCTCAACAGCGTGTAGGGCAGCGCCATGCCGTCGGTATCGGACAAACCCGCGTCGTCGTTGGTATCCACCGTGCCGGGGCAAGTCGCCGGCGTGACGTCAGGAGTCAGCGTGCCGCTCGTCGTGCCAGTCATGACATAGCAGCCGTATTCGATTCCGGCGCTGTCGTTGCCGGTGTGCGCCACCGTGTAGCGGCCGTCGTCGCCGAGAACCAGGAACGCGGTCGTTCCGGGCTGGCGAAAACTGCCGATGAAGCGATCGGCGATTGCGCGCCGGCACGCCGGTTCCGCAGTGGATTCTCAGCGATGACATGCTCGGCGCGTCGCTCTCCGGCTTGGAGACCGCCCAGATCCTCTCGCAACAATTCGGCTTCGGCAAGTGTGCCTGGTGACCGGCAACACTGAGCCCGTGCGCCTGGCACAGCTTCGATCGAGCGGCTTTCCAGTGATCGTCAAGCCAGCGAAGCCGGAAGAGATCATCGTGGTGATCGAAGGCTGACGATTTCGACGATATGCTTGGCATCGCGTCCGACGCCGTGAATCATCCCCGAGGACATGGCGTACTGAAACGGCAGGCCGACGAAGTACAAGCCCGGCTGCTCCCGGACCACGCCGCAGTCATGACGCGGGTCGTCCGTCGCGTCGAAGATCGGAAAGTCGATCCAGTCGAACCCCGGCTGGAAGCCGCTGCACCAGATGATGTTGCGCACGTCGAGCGCGCGAGCGTCGTCGAGCAACGGCTGGCCATCGCGTACACCGACGACCCGCGGCACGCGGCGCACGCCGGCAGCGACGAGATCGCGGCTCTTCACGCGGATGCGCGGCGCGCCTTTGGCAAGAATCCCCGCGCGGGCCTTCCGGCCGATCGGGGTCTTGACGGTGAGCACATGCCGGAAGACGAACCCAATGAGCAGCGGACCAAGAACGTTTCGGCCCCAGAAGCGATCCGGACGAAACGGCACTTCGCCGACATCGCCTCCCGCGAGCCAGGTCTCGCGGCCGGTGCGGGCGAGTTCCAGCGCGATGTCGGCGCCTGAATTTCCGTCGCCGACGAGCAGCACGCTGCCCGGCTGGAGCTGACCTGGATTGCGATAGTCCCTCGAATGCAGCTGAGTGATCTCGCGCGCGAGCGATTCGGCAAACGCGGGGATCTTCGGGTGTTGATACTTCGCCATCGCGACGATCACCTGCGCGGCCTCCAGCTCGACACCCTCGGCTTGCACGACGTAGCGCGTGCCGCGCCGAAACAGCCGTTGCACGTGCACGCCGGTGCGCACGGGCAAACTGAAGTGTTGCGCGTACGCTTCGAGGTAGTCCGCCATTTCATCCTTGGTGGGAAAGTAGTTTCGCGGCGCGGGGAACGGCATGCCGTCGAGACCGCTGAACTTCGCGGGCGTGAACAGCCGCAGCGAGTCCCAGCGCTTGCGCCACGAATCGCCGATGCGCGCGTTAGCTTCCAGAATGACGAAGTGTGCGCCGGTGCGCGCCAGGTGATAGCCGGCGGACAGCCCTGCCTGGCCACCGCCGATGACGATCACGTCGAGAGCTGGCTGAGGTTTGCGGCGCGCGAGCTGCATCGACACGGCGCCCTCCTCGATGAAGTGCGTGGCATCGCTATAAAACATGGTTGCTCCGGGCAAGGTGGCTTCGAGGGGAGCAGCCTAGGCGACGGCCGCGAGCGCGACTTCGGGTAAATCACCCACGCCCGCGCGGAACGAATGGGTACTACACGAGCTTGCGCTCGTAGGCGAACGCCGTGGCGGCAGCGCGCGAATTCACGTCCGTTTTCGCGAAGATGTTGCTGACGTGCCGGTCGACGGTCTTTTCGCTCAAGGACAGCTCGCGCGCAATCGCCTTGTTGGTCTTGCCGCTCGCAATGAGTCGCAACACCTGCAGTTCGCGCTCGGTCAGTCCGCAGGCGGTCTTCTGCGCGCCCTTCCCGGAATCGTCCAGACCGGCCATGAGCGATTCGACTGCGGCGATATCGGGTCGCGCACCCAGCCGTTCGAACACTTCGAATGCGCACTCGAGCTCGAGCCGCGCTCCCTCGACATCGTCGAGCGCCGCACAGGCGCGTGCCAGCAGAACGCGCAGGCGCGCAGCGAGGTAAGGCGCGCCCAGCTGCTGCCAGAACGCGAACGCTTGGCGCACAGGATCCAGGACCGCTTGCGGGTTGCCCGCGGCCAGGTTCACCGATCCGACAGCGTGAGCGGCGATCGCATGCAGCACGTCCGTGTTGAGAGTCGCTGCGGCCTGTTCGAGCTCACGGCTGGCGGCGCGCGCTTCATCGACATCGCCACTCGCCAGCATGATCTCGACGTGCGCCGGGAGGAACCGAGTGCGCGCCAAATGCTCGCGGGTCGCCGCGATCATCCGACGGCTGCAACTTGCGGCCGCGTCCACGTCGCCTTGTACGAGACGCAGCAGCGCGAGACCTGGCTGCGGCTCGAATCCGCATCGACTCGCTTCGCGATAGGCACCCTCAGCCAGATCGAACTCGCCTCGCACGCGATGAATTTCCGCCTGCAGATAGTGCGCACGGCCCGCGGCGTCGCGTTCGATGTCGCGCACACAGCGTTGCACCGCGCGACGCGCTTCGTCGACAGCTTCGGCCCACGAGCCGGCGAGCTCCATGACTTCGGCTCGATGCACGAGACAGTGCCCCGTGAACATGCCGAGCTGCGGATGCGCTTCGCACCAACTCGAAAGTGCAACGGTCCACTCGCGCACGCGTTCGAACGCGAAGACGCGATGACAGCTCGCGATGGAGCTGCAATAGACGATGCCCGTCACAACCGGCGAAAGCTCGCCGCTCGTCACTGCCACCATCGACTCATCCAGCATGGCGAGGCCCTGCTCTACGCGTCCCAACGCGAGCAGCGCGCGGCCTTGCAGGTTGCGAGCGAAGGCGATGAGATCGCGCTCGACAAATCGCTCACCGATTGCGCCTGCACGTTCCGCGCACTGCAACGCCTGTTCCAGCTCTCGGGAATTGAGGTGTCGCTGTGCGGCCGGCAGCAGCAGATACCCTTGCTCGACGCAGTCCTGCGCGTGCACATCGATCAGACGCTGTGCGCGGGTCAGCCAGCCGCTCGCACGAGCCGCTTCGCCGCGGGCGAGCAAGCGAAAGCCGACCCAGAAGCTGGCGCGTGCGGCGGCGAGCGTCTGACCCGATTCGAGATAGTTGTGATACAGCCGCTCCTGCGCCGCCAGCATCTGCTCGTCTCGCGCAGTGAGGCCGGCGGACCAGGAGAGCCGGTGCAAGTCGTCCAGGTCCAGCGGTCGGGATTCATCCTCGAGCGCGAGTGCCTCGAACGCGTCGTTCCATTCGCCGCGCTCGTAGCAGGCGCGGCCGCGCAACAGCCCTGCTGAAGGCACGCTCGAGTCGCTGGCGTTGCGGGTGGGCATTTGGGCGTGAAATATGGCTTATTCTCGGTCACTGGAGGATTAAAGATGAGCAAGCTTGAATATCCGCGTCCGCAAGGACTGCTGCACAATCCTGCGTTTTCTCAAGTTGTTGTCGCATCAGGCGCGCGCATGATTCTCACGGCGGGACAAGTGTCCATTGATGAGCATGGCGCGCTGGTCGGCGCTGGTGACTTCGCCGCGCAGACTGCGCAGTGCATGCGCAATGTCGGTCTCGCGCTCACGGCCGCCGGCGCCAGCCTCGCCGACATCGTGAAGATCACCACCTACGTCGTGGACTACCGGCCCGAACTTCGAGCAGTCATTGGCAAAGCGCGCGCGCCCTTCTTCGCGAACAGGCCGCCGCCGGCGAGCACGCTCGTTGGTGTCACAGCGCTTGCGTTACCGGAGTGGCTCGTCGAGATCGAGGCCGTCGCGGTGATCGATTGATCAGATTCTGTTTCCGCCCCGGAGCCAGCCAGGCAGGGTGCCCGTCATGTCCCTCACGATGTAGATCCAATCCAGGCACATCAGAAGCAGGAGAACGCTGACAGTCAGGCTCGCAACTTTGAGCCACTTGCTCTTGAAGGCCAGCGAGAGCCAGCCCAGCGCAAGAGGGACCATGATGATCAGCAGCGGGCCATGCCACGTGTTCGAAATGATGTCCGCTGGCGGATAGATCCGGCCGATATCCGCCGGAACGTAGGTCGCGAATGCGATGACGACCGCAGCAAGGGTCGCTGCGAGCACGGTTGCCCGCGTGCGTATGGGCAAGTTGCTACTCCTCTGAACGACCGGTCGCTTCGCGATCACGCTCGTAGCGTCGCTTGAGCGGAAACGGCGGCAGCCAGGACTCGCGACGGATGGTCCAAAGCTCGTAGGTCGGCGTCAGCTGGTCCGGCGCATCGAGCGATCCCAGGTTCACATTGATCTCGTCTCCGCTGCGCGAAAAAACGTTGGAGCCGCAGCGTGGACAGAAGACTCGCCCGGCGTAGTCACGTGTTTCGCCGTCGATCGTCACTGCGTCGTGAGGAAAGATCGCGGAGGCGTGAAATAGAGCCCCATGATGCTTGCGGCAGTCGAGACAGTGACAAATGCCGACGCGATATGGGCGCCCGGACGCAACGATGCGGACGTCGCCGCACAGGCAACCACCGGTGAATCGGTCCACAACGTCTCCTCTGCGTGAAAGAGCACCCAGCTAGTTTACCGCCAATGGGTCTACCAGGCTTGGCGCCGCGCTGAGAGTCCACGCGATCGATACGGCACTTCTCCCTTACGCCGCAGCTCCTCGAGCAATGCTCGCTGGGTGGCGGCATGGGTGCGAGCTTCCGCGGCGATCGTCTGGAAGCGCGGATCGGAGCGCATGGAATCCCACAGCGGATCGCGATCGATGGTGTACCACCAGTCCGCGCGTTCGCCGGATCGAAATGCCTCGGCCAGTTCCGCGACCGCGGCGTCGCGATGTCCCTGCAGTAACAGCGCGTCCGCGCGCACACGCCGATGCGGCGAGGCCAGCGCATCGTCCAGCAGTTTTTCAGACTCGGCGCGCTGACCGCTTGCCTGCAGCACCTGAGCGCGCGGCACCGCCGGGGATGCAATGAAGTGAACTGCACGAGGGAAATCGCCCGTATGCAGCGCCAGGTCGCGCACAGCGTTCGCAGCGAGCCAATCGTTGCAGGCACTGCGTAATTGCTCCGGAAGGTTGTAGACAGCTTCGCCGGCCGCGCGCCAATCGCCGAGATACTGAAACAGCTGGAACGGCGCATGGCCCGCAGCGCTGGCCGCAGCGACCACGTCGCGCGCGGCTGTCAGATCACCCAGTTCGAGATACCTGTTGCACGCGCTCTGTCGCGATTGCGACCAGGGATTCACAGCGTCAACCGCAATGGCGCGCTCAGCGAGCATCACCCCTTCGGCAAATTCGCCCTGGAACGAGCGCAGCAGCAAGGACAGGGTCGAACCGCTCTGCGGTGGATTCGCTGACGACAGACGCAGCGAATCCTCCTTGACCGCACGCACTTCTGGAATGAGTCTGTAACCGCGGCCGCGCAGTCCGGCAATGTACCGCGGCGCGCGCGGATCGTCGCCGAGGGCATCGCGCAGCAATTTCACGCGCCGACTGACGGTCTCCGGGCTGACGACGAGTCCGGGCCAGACCTGCGCCATCAGTTCATCGTTCGAAAGTACAGCTGGCGCTGCTCGGATCAACACGAGCAACAGATCGAAGGAAAGCTTGGGCAGGGCAATCTCGTGGGCGTTGCGGGTGACACGCTGGCGCGCAAGATCGATCACGAGGTCGGCAACTTCAAACACGCGTAAAGCATAGCCGGCAGGGCCTGAGCGAGAGATTGGCCGCAAGGACGGGGCCCTTTCGAGCATGCCTTCGCGAAATCTTCGGCTGCTCTTCGGCCAGCCTTCATGCAGGGCAAGGCGCCTCGCTGCATCCTGAAAGCGCATTTAGGACGAACCGAGGATAGAAACTTGAAGACCCAATTTCACAGCTCGACTCGTACGAGTCTCTACGTTGCACTCGCAACGGTTGCTTGCGGCTTCGCCTTGACGACGCCTGCCCAGGCGCAAGGCCGGGATGGTGAGTCGCTGACGAAAGTCGTGAGCTATGCAGATCTCAACTTGAACGGTGCAGCGGGCGCGCAGACGCTGTACGGCCGCCTGCGAATGGCTGCAACGCAAGTCTGCGCGCCGTTCGAGGGTCGAACGCTCACGGACAAAGCGAGGTGGCACGCATGCTTCGATCCGGCGCTGGCGCGCTCGGTCGCGGAGATCGACGCGCCCATGCTCACTGCGATTCACGTGAGCCGGTCGGGCATGACTGAGCCAGCGACGCGAGTAGCGAAAGATCAGTGAGGCCGGTGGGATCGGCCTCGCCTCCCCCGCGCCGGCAGCTGCGAATGTCGGCGCGGGGCTCTGCGAGCTGCTACGAGCCGTGGGCGCTCGACGGCTTGCGCGGCTCGGCGGCCAGTTTGCTGCGAGCACGTGGTTTATTGGCGCCGCGCTCCATCGCGCGCTGCAAGAGCAGATTCGCCATTTGCTCGCGAGCCTCAGCTTTGCTCGTGCCCGGCGGGAACGTGAACTTCTCGCTCTTGTCGAACGGGTTCGTCAGCACGACTGACTCAGGCGGCGGTGCCTCCGCGACTTGCTCCACTGGCGCGGGTGCCGGAGCGACAACGGCAGCAGGGGCCGGCGGAGGCGCGGCGGCGGCCTGCTGCTCGGGTTTGCGCAGAGCGTTGAAAGCGATCACGCCGGCGAGTCCGACCAAGCAAACAACCACCAGCGATGCACCGAACGTCTTCGCGCGCGAGGTGGACGGCGGCGCTTCGTCGTCGTCGTCATCGTCATCGTCGTCAGCGTCAGACGCCTCAGCCGCGTGCTGGTCGGACGCGGTCAGGTCTGCGGGCTTGCCGAGGAAATCATCGTTCAGTCGGCGAAAATCGCGCGCGGCCTCGGCGGCCGGCATCGTATTGAGCCCGCTATACAACTTGTCGAGCAGCACCTTGCCGCTCATTTCACGCTCTGCCATGAGAATCACCTCTCTCAGCACCGACGGTATACGAATGAGCAATCGGCTCAGCGTGCGGCCGTCTCGGTGGGGCGGGCATGCGCCGAAACTGCGGGTGGGGTCACGATTCGGATCTCACATAAGCAAGCCGGCGTGATGGCCTTCACGCTGCAGGGGATGTCCGCTCTCTCTTAGCCACGTCGTAGTTCCTGGTGACGATGTTCGTCAAATCTCACAGGAGCGATTGCGATGGCTCGACTCACCTTGCTAATGGCAGTGCTTGGGGCATCGCTAACGGGATGCTCTGGGGGCGGCAGTTCTGGCGGTGACCCTCCGGGAGCGCCACCGCCGCCACCTCCTGCGACCTTCAGCGTCAGCGGCAACGTCGCGGGCATGACCGGAAGTCTTACGCTGGAAAACAACGGCCGAAACGATCTGACGGTAAACGCCAACGGCCCGTTTGCCTTCGGCGGCCTTGCGGCGGGCACGAGCTTCGCGATTACGGTCGCGACGCAGCCTGCGAACCAGACCTGCACCGTAGCGAACGGCACGGGGACAGTCGGGTCATCGAACATCACTAACGTCAGCGTGACTTGTTCGACGATCAAAACGTCGACCGCTGGCAGTCTCGACGCGACTTTCGGCAGCTCCGGAAAGGCCACGACCGCATTTGGCGGCAAGAACACCGCGATGGCGGTGCAAGCCGACGGCAAGATCGTGATGGCCGGCGGCTCGATCCTCGACTTCCTGCTCGCGCGCTACAACGCCGACGGCAGCCTCGATGCGACCTTCGGCACGGGAGGATTGATCACGACTGACGTCGGCGGCTTCACGCAGGAGGAAGCGCGCGCGGTCGCTGTTCAGGGCGACGGGAAAATCCTCGTCGCCGGCAACGTGCGCGTCAGCGAAGTGCGTGGCGGCACGCTGTTCGACGAATTCACGTTCGCGCTCGTCCGTTACAACACTGATGGGAGCCTCGACACCACCTTCGGCGGGACGGGCAAGGTCAAGAGCACCGTCGTCGGCCGTGCGTTCGCGATCGCGGTGCGCAGCGACGGCAAGATCCTGCTGGCCGGCGACGACACGCTCTCCGCCGCTGAAGACAACTTCAGACTCGCGCGCTTCAACGCCGATGGCAGCCTCGACACGACGTTCGGCAGTGCCGGGTCGGTGGTGACCGACGTCACCGCTGGCATCGATGGCGCAAAGAACATCGTGCTGATGGCGGATGACAGGATCGTCCTCAGCGGCGCGCTCAGCAAAGGGACGGGAACCGGCATCGAGCGCTATACGCCCGACGGCAGACCCGACGGTAGCTTCGGTACATCCGGCAGCGTCGAGATCGCCGGCGCCTTCGACGGCGAAGGCCTGGCGATGCAGAGCGACGGCAAGCTCTTGCTGGTGGGCAGCAAGCAGGTCGGCGTCGGCAACGCCAACGTGACGCAGTTCGAGCTGCGGCGATTGAATGCGGACGGCAGCGTCGATGACAAGTTCGGCAGCGGTGGAACTGTCGACACAGTGTTCGGCACGCTGGACTCCGCGCAGTCGGTCGCTGTGCAGAGAGACGGGAAGATTCTCGTGGGCGGATCGGCCGACGGATTCCAGTTCGGCCTGGCGCGCTACAACGACGCCGGCACGCTCGATGCCGGGTTTGCTGCGAGCGGGAAGTTGAAGGTCGCGTTCTTCGGGCTGGATGCGAGCGCGGAGAGTGTGGCGGTGTTGCCGGATGACAAGATCTTGCTTGGAGGATTTGCTAACGACGGCAGCCGTCCCGGGTACGCGCTCGCGCGAATCAATCCATAGCTGACGCATTGTGCGGCGCGTTGAGCGGGGCCTTGTTGCCTGTTCAACGCGTTCGTGCTTCACTCCGCACTCGCGCGCTGCGGTCACCAAGAAGAATTGCGAGACGACCGAGCGCAGATAGCGTCAACGGATCAGTTCCCTTTCCTCCGGAGGGTACAACCATGTCCCGCTTGATGCGCTTTGGAATACCTCTGCTCGCAACGCTGCCGCTCCTCGCTCACGCCGGCGTCTCCGGCACCTACGTCGAGGAGCAGAACCCTGCGATCAGCCTCGTGCTGATCGAAGCGGACGACGGCACGGTGACCGGCAATTTCACGGGAGCCACGTCGACCCCGCTCACCGCCCGCCGCAGCGGCAACACTCTGAGCGGACGAGCCGGCAACGCCAGCGTCGGCGCCGATCTCAAGGCCACGATCGACAACCCAGACACACTCACCGTTGTGCTGACCGTCGACGGCGAGAGCGAGCAACACGTGTTTCGCCGGGCCAGCGCTCCGTCGAGCTCGAACGCCGCAAAGAGCGGCAAGCGCCACGTCACGGTCAACGATGTCCGGCTGTCGGATGAGGAACTCGCGCAGATCGAGCAGAACTTTCGAGTGCGGATCCTCGACGCCGACTATTGGTACGACACCATCAGCGGCGCATGGGGAGTGAGAGGCGGTCCGACGCGCGGCTTCATCTACTCCGGCCTGAACATTGGCGGACCACTCAAGGCGAATGCCTCGGGCGGCGGCACCGGCGTGTTCATCAACGGCCGTGAGCTGCACCCGCGCGACGTCTCCGGTTTGCAGAGGTGTACGAAGGTGAATCCGGGACGCTACTGGGTTCGCGCGGACGGCTTCGGCGGCTTCGAGAACGGCCCGGCATTCTTCAACCTGATCGCACTCTGTAGCCCGCCGGGCAACGGCGGTCCCGCGGGCGGTTGGCTTTGCGACGGCGGAAGCTGCGGCACGTCACGCACGGTCACGGGACCGTATGGAGTTGTGAGCGAAGGTAACGGCCAGGCCGGCGTTTATGGCGACAGCGGACTGATTCTGACGCCGAACTGAGCGGCTCAGTTCACGATCGTCCTACCGGTCCTCGGGTAGCACGTGATCCCAACCCAGGCCGAGGCGCATGTGTTCTCGTAGATCGTTCAAGAGAACCAGTAGGCCGTCGATGTCTGCGATGCTTCCGAGAACGTCCTCGTCGAAAAACATCACGGCACCTTCAGCCGCAAGATCGTTTCCCAAGTCCTCAGACAGTGCCGACCAGTCGCCGTGCTGATGGTAGGACTCAACGTTCTGAAACAAGAAGTGGAGACCCGACTGACCGTCGTCCTTCGACAATTGTGCGGATCCCAAGTAGACCAGCGTCTCGATTGCAGGCAGATTCACTCCGCCTTCCGGATAGGAAACGATGAAATAAGGTCCGCCTGGTGCCAACTCGCTGCACCATTCTTC
>DATJIP010000199.1:0-17105 GCA_035493235.1 Steroidobacteraceae bacterium
TCACGATCGAACTTCGCGAGGCCAGCGCCTTCCGGAAAGGCACGATCATTGTGGAACGCGACCAGCAGGCTGCCGTCGTTCAGCAGGTGCGTGCCCACCCATTTGAAATTCGTGGGCCCGGTTTTGCCGACGTACTCGTGGGCGGCATCGCGCCAGAGCTCGTCGAGATCGGCTTCCCAGTGATGAATGACCTTGCCGTTGCGATCTACGATCCAGGCGAGACAGCCGAACCGCGGACACTCGTCGAGGAATTCGTAAGGACCGCCGGTCACCAGGATCCAGTCGTCCGGCTGTTGGGCGGCGACTTGCGCGGCGCTCGGCCGCTGGACGGTAGCGGGAACATAGGCAAGGAAGCTCGACGGCTCCTTGCGCCGTGACACTGCGCGCAGCGCGTCGTAGGCCACTTTGGCCTCCTTCAGGGCGCTGTACGGAAACACTTCGCTACTATGGATGAAGTACCCGTAGGTCGAGCCGGCAGCGAAGACACCGAACAAGAACAGGAGCGGAATTGCGTGGGATAGTGTCGTGGCCCGTGTGCGCATTTCGAGGTGGCGCCGTCAGAGGTTTCCGGGTAGATGTCAGTGCCTGAGCCCAGCAACTAACTCCTGCGCCTGCATCGAGGTTCGAGGGGAGAGCGATCCATATGAAAAGTTTCGTGATCAGTGCGGCCATCGTGGCGATGGTTCTCAGCGGATGCGGCAAGCAGCAGGAGCCGCCGGCGGCCGCTGCGCCTGCGGCAGCATCGACGGCGCTCGAGCCGCTCATCCAGCAATACGCGGATCTCGAACGCCAGGAGGAGGATGACGAGGCGGGCGGCCTGCGCGCCGACCTGTCGGCAGAGGGCTTCAAGAAAGAGATCGACACCCGGCGTGAGCTGCTGGAGAAGGTTCGGCGGATCGACGCCGAGGGTCTGTCGCACGAAGAAGACATCGACCGCCGCCTGATGATCGGTCTGCTCGAAGCGACGGTCCACACGGCGGAGGCACGCCGAGTGTGGGAGAACGATGCGTCGCTGTATGTGCCCGCTGCCGAGATCGGCCGCGCACTCGAGCCCACGACTCCGGGCACGCCACAGGAGCGAGCCGCCGCGCTGACGACGCTGCTGGCGCTGGTGCCGGCGCGCATCGAGCACGGCCGCAAGAATCTGGTCAAGCCGCCGCGCAGCTATACGGAGTCTGCAATCTTCAGGACCGAAGGCACGATCAAGCTGCTGCGCGCAGGCGCGCCGGATCTCGCGAAGCAAGCAGGAGAGCAGGGGAAGGCGCTGAGTGCAGCAGCGGACACTGCGCTCGCTGCACTGGACGGGTATCACAAGTTCCTGCGCGAAGACTTGTTGCCACGCTCGACCGGAACCTGGGTGCTCGGCAAAGAGAATTATGATTACGTGCTGAAGCATCGCTGGTTCCTCGACGCCGATGCCGACGCGATCCTCGCGCGCGGCAAGCAAGCGTTTGCGGAAACCGAAGCGCTCGCGCAGCAGGTCGCACAACGCATCCAGCCCGGCGCGAAGCATTGGACCGACGTCTACGAAAAGCTCAAAGACGATCACCCGCCTGCCGATGGCATCAAGCAGGCGTACCAAGCCCAGATCGACGCGGCGAAAGCGTTCGTGATCGCACACAGGATCGTGACGCTGCCGCCGGGCGAGCGCGTCATCACGATCGACACGCCGCCGGCGTTGCGCCGCTCCTCCCCGTTCGGCACGTTTCAATCAGTCGATGCGTTCGGCACGGGTTTGGAAGGCAAGCTGGTGCTGACGCCGATCGAAGAGTGGATGACGCCAGCACAGCGCCAGGATCGGCTGCGCGCGCATCACAACGCGTGGATCCCGATCATTGCCGTGCACGAGGCTTATCCGGGTCATCACGCGGAAGGACTGTTTCGTCAAGCTAACCCGCGGCTGCTGCGCAAGGTCGTGCACGAATCGGTGATGTCCGAGGGATGGGGGCTGTACACCGAAGAGATGATGTACGAGCAGGGATTCCTGCAGGGCGACGATGTGCGTCTGACTCAGCTGCGCAATCGTCTGTGGCGCGCGGCGCGTGTGATCATCGATTCCAGCCTGCACACCGGCAAGATGACGTATGACGAGGCCGTGACCTTTCTGGCCGACAAGGTGCGCTTCGATCGCTACGCGGCGGCGCTCGACGTCGACATGTACACGGTACGGCCGACCTACGTGCTCGGCTATCTCATCGGCATGCAGGAGATCGAAGGCATCCGCAAGGACTACGTCGCGAAGTACGGTGAGCCGTCGTCGCCGAGTGAGTTCTACGATCGCTTGCTCAGTGTTGGCGCGATTCCGCCGGCGCTGGTGCGCGAGTCGCTGTTCGCGCGGAAGGCCGAGGAGGCGCAGTGATCATTACTGGCACGGTCGAGTGCCGTTGTTGAACACGCCGAGATCGTACGCAATCAGCCCAGCGCGCACTTCGAAGTAGTTGGCGATCGGTATCTCGAAGCGCTGTCCTTTGAAGGCGCCGCGTACGCGAATTCGCATCAGGACGCGGTTGCCGTCGGCGATCGCTTCGTCGACGCTGACGTTCAAGTCTTCGATTGCGAGGAGCGCGGTGTATGTGCGCTGGACCGAATCGCGACCATTTCTGGGGGCGCAGAAGTCGGACGCCATGAGATGAGCGTCCGGGGCATAGGCGGCAACGATGGCCGCGAGGTCGCGCCGATTGACCGCATCGAACTTGGCCCGCACGACATCAAGCGGAGGAGGCGCTTGTGGGGGAGGCACTTGCGGCACCGTCGCGCATGAGGTCAGCAGGATGCCCGCGATCATTCCAGCCTGGATACGTTTCAGCATGCCACCCAGACGGAGCAGCCGCAGGGAATGTGACTACTTGATGCGCAAAATCGCCATCAGGGACGGCAGCCGCAGGGCCAGGCCGCCCCACATCAGAATCCCGACGTAGACGCCGAAGAGGACATGACTGAAGAGCGGATGTCCCAGCCGTACGTGAGTTGCGACGGCGCCGCCCAGGTACGCTGTGACCAGGATTGCACCCAGAACAGAAGTCTGCGGCACGATGTAGAGCAGTGTGCATGCGAGCAGCAGCAGCCCCAGCCCGCGAGCCATCGAGACGCCCGGAAAGCCAATGGACTGGCCGGCCTCGAGCACGAACGACGGCGCAATGAGCTTCATGATCGCATCGAGCAGCAGGAACGCGATGACCAGCCCGCACAGAACCCAACCCAGCCAGACAGTTTTCATGTCTGCAAGGTAGCGGCCGCTCTCACTTATTTCTTGTACAAGAACGACAGCTGCCGGTCTTCCCGAACGATCGTTGCCGGAGTGGCGCCGACGTAACGTGTCATCGACCGCGTCAGATGAGCTTGATCGTAGAAGCCCGCCTCGTGCTGCGCCTCGCCGATCGGCGCTCCCTGCGTGAGGAGCGTAGCCGCTTGTCGTGCACGCTCGATCTGTCGCAACGTGGTGTGCGTGATTCCGCAAACGGCACGAAAGCGGCGCTGGATGGAACGCAGCGAGAGCAGTTGCGGGTCTCCCTCGAGAGCTGCCGCGACGGTCGCGTCGCGAGTAATGACTCCAGCTTTCTCGAGTCGCGCCACGAATGTCTCGGCGTTCTGGAAGTTCGGATGCTGCCAGCGTGCGCCTTGCAGCCAGAACGAATGGCTGCTTGCTGCTGGCAGGTTCACGTCGTTGCCGTCCAGCAAACGCCATGCTGGCAGCGATCGGAAGTACGTTCCCGGCTTGAAGCGAATCGCGAACCACTCTCCCTCTGGGGGACACTCCACCGGCCTCGCTCTGGTTTCGGGTCCACGCAACGTCACGGTGGTGGTTCCATTGATGCGGCTGAACACGATCTCGCAGTGAGGAGACGCCACGGACGAGAAGGTGCCGCCGCTCTCGCTGTGGCAGCTCCACACCCGCTCGATGAGCGGGGAATCGGAAGCCCGGTCGCGATCGAATATGATGAACATATGAAGGCGAATAGTAAGCCCTCGGGCTCGGCGAAGTCCCAGACCTATTGGGTGTTGCAGCGGAAACAGCTGCGCACCCTGGTCTCGCAGCGACGACTGGAGATCATCGATCGCCTCGTCGCCGCCGGACCGCTGTCCGCCAAGGAGCTGGCGCGCCTGGTCGGGGCACAGCCATCCGCTCTCTATCATCACCTGCAGCAACTCGTACGGGTCGGCCTGGTCGTCGAAGCGGGCCACCGCGTCGTACGGCGGCGGCGCGAAGTTCTCTACATGACGAGAGCGCCGCGCATCCGTCTGTTCCGGGCACTCCGCGATCCCGCCAACGCACGGGAGATGCTCGGGATCACGACCACCATGACGCGTCAGATGAACCGCGACTTCCGCCGCGGCATCCGCTCGCCCGAAGCACGGCCGTCCGGGACGCTGCAAAATCTCGCGTTCGCACGGCTGGTCGCATCGCCGAGCCCGGCAACGCTCCGGCGGATCAATCAATACCTCGCCGAGATCGGCGAGCTGCTGTTCACCAGCACGGATGCGCGGTACGAGCCGCTGTCGCTGGCGTGGATCATGGCGCCCGTGCAGCGAGCGAACGGCGCCAGTGGCTCAGGTCGGACACGCAGCAAGCAATCGACGCAACGTCGCTCCGCGTCGCGCTAGTCCTTTCCTGCTCTTCCCGGTTCTCCTCTCGACGCTGGTCGTGCGGACACTCATGTGTCCGTTTTGTCCTGTTCAATAACTTTTACACAATTGAACAGAACGAATGCGCCGCGCGTTGAATCGCGCAACTCGAAGGTGTAACGTCGATCGCGATTCGAAAAAATACAGGGGAGTTTCTTCCATGAAGGTTCACGCGAAATTGCTCGCGGCCACACTGGCCGCTGTGCTGCTCTCGGCTGCACAAGTCGAAGCGAAGGATACGGTGCCGAATCTCGGCGGCGGGCTCGATGAGCTCACCACCGCCACCGCCAATAAGTCGCTGCTGCGTGCCGCGGCTCCGGAGCTGGCCGCAGTCCATCCGATGACATTCGATGACGCAGGGCGCGTTCTGGTGCGCATCTCGCTCGACGGCAAGGTTCCAGGCGCCAGCTTCTTGCAAAGCCTGCGCAGCACGGCGGGCATCGAAGTCGCCGCTTCCGATCTGAGCTACCGCGCCGGCGTGATCGAAGCCTATGTGCCGACCAACGCGCTGCGGAGTCTGGCGCGCAAGGCCGGCGTGCTCGCGGTCGTTCCGTCGAGCCCCATGGTTACGAACGTCGGCGCAGCGCAGAGCCAGGGCGTCGTGCAGCACCGTGTGGATCGCATCAAAGGTGTCGATGGCAAAGGCATCACGGTCGGCGTGATGTCGGACAGCTTCGACAAGGCGCCGGGAGACATTCGCGCGGCAGATGATGTTGCGACTGGCGATCTGCCTGGCCCCGGCAACCCGTTCGGCAACACGCAGCCGGTCGTGGTCTTCGAGGATTGGGAGCCGGCCGCCACCGACGAAGGTCGCGCCATGGCGCAGATCGTGCACGATCTCGCGCCGAAGGCACGCCTGGGCTTCGCCACGGCGAATGGCACCGAACTGAACATGGCGGACAACATCCGCTCGCTCGCCGGGCTGCCGAATGGATCCAAAACCATTCCCGGCTTCAAGGCGGACATCATCGTCGACGACATCGTCTATTACACCGAGCCGTTCTTCCAGGATGGCATCATCGCGCAAGCAGTCGATGAAGTGGCTGCGGCGGGCGTGCACTACTTCTCGTCCGCGGGCAATCGTCCCGCAACGATGGGCTACGACTCGAAGCTGCGTATCGTGCCGGCGTCGGAGGCGACGAACTCCGGGCTGAACTTCGCCAACGTACCGCCGGAGCTGTATGCCGGCGGCTTCCACAATTTCGACGAGGGCAGCAGCGTCGACATTTCGCAGACCGTGCAGATCGGCGGCGGTTCGCGCATCGTCATGCAGTGGAACGAGCCCTACGACCCGGCGCCGCCGACCCCGGTCGGTCCCCCTCTGGCAGCGGGCACGGGCACCGTTCCGGCAGGAGGCGACACGCAGTTCACGTTCCAGGGGACGGCGGGCGCGGTCGTCCAGATCTTCGCCGATGCCGATAACACGACGACCGGCACGCCGAATCCCGATCTGACGCTGGAGGTCTTCGACCCGAACGGCCAATCCATCCTGTTCGTCGACAACGGCACCAATCCGGAGTCGGCCATCCAGGAGCTGCCGCTCAACGGTACGTACACCGTGGTCGTCGACAGCTTCCAGCCCGACCAGTTCGGCGACTTCCTTTATCGCGTGCAGCAGGTCTCGATCGAAGAGCGCGTGCTCACGGACTACAACCTGCTGTTCTTCTTCAACGGCAATTTCGTCTTCGCCAGCGCGGAGCAGAACCGCTTGACCAATCGTCCGGTGGAGTTCATTCAGCTGCCGGGCGCGCTGTTCCAGATCGTCATTGCGCGTTCCAACACGCCGCCTGCGAACAATCGCAACGTCGCAGATCGCATCCGCTACGTCGGCTTCACCGGCGTGCAACCGCTGGAGCACTACAGCTACCACGGTCCGATCACCTACGGACACAACTCGGCGAACGGCGCCAGCGGAGTGGCGGCATACGCCGCGTTCGCACCGTTCGTGCCGGAGCCGTACACGTCGCCTGGCCCGTCGACGATCTATTTCGACAAGAACAGCAAGCGCCTGAAGCATCCCGAGATCCGGCAGAAGCCGGACATGGCCGCGATGGATGGCGCCAACAACACGTTCTTCAGCGACGACGCAGCCGAGGACGATGACGATCTGCCGAACTTCTTCGGCACGAGCGCCGCGGCACCGCATGCTGCTGGCATCGCTGCGCTGGTGTTGGATGCCGCTGGTGGGCGCGGCAAGGTGAAACCGAAGCGCATGCGCGAGATCCTGCAGGAGAGCGCATTCCGGCACGATCTCGATCCATATTGGTCTTCGGGCTTCGCGCTCTCGAGATCGAATCTGTTTGCCATCAACGCACAGAGCGATTGGTTTACGAGCGTCAGCCGCACCGATCCAAACGTGTTCACGCTGACGCAGTTCGGCAGCAAGCGGCTCAAGAGCTTGTCGCTCAACCTCAGCGCAGCGAATCCGACGGAAACGCCGGAGGGCCTGGTATTCGACACGCGCCCGGCACCGAACGGCCAGCCCTTCGTAGTGGGGCGCACCATCGGCATCACTGCGGCCGACATTCTGGGCACGCCGACGCTACCGGCTGGACCGCCGGCGGTCGCGGGTCAGTGGCAGCAACTCGACCTGACGTTCGCGCCGGGCTCGTTCCGCAGCGGCGATGTGGTTTCGTTCGGCATCGACCGCGACGAGGCCGATGGGGCAGGAGCGCTCGGTGCTATCAACGGCAGGTCGGCCGACCTGCTCGGCGACGGTGTGCGGCTCCCGTCGGGTGAAGTCGTGCACAGCGGTGCCCGGTTCTTCGGCACGTACGAAGACGGCAGCCGCTTCAGCGGCGAGTTCTTCAACCTGATCGGCCACGGCTGGACCGATGTCGACGGCTACGGCTTCATCAACGCCGAAGCCGCCGTCAAAGCGGTTCGCAAGAAATAGGCGGGTTCCCCGTAGGCGGGCCAAGGATGGCCCACCGTACTCACTTCGGGTGCGCCTTCTCCCACGCACGAACGCGCACGCGTGCTTCATCGAACAGGCGCTCGTAGTTGCCCATGCGAATGTCAGCGCTGGCTTTCGGCGGGAGTTGCGCGAACACACGGTCCCACCGTAGGGCATCACCTGTTGGTCGCCTGCACGCAGAACTCGAGCAGACCTGCCGTCACTTCGCGCATGACCTTGCGCATTTCCGGATACGGCGGATGAAACGGCGTCGAGACGCGCGTGCGGCCCCATTCCATCGTGTACGCGATGATCTTGGCCTTCGACGGATCGATGAAGTGACGGCTGTAGGCGTAGTCGTCAGTCGATCCTGCCGTCGGATAGAGTCCCACCGACTGTTCGACGCGATACTTTCTGCCGCGCACCTGTCGGATAGCGCCCGCAAGCTTACGGCCGAGATGTTGTGCGCGCCGTTCATCGGCGGCCGGGATGTACTCGCGATAGACGTCATCGTGAATGAGCCCGCGCTTGCCGTCGTAAGCCTTGTTGCTGAAGCACATGGCCGGATCGTGCGATTGATTCTGATCGCTGCCCCAGCTGTGCAGCAGCGTCTCGCCGTAGCTGTGCAGATCGATGAAGTAGCGGATCTGCGGAAACTGATCGAGCAGCCACATGACGTTCTTCGTCTCGGGCTCGGAGCCGGCGCGCGGCCCCACGTACGTTTCATAGTCGCCGGGCTTGTGAGTGCTGCTGACCGTGCCGGGCGCAAAGTGGCGATCGAAACGCCACAGGATCGGGAAATTGCGATTGATGTCCACGCCGATGCTTTTCGGGCCGCGCCCGCGTGGCGCCGGTCGCCGGTTCTTCCGCCACATCGGGTGGCGCGCCATGCTGAAGTGGCGGCCATCGGGATTGACCTGCGGAAAGAGAATGATGTCGCAGGTCTCGACGATCCTGCGAACCTGTGCGCGAGTGAATGATTTCCTGCCGAGCCGGATCGCCCGGCCGTCGCGATAGGCGCGCAGCAGTCGCATGGCGAAGTACACGAGGATGTCGGGGCCGCCCCATTCGCGGCCATGCACGCCGCTGATGAAGCAGATGCCAACCCGCCTGGCGCCGCGGCCTTTGCCGATGCGCACTGCGTGGCAACGCCGGTTTTCCCAGGTCTTGTTCGGCAGAGCGATGCGCTCAATGTAGTCAGGATGGTTCTGCTCGCCCAGCGCCATCGCCTTCTCAATCTCGTCCGCGTTCAGGTACCCGCCGCCCCAGATGACATCGCCGTAGCGGCCTCGGGAGATTCGCTTCTGGGTGCCGCGACGACCTTCCCGCTGACGCTCACGCGCCTTGGCGTCGATCTTCTCGATCAGGGTAACGGGGTAGCCATGCCGGCGTAGCCACTTCTCCTGCACCGGCGTGATATAGGCATCGATGGTGACCTTGCCGGTGCGCGCATTCACGCGGTGACCAACCACCACGACGCGCTGGCTGGTGCCGAGGGCGGTCAGGCTGCGACGGTCGAGGCCGTCGATGGAGACATGAAGCACGCTCATATGAGCTGCCAGCGTCGCGCTTGATGCGGCCGTCGCAAATAGGTACGTCGGGAAAGCTGCCGGATACTGCTATATTCCGCGCACTCTGGCGCACCGGGCTTCAACACATGACGCTTTATAAGACACTCGCCTTGACGCTCATCGCGTCTTTCCTCATGGCGACCCCTGCGCTCGCAGCCGACGATGCCTACGATGTCGTGATCGTCAACGGCCGCGTCATGGACCCCGAGTCCGGCCTTGATGCCGTGAGGAACGTCGGTCTGCGTGCCGGGAAAGTTGCGGCCATTTCGGCTCAGCCGCTGCAGGGCCGGCGCACCATCGACGCCAAGGGACTGGTCGTCGCGCCCGGTTTCATCGATCTGCACGAGCATGGTCAGGCACCGAAGAACTACGAGTTCCAGGCGCACGACGGCGTGACCACTTCGCTCGAACTTGAGGCCGGGACGGCCGATGTCGCGGGCTGGTATGCGGAACGCGAAGGCAAGTCACTCATCAACTTCGGCGTGAGCATCGGGCATATCCCGACGCGCATGAAAGTGATGAAGGATCCAGGCACGTTCCTGCCCACGGGCGACGCAGCTCATCGCGCGGCCACAGACGCCGAGCTTGCGCAGATCGATCAACGCATCGACGCCGGGTTGAAGCAAGGCGCGCTGGCCGTCGGCATGGGCATCAACTACACCGCCGCGGCGACGCGCGCGGAAGTGCTCGATGTCTTCCGAGTTGCGGCCAAGTACGGCGCGCCAGTGCACGTTCACTTGCGTTACGCCGGCGACAAACCTCCTGAGACCGGTCGTGCAGCACTGGAGGAAGTGATCACCGCGGCCAGCCAATCCAAAGCTCCCTTGCACGTCGTCCACATCACCAGCATGGGATTACGCGATACGCCGGCACTGCTCGCAATGATCAAAGCCGCGAAGGCGCAGGGCACCGACGTGACGACGGAGTGCTATCCCTATGTGGCCGGCAGCACGGGCCTGGAGAGCGCAGTGTTCGATCCGGGTTGGCAGGAGCGCATGCGGATCAGCTACGGCGATCTGCAATGGGTCAAGACCGGCGAACGGTTGACTGCCGAAACCTTCGAGCGCTACCGGAAAGAGGGCGGCGAGGTCGTCATCTTCATGATTCCCGAACCGATCGTGCGCCTCGCGATCGCGGATCCGATCGTGATGATCGGCAGCGATGGCATGCCGACCACGGGCGCAAGCGTTCATCCGCGGGGCCAGGGCACTTTTTCGCGAGTGCTCGGCAAGTACGTGAGGGAGGAGAAGGCGCTCGATCTGATGACTGCGCTGCGCAAGATGACGCTGATGCCTGCTCAGCGATTGGAGAATCGCGCGGCAGCGTTCAAGGCCAAGGGCCGCATCAAGGTCGGCGCCGATGCAGACATCACGGTCTTCGACGCGGATCGCGTGATCGACAAAGCCACGTTCGAGAAGCCGCTGCAGTACTCGCAGGGCATTCAATTCGTGCTGGTCAACGGCACTCCGGTGGTCAGCGACGGAAAACTCGTAGCAGGCGTCCTTCCCGGCCGCGCCGCGCGCGCGGCACAGTGAGACCCGAGCTTCACGGATAGGGCATCCGTCGCAGTCCGCTCGTCAGCTTTAAACGGAGAAATCGCAGCGGACCGAGGAGCGCGGTCGAGCGTCCGACTGGCTGTTGATCGTTGGTAGTCGCTTGCAGTGCCGGGATATCAGTGAGGTCACTCTCGTCGCTGCGTTGGGATGAGGGCAACCAGCTCACCGCGCCCAGAGACCAGCCGCGCTGCGTTCTGATCTCGTGCAACGCCTTCTCGTAACCGACCTCGATATCGCGATGGTGTTCTTCCAGGAGCGCGCGGCGCCAGGCGAACAAACTCTGCAAGCGTGGGTGATCGCGGAAGAACGGCACGACCGTCACCGGCCGCAACAAGGATGCGAGCGTGAGATCCGCAGCGGTGAACGAAGAGCCGACCAGAAAGCGACGTGAGCGCAACCGCCGTTCGGCGAGGAGCAGATACTGCTCGAGTTGCTCGAACACGCGATCCGTGCGGTTGTGCAGAAAGCGGAAGCGCTGCGCGAGCACACCAGAGATCGTCATGCTGGCGGCGCGCCGAGCGAGCTTGCTGCCTTTGCCATCTGCCAGCTGCGGAATGAACAGATCCACGAGATAGCCGGGCCGCTCCAGGACGATCTGCGTGTAAGCCAGGCGTCGCGTCGCGAGACCGACGGTCGAGTCCAGCCACAGCAGCCAGCGCTCCACTTCCCGGCGCTCGCTTTCCTCGGCGGGAAAAAGCGCCGGAGTGGGGCAAGCAGCCTCGAGGTAACGCAGGATGGCTGAGGACTCGGCGACGACAGCGCCGCTGGCGTCGTCGTGAATCATCGGCACAAACAGTTGCTGCCCGCTGACAGGTGCTGTTGCGCTCGGCAGCTCGCGCAATTGCTTCTTCGTGAACGGATCCACGTCGACCGCCGACCAGGCGCACCGCTTGAAATCGAGTGCCCAGCGCACCTTCTCGACAAAATGGGACCAGTGAAACTGGTACAGCGTGATCATCTCTGACTGCAGCTTACTTCTCGGCCTCGCGCCGGTGAAGCTCGTGAGCCGGCGGCAGTTCAGCTCGGGGGTGGTGGCGTTGAGGTACGAGCAGCGCGCTGCAGCTTGAAAATCTGCGGGCCTGCCGACCATCATCCGTGTGATAGCCTCACGGGAGAAGGAGGGTCGACATGCGCGCCATCTTCATCAGCTACCGCAGGGACGACGCCGAGGGCCAGGCGGGCCGTCTGTTCGATGATCTCGTCAAGCATTTCGGCCAGAGCGCCGTGTTCATGGACGTGGCCGGGATCGAGCCGGGCCGGGATTTTCGCCGCGTCATCGACGAGCAGGTGGCGTCCTGTGGCGTCCTGCTGGCGCTAATCGGCAAGGATTGGCTTGACGCCAAGGATCAGTCGGGGGCACGCCGTCTCGACGACCCCGCCGATTTCGTCAGGCTCGAGACCGCCTCGGCCTTGAAGCGGGACATTCCGGTCGTGCCGGTGCTGGTGCAGGGCGCGAAGATGCCGCGGGCAGAGCAGCTTCCCGATGTGCTGAAGGAGTTGGCCTATCGCAATGGTGTCGAGCTGACCCATGCACGCTGGGATTCCGATGTAGATGTGCTGGCCAAGCAGCTGGAACGACACGTGGAATCGAATCCGAAGCGCTCGGGCTCCGCGGGCTCGGGCTGGATGTCGAGGCGAACTGTCATCGTCGTGGCGTTGAGCCTGCTGGCAGTCGCCGCCGCGGGCTGGTACTTCTCGGGTCCCAAGCGTGAGATCGCACCGGATGTCGCAGTCGATGCCGCGGCGGCAGAGGCAGCGCCAGCCGAGGCGGAGCCAACTCCCGCCGAGGCGGAGCCAACTCCCGCCGAGACGGAGCAAGCTCCCGCCGAGGCGGAGCAAGCTCCCGCGGAAGAACCCTGAAATCTGCGATCAGTGATGGGACGCGCCGTAGCGACCGATGAACATGTCAGCTACTTCTCGACCGCACGCTTATAGCGCACAGCGTAAGTCAGCGGCTTCGGCAAACGCGGACTGGTGACCTGGACCTCTAGCGTCAGGCGCTGCGCATCCTCTGCGGTGAAAGCGTTCACCCGCTGTCCGTCCTCCGCCTTGAATGTCTGCACCAGGCGGCCATCATCGGTCCGAGCGAACACGTCGAACTGCTCGCCGTCTTCGCCGGTCCATTTGACTACGCGGCCGTCGGCCGGCATCTCGGCCGGCTTGCGCTCGTCGAACCTCACGGTGATCGTCTCGGCCTGGCGAGTGATGGCGATGCGGTGAGCCAGCGTGTTCGTCTTCTTCAGCCGGCTGCGCGCGACCGACCGGGTGATGAAGTTCATGTCCGCTATCGCGGCCTCGATCGCCTTCTGTACGCCGGCGTCGGACTGCTCATCGTTGACGTAGATTCCGACCCAGGAGGGCTCTTCGGCGCGAGCGGCCGAGCTGAGCTGTAGAATGAGCAGCGCGGCGCAGGTGTATGCAAATCGTTGCACGACGGCCTCCTGTTGCAGAGTATCGGAGAATTCGGCGGCATGACGACACAGCGGGAACTGGCTTCGGCCTTGGGCGAGCTGCTCCCGCAGCACTCCATCCTGTGGCAGACGGAGGATACGAGGCCGTACGAGTGCGATGGCCTCATGCTCCATCGTCAGCTGCCGATGATTGTCGTCCTCCCCGAGACGGAGGTCGAGGTCGTCGAGGTGCTTCGGCTCTGTCATGCGCGCGGCGTGCCAGTCGTGCCGCGTGGCGCCGGCACTGGCCTGTCGGGCGGTGCTTTACCTCATAGCGCTGGCGTACTGCTGTCGCTGGCGAAGCTCAATCGGATCATCGCCATCGATCCCCGGGCCCGGACCGCGACCGTTCAGCCCGGTGTTCGCAATCTTGCCATCAGCGAAGCGGCCGCACCGCACGGGCTCTACTACGCACCCGATCCGTCGAGCCAGATTGCCTGCACGATCGGCGGCAATGTCGCCGAGAACTCGGGCGGGGTGCATTGCCTGAAGTATGGACTCACGGTGCACAACGTATTGCGAGTGCGTGGTGTGACGATGGAAGGCGAGTCGGTGGAGTTCGGTAGCCATGCGCCGGATGCGCCGGGTCTGGATCTGCTAGCTGCGATCATTGGCTCTGAGGGCATGCTCGCTGTTACGACAGAGGTCACTGTGCGGCTCGTGCCGCGCCCGCGCCTTGCACGATGCATCATGGCGAGCTTCGCGGACGTTGGGGACGCCGGCGATGCAGTGGCTGCATTGATAGCGGCCGGCATCATCCCCGCAGGACTCGAAATGCTGGACCAGGCTGCAAGCCGCTTGGTCGAGCCATTCGCGAATGCAGGGTACGACCTCGAGGCTGCAGCGGTCCTGTTGTGTGAGTCCGATGGCACGCCGGAGGAAGTCGACGCAGAGATCGAACACATGTGCGCCGTGTTGCGATCGGCACGCGCCACTCGCATCCAGGTATCGAACAGCGAAGCGGAGCGGTTGCGCTTCTGGGCCGGTCGCAAGAATGCGTTCCCGGCGGCCGGCCGCGCTTCGCCCGCGTACTACTGCATGGATGGCACGATCCCGCGCAAGCGACTCGGCGAGATGCTGCGGACTATTCAAGCGCTGGAGGACAAGTATCAGCTGCGTTGCCCCAATGTCTTTCACGCCGGCGACGGCAACCTGCATCCGCTGATCCTGTTCGACGACGGCGATCCGGAGTCGGTCGCGCGCGCCGAAGCATTCGGCGCCGAGATCCTGGAGCGCTGCATCGAGATCGGCGGCACGATCACCGGCGAGCATGGCGTGGGCGTCGAGAAGCTCGATCAGATGTGCTCGCAGTTCGATCCGAACACGCGCGAGGCGTTTGTCGCCGTCAAGCGTGCCTTCGATCCGGCGCAGTTGTTGAATCCAGGCAAAGTGATTCCGACGCTGCATCGCTGCGCGGAGTATGGCCGCATGCGCGTGAGCTCGGGAAAGCTCCCGTTCGCAGAGCTGCCCCGGTACTGATGGTCGCCGAGGTGAGCACTGAGGGAGCTGTTACCGCTTTGCGCGAGGCGGTGCGCGAGGCTGCGTCGAAGCGGGCTCCTTTGCGAATTCGCGCCGGTGGCACGAAGGATTTCTACGGCAATGCCACCACCGGTTCCGTTCTCGATCCGCGCAGCTACTCGGGTGTGATTGCGTACGAGCCCAGTGAGCTGGTCGTCACGGCGCGTGCTGGAACTCCGTTGACGGAGTTGGAGAGCACGCTGGCCGAGTGCGGCCAGATGCTTGCGTTCGAGCCGCCGCATTTCGGAAGCACTGCAACCCTGGGCGGATGTATTGCTGCGGGGCTCGCTGGTCCGCGCCGCACGGCATACGGTCCTTGCTACGGCGGCGTGCGCGATTTCGTGCTTGGGGCTCGGATGATGGACGGGCGGGGTGAAGTGCTCACCTTCGGCGGCAGCGTCATGAAGAACGTGGCGGGCTACGATCTTGCGCGTCTGCTCGTCGGTTCGCTCGGCGTGCTCGGCGTCATCCTCGAAGTATCGGTGAAGGTCTTGCCGCAACCGTCCACAGAGCTCACGCTGAGTTTCGAGCTGAACCAACGCGAAGCGCTGGATCGGCTCAATGACTGGGCAGGACAACCTTTGCCGCTTTCGGCATCGGTGTGGCACGCAGGTGTGTTGAGCGTGCGATTGTCGGGGAGTCGTGCCGCCGTCACAGATGCGCGCAGTCGCCTCGGCGGCGAGCTGATGGTTGCATCGAGTGCGGCCGCGCTCTGGCACGACATTCGCGAGCAGACCCACCCGTTCTTCGCAGGCACGGAGGCGCTGTGGCGCGTGAGTGTGCCCTCGACGCTGCCAGCCCTTGAGTCGCACGGCAGACAATTGATCGAGTGGGGCGGTGCGCTCAGGTGGGTGCGAACGTCGCAGGCAGCGCAGGAAGTGCGAGCAGCTGCGCAGCAGGGAGGAGGACATGCAACACAATTTCGAGGCGAGGCCAGCGGCGATGTGTTCACGCCGTTGTCCGCGCCGTTGATGACAGTCCACAAGCGTCTGAAAGCTCATTTCGATCCAGCGGGCATCTTCAATCCGGGCCGTCTCTACCGAGCGCTCTAGTGAAAGTACAGCTTTCGAAAGATCTGCAGCACGATCCGGATGGCGCCATCGCAGCCGACATCGTGCGCAGCTGCGTGCATTGTGGATTCTGTACGGCAACGTGCCCGACCTATCAGGTGCTCGGCGACGAGCTCGACAGTCCGCGCGGACGCATCTATCTCATCAAGGAAGTGCTGGAGGGAGTGCAGCCGAGCGAGCGAACGCAGCTGCATCTGGACCGTTGTCTCACTTGCCGGGCGTGCGAGACGACTTGTCCGTCGGGCGTCCAGTACGGCCGCTTGATCGACATTGGCCGGCGGATCGTCGAGGAGAAGGTCGATCGTTCCTGGGGAGACAGACTCAAACGCTCAGCGCTGAAACGCGGATTGACGGGAAAGCTGTTCGGTCCGGCGCTCAAGCTTGGGCAATGGGTTCGCCCACTGCTGCCGCAAACTTTGCGTCGCAAGGTTCCGGTTCGGCGAAGCGCTGCAACGGCGGTGCGTGGGCGTCAGCACGCGCGTCGGATGTTGCTGCCACCAGGTTGCGTTCAACCATCTCTGGCGCCGGAGATCGACGCTGCAACGATGCACGTGCTGGATGCGTTGCAGATCGAAGCAGTCACACCGAAGCCGGCATGCTGTGGAGCGCTTCGCCATCATCTTGGTGACGATGCGCTCGATGAGATCCGTCGCACCATCGATGCCTGGTGGCCGCACATCGAGAGCGGAGTGGAGGCGATCGTGATGAACGCTTCGGGCTGTGCTTGCATGGTGAAGGAGTACGCACACCTTCTGCGCAATGACCCGGTGTATGCGCCGAAGGCAGCGCGGATCGTCGAGTTGACGCGCGACCTTGCGGAAGTGTTGCCGCAACACGTCGAACAATTGACGCAGCAAGTCAGGCGGCAGGAAGAACGAGTCGTGTTTC
Organism: Steroidobacteraceae bacterium; assembly: GCA_035493235.1. Classification (GTDB taxonomy): domain Bacteria; phylum Pseudomonadota; class Gammaproteobacteria; order Steroidobacterales; family Steroidobacteraceae; genus Steroidobacter. The sequence continues at coordinate 16,573 of DATJIP010000199.1, forward strand.
ATCCGCCCTGCACGTTGCAGCACGCACAGAAGGTTCGCGGCGAAGTGGAGAAGGTTCTCGAATCGCTCGGCGCAGTCGTGGTGCCCTTTGCCGATAGCCACCTTTGTTGTGGCTCGGCGGGTACGTACTCGATCCTGCAGCCGGCGGTGGCCGAACAGTTGCGCGATCGCAAGCTCGAAGCGCTCCAGGGATCCCGACCGGATGTGAGTCTTTCTGCAAACGTCGGCTGCATCGTTCACCTCGCCGGCGCCTCAGAGATTCCCGTGCGTCACTGGATCGAGTGGATTGCGGCGCGACTGCCGGCGAGAGGAGTCTGAATGTTCCACCAGCTCGTCACGCCGATCGGCGGCAGTCTGCTCTGGTCGTGCGTGATTGCGGCGATCCCGATCGTGACGGTGCTCGTTCTTCTGGGCGTGTTTCGCCGGCCAGCATGGCAGGCCTCGTCGGCTGGTCTCGCTGCGGGAGTGATTCTGGCGATTTTTGCGTGGAAGCTGCCGACGACGAACGCTGTCAGCAGCGTGCTCGCCGGCGGC